>JAKJFA010000021.1:33180-33461 GCA_022705135.1 Pseudomonadota bacterium | reverse complement strand
GCGTATTGTCATCATCGGTACCGGGAAATATCTCGAAACGGGCGATTTGACGACAACGCAAACGCAGTCCATCTATGCGATCAAGGATGATGATGCGTCAACAACCCTTAATAATCCCCGTACGACCCTGGTTGCGCAGACCTTGACCAACAATCCCGATGGGACCCCGAGCCGTATCGGCAGCAGCAATACGGTTAATTTCTATACCGGGCGCGGCTGGTATGTTGATTTGCCGGATTCCGGGGAGCGTGTTCATATCGAGGGCAAGCTGGTGGAAGGCG
>JAKJFA010000021.1:21130-33166 GCA_022705135.1 Pseudomonadota bacterium | reverse complement strand
TCGAGCCGCTATAGCTCGCCGATCGTCGGGATCAACGTCTTTTACATCCAGGGCAAGCCGGTAGTCGGCGTCGTGACTTCTTCTAAGCCGACTCCGACAATCGATACCAATGTCCAGTTCACGGCAGGGCCGCCTGCTTTCACGGGCAAGCGCGTCACTTGGCGGGAGCTGATTCCATAAGGGGTTGGCCCTGGGGGCGCCAGTTGGCAATTCAGTATTGGAACCGGGTTTTTGCGAAGAGGAAACGGGGAAGGGGCAGCCCCAGGCCCGTTCCCCCTCTTCCTGCGGAAAGCGCAAGCCTTGGCCTCTGTTGCTCGCTTTGCTGTTGTCCCTTTCCTTGCATTTTTTTTTGCTCGCCTTGGGCGGGCGCAGTTGGTCGGCGCGGGTTGGTGAAGCCGGTATTCGTCCCTCATCCGCGCGCATCACCGTGCACCGCCTGGCTACGCCGCACGAAAGGGCGGCAGCGCCTTTGCCCCGGAAAGCCCTGGAAGCACCGCCAGTCCAGCAGGCGCCCAACGCGAAGATTCAGGGGGGGGCAGAAAGCGGAAATCAAGCCAAGGATGCCGGGTTGATTCCAATCCCGGCCCCGGTTTTTTTGACGACGGATCAGTTGTCGAAAAAACCGGCGGCAATTCACGTTCCTGCTCTGGAAACGCCAGAAACACGTTCGGTCATCGTCTCGGGTACGATGATCCTGGGGCTTCGGATTGATGAGCGGGGACAAGTGCTTGATGTTGAAGTCATGCAAAACGAGTTGCCGGAGGTGTGCCTTGCCGCTGCGGTCAACGCCTTTAAGCAAGCGCGTTTTACTGCGGGCGAGCAGAATGGCCAGCGCGTTAACACCTTCATGCGTATCGAAGTGCGCTATGACGACAGGCGTTTGAAGGGGGAATAAAAGCGACGACAGGTTAATTTGATTTTGTGCGCGCGCTGTCTGGGTTTTTCCTTGGATTTTTTCCGGCTTGTGATGCCGGTAATGCACGCACTTCGAATTCAACCGACTCAATGAGCTTCTGATGTTCATCAAGCAGTTTCAAGACGTGTTTTCCTGGGCTTGGGAGCCAATACTGGCCTTGTTTGAAGGGCTTTTGGGTTGAGTGATCCATTTGCCAGCGCCAGCCGGCGCCGGGCTGGCCGGAGAGTTGCAGGGTGATGCGCTGCCGCTCCGGCGGAATGTCAGGATCGAGGGCGATGATGCTGCCCTGGCCGGGGTAGGCAATATGGGCTAGAGCGGTCGGGGTGGCCCGTTGGATCACGCTCATTTCAGTTCCGGCCAAAAACCATTCCGTCCTGCGAGGCTCTCCGGACGGCTCAAAGCGGATCGAGCGGCGGACGAGTCCGGGCGGAGCGGCGGGCGGAGCGCTGGCAACGCGCGGGTGGCCGCTTTTTTCGTCGCCGCGATGCAGCCAGTCCATGAGCGCGCGCCAGACCGGGGCGGCGCCGGAGATGCCGGAAACGTCGTGCATGGCTTCACCCGCCGCGTTGCCGACCCAGACGGCGACGGTATAGCGGCGCGAATAGCCCACGCACCAGTTGTCGCGCATGTCCTTGCTGGTGCCCGTCTTGACGGCGCTCCAGTACGGGGTGGCGAGCCAGCTTTCGAGGCCGAAGGTTCCGGCGCGCGCCGCACGGTCGGCCAAAATGTCGGAGACGATGAACGATGCCTGGGGTGTTGCCGCCGGGTGGGGGCTGTTGTCAAAAACGCCGGCGCATCCGCCGCTGGAACAGGGAATCCTCGTGCCCTCGGGAACTGCCCTGAGCGGTGTCCAGCGGCCGCCGTTGGCGAGCGCCCGGTAGGCATTGGCGAGCATCAGCAGCGAAACGTCGGCGGAGCCAAGGGCCAGGCTGTAGCCGTAATAATCGCCGCTCTCGGTCAGGTTGGCGAAGCCGAACTGGCGCAAGCGCCGATGGAAGGCGTCCGGCTCCAGACGCACCAGGGTACGCACCGCCGGGATGTTGAGCGAGCCGCCCAGCGCCATGCGGGCGCTGACCCAGCCCCGGTACTGCGACGTGTAGTTTTGCGGTACATAGAGGCCATTGCTGGTGCTTACCGCCAAGGGCGAATCCTCCACCAGCGAGGCGGCGGTGAGGGCGCGCTGCTCCAGCGCCAGTCCATAGAGAAAGGGCTTGAGGGTGGAACCGGCCTGACGCAGCGCGACCACGCCATCGACTTCTGATGCTTCCGAAAGTACGCCGCTCGAACCGACCCAGGCGAGAATGTCGCCGTTCCGGTTGTCCAGGACCAGCACGGCGCCGTCTTCGGCATTCTGTTGGCTGAGCTCGCGCAGGTGGCGGCGCAGGGCGGTGTTGGCGAAGTCCTGAAGATCGGCATCCAGCGTCGATTTGAGCCGCTCGCCGGCGCGGCTGAGGAGCTTTTGCGCCAGATGCGGCGCCTGTTGGCTTGGGATGTCCTGCCCTTTGCTTTTCATGCCGCCCGAGAAGGAGAAGCGCGCCAAGGCATCGAGCCCTTCGCAGCTTTGGGCGGGTCGACCGGAAAGTTCCGCCATGTCCTGCAGCACGGCGCAGGCACGGTTGGCGACGACGCCCGGGTTGGCGGACGGGGCACGGAGCAGCGCGGCGGCCAGCGCGCTTTCGCGCTCATCGAGGCCATCCGGCCATTTGCCAAACAGGCCGTGGCTCATGGCGGCAACGCCGACCAATTCGCCGCGGAAACTGACGAGGTTCAAGTAGGCTTCGAGGATCTGGTCTTTCTGCCAATGGCGTTCGAGCCAGAGCGCACCGCCGGCTTGGCCCAATTTTTGCGGCATGCTGCGTCGGCCTTCACGGCGCTGGCCTTCTTCTTCCAGCAGTCCGACCAACTGCATCGAAAGCGTGCTGGCGCCCCGCGTTTTGCTGTTCCAAACATTGCGCCAGGCGCTGGAAGCGACGGCACCCCAGTCGACGCCGTCATGGGCGTAGAAATTGCGGTCTTCGGAGACGAGGAGGGCACGCAGCAAGGCGGGGGAGACGTCCTCGATGCGGGTCCAGGGAAAACGCCGCTTCTGGAAATCGATGCGCAGGCGGTGCAGCGGACGCTCGTCGCGGGCCAGAAGCCAGGCGTCCGAACTGGTATGGGCGTTTTTGACCTCAGCGAAGGTGGGGAGCGCCCGGGCGAGGCCGGTAGCGCAGACCAGCAGAAGAAAGACGGCAAGGCCGGACAATGCGAGCCGTTGTGCGCTGGGCAAAGTCGAACCCTCCTATGATCCTAGAAACCTCAGTTGGACGATTCTGTGGGCATGGTTGGCGGGGTGCACGGCACGACGCGAGGACGCTGCATAGTCATTCTCTGCAAGGACGAGCAACACAGCCGTGTGCCTCGCCAGCCGTGCACACGGAAGCGTAGCGGCCTCACCCAAACGGTGAAAGTCAGCAAAGCCGGAATGCTCAAGTTTCATCAGGAATTCCAACCAGCAAATAACGGTCAACTGAGGTTTCTAGGATGAATTTGCTTTCGTGTATTGTATCGGACGAACAGGGTAGAATGGCCCATGTGGCTGATCTTGTCGGGTTGTGATGGCCGAAATGCTGAACCGTGTCGAAATACTGAAGCAGCTTGCCGCCGAAATTTCGGAGGGCAAGCTGAGTCTTCCCGCCAGCGTCAATGTCGCACTCAGGGTGCGGGAAGCGCTCGATGCGCCGGATTGCCACATTGATCTGGCGTCGCGCCTGGTTCAGGCCGAACCCATTCTGGCGGCGCGCGTGGTGGCGATGGCGAATTCGCCAATTTTCAACCTGTCCGGCCATGAGATTGCCGATGTGCGCACCGCGGTTTCCCGTCTGGGATTCCGTGTCGTCAGCAACCTGGCGACGGTGTTGATGGTGCGCCAGATGGCGCAGTCGCCCAATACGCGGGCGGAGCGGCAGATGGCCGCGCGGCTGTGGGAATACACGACGCATGTGGCTTCGCTTGCCCGCATGTTGGCGCGGCAGGTGACCCACCAGGATCCGGAAGCTGCGATGTTTGCCGCGGTGATCCACGACATTGGCGGCTTTTATCTGCTGTCGCGTGCGGCGGAATTCCCCGGCATGTTGAGCGAGGGGTTGAGCGAGGACGACGCCGAAGGTGAACTGGCGCTCGGACGCGCCGTGCTGCGGGCCTTGATGGTGCCGCAGGCGGTCATGGAGGCGATTGAATATTTCTGGCTGGGTTATCTGGCGCTGCCGCCTGTTTCGCTGGGGGACACGTTGCTGCTGGCGACTGATCTGGCCCCGGTCGAACGGCCTTTGCTGAGTTGCCTGGAGGGCTACAACCGGCCGGAGGCGGTGGCGAATATTGACATGCTGATCGGCAAACAGACGCTGCAGACGATTCTGGACGAATCGCGCGACGAGGTGGAATCCCTCCTGACGGTGCTGCGCTTCTGATCGGGTAATTCCATTTCTAACCGTGATTTTGTAGCGATGGCCGCTTCGCTTAACATCGGCTGCGCCAAATTAGCCTTCGCTGAAACAATGTTTTCAACTTTGCCTCGCCCGTGCTCATCGGGCTGTCTTCGGCGCGTCTTCGCGTCACAATTGATCTGGAAATGGAATAACCAGTAAAAGAAACCCCCTCCCCGGAATGCCGGCGGAGGGGGTTTCGGCAAAAGCGGGCGGCAGATCAGCCGCAGCAGCAGGCGCTTTTCTTGATGACTTCAGCCTGACTGCCATTGCCAATGCCGCAGGCATTGCCTTCATCGAAGTCAATGTGGCATTCGGCGAGGAAAGACGGACTCACGCGTGCCACGACGTTCTCGAAAACGACCTGGCGGCCGGGCGCGCCGGCGCGGATGCTGACCACCTCATTGTCGGCCAGACCCATTTCCTCGGCGGTTTTGGGATCGAGGTGGATGTGGCGGACAGCGACGATCATGCCTTGTTCCTTCTTGACCCGTCCGGCTGGGCCGACCAGCTCGAAGGACGCGCTGCCGGCGATCTTGCCGGATTCGCGCGCTGGAACCGGATTCATCGTGATTTTGACCGCGTCGCTCTGCATGATCTCGAGCTGGGTTTCCTTACGCGTCGGGCCCAGTACACGCACATTTTCGAGCTTGCCCTTGTCGCCGATGACCGTGACGCATTCGGTGCAGGCGAACTGGCCCGGCTGCATCAGATCCTTCATGTGGGTTAATTGATGGCCCTTGCCGAACAGGATGTCGACGTCCTCTTGCGAGAGGTGGATGTGGCGGTTGGAAAGATTGACCAAGACAGTGTTTTTCACCGGAGTCTCCTTGTTGAAAAAAGCCATTATCGCATGGTGGGGGCAGATTTTCGACTTGACCGGAGGCAGTCGGCTCAGGTGTTCCTCAGCTCTGGTGTTGCCAGGAAAAATGATTGTCGTTGCCGGAGAAAAGCATTTTCTCTCCCGCCACCGAGTTGCGCAGGTGCACGCGCAAGTCACGCGGAGACATGCGATGCAGGGGCGGTGCATCAAGCAACACCACCAGCGGGCGCACCCGCACTTCTCCCTGCACGTTCTCCAGGGTGCAGCCAATGCCGTCGGAAGCCTTTCTCTTTTGTTCCTCGATCTTGTCGATGCGCTCATGGACGCCGTTGATCTCGAGTTGCATGGCGGCAGCATCGTCGCGCGTTTGTTTGATCCGTTTCAGTGTGGGCGCCAGGTGCGCGGCGAGGTGCTGGAACTTGGCCCGCTGCTGCGGCGATAGCGTGATTTCCTTGCGCTGCAGTTTGCCGGCCAGCAGAAGGTAGTGCTGCAGTTCCGGGTCACTGGTCATGGCGCCGAGGTTCTGCCGCAATTTGGCGCTGACCTCTTCGCACTCGGCCAGGTACTTGCGTTCCTCCGCCTGCAGGCGATCGAAGCCGCTCAAATCGGGCATGAGCATCGAGATCATGGTGTCATCGGGGCCGTGGTCGCGCAGTTCGCCGATGCTGACGCGCTTGCCACCGATGGTGCAAGCGGCGGCTGTTCCCAGTACGATCACTTCGGCCAGGATGGTGCATTGCACGGCCGATTCGATTTCCACACAGTCGGCCACCAGGACGGAATTTTCGGCACGTTGTGTCCGAATGGTGCCGTGGGCGCTGCGCAGGACGGCGTTCGAAGCCATCCCCCGCACTTCGATATCGCCGTTGCGATTGAGCGCCATGCCGCCCGACAGGTTGCTGTCGATCAGGATGTTGCCGCCTGTCGATGAAACACGGCCAAAGACATCAGCGTGGAAGACTAGATTTTTGCCTTCGACAACCCGGCCCTCCTGGACTTCGCCATATTCCTCATATTGATCGCCTTCCAGGATGAGGTCGCCGGTGGTGCGGGCGCTGACGCCTTCGCGGTTGACGATTTTCTCGGTCACCGAGATTCGGTTGGTTTGGGCGTCGATGTCGAGAAAGCCGCTGATCGAAGCGACCAGATATTCCCGCTCTTCGTAGCGTTCGATGTGGGTGCCTTCGCCTGCCAGCGTCTGAATCTCGAAGTCGTTGGGCAGGCGGGGCTCGATGGGTTGGCCGTCCAGGCTTCTGCCCACTTCGCCGAGCTGGCGCGGCGTCTTCATCAGCAGCAGGGTGCCTTTGTGAATCTGGGGAAAGCGATTGGTGTAATGGCTCAGGTCGACCCGGCCGTCCGGCAGCAGGCTGGGGGCGTTGCTGCGGTGCAGAGCCTTAGTCTGCTCCGCAACCCCGGCGTCCCTGCCTTCGGTGGGCGGCAGGCTGCGGGCGATGACGGCGCGTTCCGGATTTTTGACCTGAAGCAGTCCGCGCACCCGTTTGCAGTCGATGCCGAAACGCACGCCATTCTTCCAGCAATGAGCGACGAATTCGTCCAGATCGAGTTCGGCCGGGATGCGCTCTGTGCGTTGTTCGACACCCACCTGGATTTCCTGGCCATCCTCGCCGGATTCAAAGAGGGGGGCTTCAAACGGCCGTTCGAGCGCGACCGGCTCGAACAGGTATTCGGCCTGGTCTTCGGTGATTTTGAGCGGGTGGTAGAGGGATTGGCGCTCCGGCGCGAAGGCGGTGATTTCCTGCGCCAGAAAGACACCAGACGGGCAGACGGGACTGTGCTTGCCATAGAGCAGGGACTGAAAAACCGGGTAGTCGAGACCGCGCAGAAAAAAACCGGCGGCAAAGATGCGTTCGATGATGCGTTCGAATTCCTGTTTGGAGGGGAACTGGGCCGGATCGACGACAATTCTCCCGGCTTCGCGGCGGATATAGCCGGGAAGGATCAGCGCGCGTTCCTCTGCGGTCGACTCTGGGGAATGGGGGGGAGAAAGCGACACCTGGCTGCTCCAGTACCGAACCATATCATCATATCAGGCTGCGCAAGAACACTACAGACTCAAGGTGATTGAAGTCTCCGGCGGGTTGGCGTTCTGATACCTTTCGTCGCGCCTGTCGGCATTTCAGGGCATCCTTCCGGCGTTTCGTCGCAATGTGCTGTTCCCCCTGGCGATCGGTGTGCACACTGGCGCCATCCCGTTACGAACGGGCAACTATTGATGAAAGGAGATGCTATGCCTTGCCACCACCCATTTGCTCTGTCCTATGCCGCCAGCACCCAGGAACAGCGGGCGCTGATCCATGTGCACCGTCTGCGCGGTTTCTATCACCACGTCTTTTTCTTTGTCCTGATCAATACGGGGCTTGCTGCCATCAATTTGCTGAGTCGGCCGGAGGTTCTCTGGTTCCAGTGGCCGCTGCTGGGCTGGGGAATCGGGCTGGCCCTGCACGGTCTGAGTATGCTCAGGCGCCGCCCTTGGCTTGGGGCTGACTGGGAAGCGCGCAAAGTGCGAGAATACCTGGAGAGTGAAAAAACAACCTGATCCGGTGTCCCGATGGCCTACCTTACTTACTTTGCCGTTACCCTGCTCATCAATACGCTGATTGCCGTCTTCCTGACGGCGATTGGTTTCGGCATGGGCTTTGCCATCAATCTGCTTTTTTCGAACTGCATCGGATTTTCCATCTGCCTGTTTACCGCTGTTGCCGTGCGGCTGACCCAGCCGGGCCTGATCCGGCTGCTGGCGGTGACGTTGGCGATTCCCACCAGCAGTGCGCTGGGGTACGTACTGGCTCGTTTTATCGGGAATTTCAGTCTGCCTCCGTCTCAATCCGAGGCCGGAATGGCCATTCTGATCGGCTTGGTCTTCGGCGGCATCGTTTCCGCTTTCTTTTACCTGCGCGAGCGCAACAACAAACTGCAAGCCGAAGTTCAGGCCCGCGAGCTGCAGCGGCTTGAGGCCGAAAAAGGCCGCATCGAGGCACAACTGAAAATGCTTCAGGCACAGATCGAACCGCATTTCCTGTTCAATACCCTCTCCAACGTCAGTGCCTTGATCGGTGCTGATCCCGGACTGGCGGCCAAATTGCTCGAATCGCTCATTGTTTATCTGCGCGCCAGCCTGGCGCGCACGCGTGCCGGACAGGGCAGCCTGGGGGATGAGGTGGCCCTGCTTCAAGCCTATCTGGCAATTCTCAAAATCCGCTTGGGCGCGCGCCTGGATTACGCTTTCGACTTTGCCCCCGAGTTGCGCTCCTTGCCTTTTCCTCCCATGCTGCTGCAGCCCCTGGTCGAGAATGCCGTCGTCCACGGCATCGAGCCGAAACCGGAAGGCGGGATGATCCGCGTTTCCGCCGCGCTTTCCGGCGGGCGCCTCGTTCTGGCGGTGCGCGATAATGGTGCCGGCTTAAAGGGGAATTCAGGCCAGGGCCTTGGTCTGGTGAACGTCCGGGCCCGACTGGAAAGTCTTTATGCCGGAGCGGCCCGGCTGCAACTGAGCGAGAACGCGGAGGGCGGCATGACGGCCTTGCTTGAGGTTCCGGCATGAGGGGCGGGGAAAAACAGACCCGTGCACTCATCGCCGAGGATGAGCCGCACCTGGCGGCGCATTTGTGCGCGCGTCTGGGTGCACTGTGGCCGGAGCTCGACATCATTGCCTGCGTCGGCGACGGGAATGAGGCTTTGGCGCGCATCAACTGCGAGCGTCCCGACATCGCCTTTCTCGACATCCGCATGCCTGGGTTGAGCGGGCTGGAGGTGGCGCAAGGCTTGAGTGTTCCCTGCCGACTGGTTTTCGTCACCGCCTATGACCAGTATGCCGTCGAGGCCTTTGAGCGCGCTGCAGTCGATTATCTGTTGAAGCCGGTGCGCGATGACCGCCTCAGGAAGACGATTGAACGCTTGCGGCAAGCCGACGCCCCGGCTGATACCAAGGCGCTGGAGCAGTTGCGCCAGTGGCTGGCATCTGGGGCTGCAGCCGCACCCCAATATCTGCGCTGGATCAAGGCGCAGTGCGGAAATTCTGTCCGCCTCGTCGGAGTCGACGAAGTGTGCTACTTTCAGGCGGCGGATAAATACACCCTGGTCTTCACAGCCGACGCCCAACTGCTGATCCGGACACCAATCAAGGAACTTGCCGAACAACTCGATCCCGAGCAGTTCTGGCAGGTGCATCGGGGCACTCTGGTTAATACCCGTCAAATTGTTTCCGCTGGCAATGATCGTCTGGGTCGACTCGGCCTCAAATTGCGCGACCGGGCTGAAATTCTGCCGGTGAGCCGTGGGTATGCCCATTTGTTCCGCCAGATGTAAGAAGCTGCCTCAAAAATTACTGCGCTTGCCATTTTGGCCTTACGCGGTACTCGCTCCTCGCCGTACTTGCTTGTACTGTCTCGTCGCGGTGTTCCGGGCGCGGCCAAACTGGCGGCGCTCGCTACATTTTTCGAGCCAGCTGCTGCCTGGATTGGGTTCGCTAATTTCCGAAAGATTTGAGAGAATGTCGCGTCACTGCGGGCTTTGATCCCGCCTCTCCAATTCCAGCCTGACCGCGAAAAGAACTGCAATGCCTGCGCACACCGCCGATATTTCCTCTACCGAAACGATCATTGCCGAACTCAAGGCAGGACGCATGATCATCCTGGTCGATGAGGAAGACCGTGAAAACGAAGGAGATCTGGTCATGGCCGCCGAGCATGTGACGCCGGAGGCCGTCAATTTCATGGCCAAGCATGCGCGCGGCCTCATTTGCCTGACGCTGACCGAGGCGCGCTGCAAGCAACTCGGCCTTTCCCTGATGGCGCGTGACAACAAGAGCGCCTTCAACACCGCTTTCACCACCTCAATCGAGGCGGCTGAAGGGGTAACGACAGGGATTTCGGCTGCCGATCGGGCGCGTACGGTGCAGGCGGCCGTGAACAAAGATGCCGTTGCCGAGGATATTGTCCAGCCGGGGCATATTTTCCCGATCATGGCCCGTCCGGGTGGTGTTCTAGTCCGCGCCGGCCACACCGAGGCAGGTTGCGATCTGGCGGCGCTGGCCGGACTGGAACCGGCGGCAGTGATCTGCGAAATCATGAACGACGACGGTAGCATGGCGCGGCTGCCGCAGCTGATCGAATTCGGCCGGGCGCACGGCCTCAAGATCGGCACCATCTCCGATCTGATCCATTATCGCGCCTCTTCCGAAACCCTGGTCGAACGGGTTTTGAGCAAACCGGTGCAGACAGCGCACGGGGAATTCCATTTGCACGCCTATGTGGAGCGCATCTCCGGCGCTACCCACCTGGCTTTGAGCTATGGCAGCATTCCGCCCGATGAGGAAACGTTGGTGCGGGTGCATGATCCCCTGTCCGTCCTTGATTTTCTCGACCCGACCGGTCGCCGCCTGACCTTCACTATCGATCAGGCCATGGTGGCGCTGGCCAGGTTCGGCCATGGCGTGATTGTGCTGATGCACCACACCGAGGACGGCAAGGCCCTGCTTGATCGCCTGACCGGTGATGGCCAGCCCGTCAGCCCGAAATGGGATCCCCGCAGTTATGGCATTGGCGCCCAGATTTTGCGCGATCAGGGGGTCAAGCGTTTCCGCGCGCTGTCCAGCCCGCACAAGATGCCCTCGGTGCACGGTTTTGAACTCGAAGTCACCGGTTTTGTCTCTTCACTCTCAGAGCTATCGCATGCCCCGCTTTGACCAAATTCACGAATACCCCTCCAGTCTTGATGCCAGCGGCCACAAGGTCGGTTTGGTCATGGCGCGTTTCAATCCGGAGATTGGCGAAGGCCTGCTGTCGGCTTGCGTGGCCGAATTGAAACGCTTGGGCGTGGCCGAAGCGGAGATGACCATCGCTACCGTGCCCGGTGCGCTGGAACTTCCGCTGGCCCTGCAAACCATGGCGCAAAGCGGCCGTTTTAGCGCCCTCGTCGCCTTGGGCGCGGTGATCCGGGGTGAGACCTACCATTTCGAGGTGGTTTCCAACGATGCTTGCCGTGCCGTCATGGAAGTGCAACTGGAGACGGGTATCCCCATCGCCAACGGCATTTTGACCACGGAAAATGATGATCAGGCACTGGCGCGCATGCGGCAGAAGGGAACCGACTGCGCCCAGGCGGCAGTGGAAATGGCCAATTTGCAGAAGGCCTTGAAAAAGAATGACTGAAACTGGAAAAACACCCCGGCCACCGGCCAAATCAGCGCGTCGCCGTGCCCGTGAATTCGCACTGCAGGGGCTTTATCAGTGGCGTCTGGGCAGCAATGACGCGGCGGCGATTGAAGCGCACTTGCACGAAATGGAAGGCTACGCCAAGGCGGACCGCGAGTTCTGTCTGGCTCTTGTGCGCGGCGTCATTGAGGGCAGTGATGCCTTGGTGGCGCTGGTGACGCCCCATCTCGACCGCAGCTTTGCCGAATTGTCACCCATCGAGTCCTGCATTTTGCTGATGGGGGCCTTCGAACTCAGCCAGCAGCCGGAAACCCCTTACCGCGTCGTCATCAACGAGGCCATTGAGCTGGCCAAGGCCTTCGGCGGCAGCGATGGTCATAAGTTCGTCAACGGGGTCCTCGACAAGCTGGCGGCTGGAGAACGGGTGTTGGAGGTTGAGGCCCAGCGCCGCAGTACGGGAAAATTCTGAGCCCGGTATGGCGCGGCGCACGGGCCGGAACGTTACGACGGACGGGCTATTCCCGCTCCATTTCCTCCTCGATGGCAGGATTGGGCTTTATCTTGGCGATCTGACCGATCACGCCGTTGATGCGATTGTCAATGCGGCCAATTCTTCTTTGCTGGGCGGCGGCGGGGTCGATGGCGCGATTCATCGGCGGG
>JAKJFA010000021.1:0-21120 GCA_022705135.1 Pseudomonadota bacterium | reverse complement strand
AAGCGCTGACTGCCGCCTGTCGGCAGTTGCGCGCCACCAGCCATCCGGAGGGGTTGTTCACGGGGCTGGTAGTCATCACGCCCGGAGGCAGGTTGGTGGCGAAGTGGGTGATTCACACGGTCGGCCCGATTTATGGCTGCCACGGTGGCCGCGAGGCCGAACTGCTCGCCGCCTGTTACCGCAACGCCCTATTGCTGGCGCGCGAGAAAGGGCTCAAGACCATCGCTTTTCCCGCCATTTCTACGGGAGTGTATGCTTACCCTCCGGCGGAGGCAGCTGCCGTCGTTGGTGCCACGTTGCGCGCCTTTCTGGGTGAGGATCAGGATATCGAGGAAGTTCGCCTGGTCTTTTTTCATCCGGACGACCTGAACCAGTTTCTGCTGCACTGGCAGTAAATTCCGCTTTGTCGACAGGGGGTTACGGCGATGCTGGGGTCGGGGTATAATGCGGCCCGCTGCCGAGGAGCGCTGCGAGATGGTGTTCAGACCATCCTAGGCTCGGCCAGTTTCCCTCTTGTTGTAACGGCGCTCACCCAACCCATGCCGGGCATGGAGGATGGTGAGCATTGCCGCTACGCCGCTTCCCCCGGCCACACGCTAAGGAGTTTTTATGAACGCTGTGGCTGAAAAAGACTATGTGGTTGCCGACCTCTCGCTCGCCGAGTGGGGGCGCAAGGAAATTCGCATTGCCGAGACCGAAATGCCCGGTCTGATGGCCATCCGCGAAGAATATGCGGCACTGGAACCGCTGCGGGGTGCACGCATCACCGGCTCGCTGCACATGACCATCCAGACCGCCGTGCTGATCGAAACACTGGAAACGCTTGGCGCCCAAGTGCGCTGGGCTTCCTGCAACATTTTCTCGACCCAGGATCATGCCGCCGCGGCCATCGCTGCGCAGGGCATCCCGGTGTTTGCCGTCAAGGGCGAATCGCTGGAGCAATACTGGGAGTACACCCACCGCATTTTCGAATGGCCGGATGGCGGCTATTCCAACATGATCCTCGACGATGGCGGCGATGCCACGCTGCTGCTGCATCTGGGCGCCCGCGCCGAGAAGGATAGCTCCGTGCTGGCCAACCCCGGTTCGGAGGAGGAACGCGTTCTGTTCGCAGCGATCAAGGCCAGGCTGGCCCAGGACCCAAACTGGTACTCCGTCCGGCTGGCGCAGATCAAGGGCGTCACCGAGGAAACCACGACCGGAGTGAACCGCCTTTATCAGATGCATGAGCGCGGCGATCTGAAATTCCCGGCCATCAATGTCAACGACTCGGTCACCAAGTCCAAGTTCGACAACCTGTACGGCTGCCGCGAATCGCTGGTCGATGGCATCAAGCGTGCCACCGACGTGATGGTGGCCGGCAAGATCGCACTCGTCGCCGGTTATGGCGATGTCGGCAAAGGTTCGGCGCAAGCCTTGCGCGCCCTGTCAGCGCAAGTGTGGGTCACTGAAATCGACCCGATCTGCGCGCTGCAGGCGGCGATGGAAGGCTACCGCGTCGTCACCATGGAATACGCCGCCGACAAGGCCGACATTTTCGTCACCGCCACCGGCAATTATCACGTCATCACGCACGAGCACATGGTCAAGATGAAGGATCAGGCCATCGTCTGCAACATCGGCCACTTCGACAATGAGATCGACGTCGCTTCGATCGAGAAGTACCAATGGGAGGAAATCAAGCCGCAGGTCGATCACGTCATCTTCCCCGCAGTTGATGGTAAACCCAGCAAGCGCATCATCCTGCTGGCCAAGGGCCGCCTGGTTAATCTGGGCTGTGGTACCGGTCATCCGTCCTATGTGATGTCGTCCAGCTTCGCCAACCAGACCATCGCCCAGATCGAGCTGTTTACGCGTACCGCCGATTACCCGATCGGTGTCTACACGTTGCCCAAGCATCTGGATGAAAAGGTGGCGCGTCTGCAGTTGAAGAAGCTGAATGCGCAACTGACTCAACTGACCGAGCAACAGGCTGCCTACATCGGTGTGCCGCTGAACGGCCCGTACAAGGCTGAGCACTACCGTTATTGACCGGAGCTGCGAAGATGCGGATTCTCATTGTCTGGGCGATCAATACGGGAGCGCTCCTGCTGCTGCCTTACCTGCTGCCCTCGATCAAAATCAAGAGTCTTGGCACGGCATTGCTGGTCGTCGTCGTGCTTGGCCTGATCAACGCGCTGCTGCGCCCGCTGCTGCTTTTGTTGACGTTGCCGGTCACCATCCTGACGCTGGGGGTCTTCATCTTCGTTCTCAACGCCTTGCTGTTTCAACTGGCGGCTTATCTGGTGCCCGGATTTTCCGTCAACGGCTTCTGGTCGGCGCTCTTCGGTTCGGTGCTCTACAGTATCGTGTCGTGGGCGCTCTCCGCCCTTTTGTTGCCCAGTGGCACGAACTGATTTTCAAAATTGATCTAAAAATCCATGATCCCCACCGAAATTTCCGTCGAATTTTTTCCGCCGCAATCACCGGCCGGTTTCGAAAAACTGCGGGCCGAGCGCGCCAAACTGGCTGTCCTGAAGCCGGCGTTTTTTTCGGTCACCTATGGTGCCGGTGGTTCGACCCGCGAGCGCACCTTCGACGTCATTCAGGAAATCGCCGCCGAAGGCCATAACGCTGCACCGCATCTTTCCTGTGTAGGTTCGTCGCGCGCCGACATCCGCGACATCTTGCAGCGTTACCAAGACAAGGGAATCAAACGCATCGTCGCCCTGCGTGGCGATTTGCCCTCCGGTATGGCCGAAGCCGGAGAACTGCGCCACGCCAACGAACTGGTCGAATTCATTCGCCACGAAACCGGCGACTGGTTCCGGATCGAAGTGGCCGCTTACCCGGAATGGCATCCGCAGGCCAAAAGCCCGAAAGACGATCTCGAAGCCTTTGCGCGCAAAGTTCGGGCTGGTGCTGACTCAGCCATTACCCAGTATTTCTACAACCCGGATGCTTATTTCCATTTTGTCGATCATGCGCGAGCTCTGGGTGTCGATGTGCCCATCTTCCCCGGCATCATGCCCATCATCAGCTTTGCCAAACTGGCCCGTTTTTCGGAGGTCAGCGGCACGGAAATTCCGCGCTGGATGCGGCGCAAATTCGAGAGTTTCTACGACGATACCGATTCCATCCGCGCTTTCGGGCTGGAAGTGGTCACCGAACTGTGCGAGCGCCTGCTCGGCGGCGGCGCGCCGGGGCTGCATTTCTACAGCATGAACCAGTCGGCGCTGACCCTGGAAATCTGCCGGCGCCTGGGTGTGTTGCCGGGTCAGGCTTGAATGGCGGCCCTGTTGCGAATTTGATGCTGACATTGGCGGGGCGTAGGCTTAGAATCGACGCATCGGCCTGTGATTGATGAAGCGCGCGTGAAAGAAACCCTGTCGACGTCCGAACTGTGCCCAGGCATGTTTGTCAGCGATCTCGATCGTCCCTGGCTGGGGACCCCTTTTTTGATTCAGGGCTTCCTGATTGAAGATGAGCAGCAGATTGCCGAACTGCAGCGCTGTTGCAGGAGCGTGGTGGTCGACCGTAGTCGTTCGGTGGGGGAACAGGCCAAGGCAAGGGGCGCGCATTTCCGTTTCAAGCCTTCTGAACCCGCGCCGCGCCGGGTGGCGGTCGAGGAGTACGTGCAGGCGGATCAGGCGACGCCGGATGATTTTCCGGCGATTTGCCGAGTGTTGCGCACCAGGTCCACCGCAGGCCGGCGTTTTCCCAGGCCGCCGGTGGTCAACCCAGTTGACGGTCAGAGCCGGCTCGAGCCGGAAATGCTGTACTCGGCGCCGATTGTCGACGACATCAAGCGGACGCTGGAGGCCATCCGCAATAGCTCCGATCTGGAAGGCGGCGGGAAAATCGAACAAATCGGCGAACTGGTCGGGGAATTGGCCGAAGGCGTCAGCCGTAATCCGGATGCCGTGCTTTGGCTGACGCGCCTGAAATCGACGGACCAGTATTCCTACGATCACGCAGTGGATGTCTCGGTGCATCTCATGGTGTTCGGGCGCTTTCTCAATCTGGCCGCGGACATGGTCGAGAAGCTCGGTCTGGTGGGGATGATGCAGGATATCGGCAAGGTGGATATCCCGCGCGATGTCCTCAACAAGCCGGACCAACTGACGGCGGAGGAATACGCCTTGATCCAATCGCATGTGGCCAGCTCTCTCGAGATGTTGCGCAAACAGCCAGCATTCGACGCTGAAATGCTCGAGATCGTTGCCGGACACCACGAGCGTTACGACGGCAGCGGTTATCCCAGCCGTTTGCAGGGCGAAAAAATTTCGCTCCATGCCGAGCTGGCCGGGATGCTCGATGCCTATTGCGCCATGACCCGCAATCGCTGCTACAACTCCGGCGTATCGCACCAGCGCGCGCTTGAAGCGCTCATCGGCAGCCGCGGCAGCAAGTTCAGGGCAGCATTGGTCGATCAGTTCATCCAGAGCATGGGCTTGTATCCGGTGGGCACGCTGGTCGAACTCAACAGCGGCGAGGTGGCCGTGGTGATCCAGCAAAACCGGGTGCGCCGCCTGCAACCGCGCGTCCTTGTCATCCTGGCGGCGGACAAGTCGATTGAGCGCTATCCGCGCACGCTCGATTTGATGATGAATCCGGCCAACGCATTGGGCGAGACCTATCGCATCCTGCGCTCCCTGCCTCCTGACGCTTATGGGATTGATCCCCGTGAACTCTACCTCGCCTGACGAATCCCTGCCGGATTCTCCGGCATCCATTGATTTTTCCACCGGCTTGCCGAAACTGCCGCAGGCGCTGGCTTATATTTCTCAAAGCATTCGCCAGCACACCAAGGCGCAATCGATCGGCATCGTTTCCCTCTTTGTGCCACCGACCCCGGCGCTCTATCGCATGACGGCCGAGGCGGCGCGCCAGTTGCGCGCCGAGCTGACCGAACGGCTGGCCAAGGCGCTGCGCGAGCAGGATCGTCTTTATTCGCTGAACAACTGGGAATGGCTGATCGTCCTGCCATCGCTGGTGAGCGCCGCGCCGTTGACCTTGGCCATGATGAAGGTGCGCGGCGTTCTGGGCGATCCGTTTGAGACGTTGGACGGCGACAGCCTGGAGTTGGAGACCTACTGCGGCGGTTCGCTCTGGCCGGATGACGGCGACGATGCCTTCTACCTCGTGCAGTCGGCCCGCATCGCCCGTTTGCATGCCGCCAAGAGCGGTGTGGACACGCTTTCTTATCAGCGCCCGATGGAGACCATCGAGGCGGGCCAAGCCCGCTTTCAGAAGGACTTGCAGCGGGCGTTGATGGGGAACGAAGACGGCAGCATGGGCATTTACCTGCAGCCTCTGGTCAATTTGACCGGGGCCGCCTGCGTTGGGGCCGAGGTGCTGCTGCGCTGGTGGCGCGGCGAAGGAAATTATGTGCCGCCGCACCATATCATTGCTGCCTTGGAAAAACTGGGCTTGCGCCACAATTTCACGCGCTGGCTGCTCAACCAGGCCATGCAGGCCATTTCCGCCCTGACCAAGGCGGGTATTGAGATTCCGCTCTCGGTCAATCTTTCGGCCAGCGACTTGCTCGATGCCGAATTGCCCGATCTGGTGATGCAGATATTGGCCATGTGGGATGTTCCGCCGCATCGCCTCTCGCTGGAAATCACCGAAACGATGATGGTTGAGGAAACGCCGCAGGTGACCGAGGTGTTGCGGCGTCTGCACCAACTCGGGCTGACCTTGGCGATTGACGATTTTGGCACCGGCTATGCAGGGATGAGCTATTTGCAACGCTTGCCGGTCGAGGAGGTGAAAATCGACCAGCGCTTTGTGCGTCAGGCCGTCGGCACCAAACGCGACCGGGAAATTATTGCGTCCATCATCCAGTTGTCGCATCGCCTGAATATGACCGTAGTGGCTGAAGGCGTCGAAAATCAGGAAACCGCCGACATGTTGTGGTCGCTTGGTTGTGATCTGGCCCAGGGCTACCTGTACGCGCCGGCCATGCCGCTGGACGAATTTATCGGCTGGTGCCGGCGGTGTGGCCGCGCTTCAAATCTGTCTTAGGTTTGAGGCCATTCGCCGGCCAGGAGTGGCCTGCTGGTACAATGCGCCCGCGACCCGGTGGGGCGCTCGATTATTCAAGGGAAAGGCTGAGAAAGACGTGATGTTTCGTACGGTTCTCTTTCTGTGGGCGCTGCTGTCGGCGTGGTCCGCAATTGCCGGGGTTCGTATTGAGCATTGGGTGTCGACTTCGGGGGCTCGGGTCTATTTTGCCGAAGCACAGGCCTTGCCCATCCTCGATGTGCAGGTTGATTTCGCCGCCGGCTCCATGTTTGACCCGCCCGGAAAATCGGGTCTGGCCGGTCTGACGCGCAGCGTCCTCGATTTGGGGGCGGGGGGGCTGGACGAAAATGCCATTGCCGACCGCCTGGCCGATGTGGGTGCGCATCTGGGGGGCGGAGCCGATACCGACCGGGCTTCGGTCAGCCTGCGCACCCTGACCGATGAGGACAAAATGGAAGCCGCGCTTGGTGTCATGCAGACCGTCCTGCAGTCGCCGCGTTTCGACAAATCTGTTTTTGCCCGTGAACGGGCGCGAACGATCGCCAGTCTGAAAGAGGCTCTGACACGTCCGGAAGGGATCGCGGGCAGAGCGCTCTGGCAGGCCATGTATCCGGCGCATGCCTATGGCCGCCAAGCCACGCCGGAAACCTTGGCCGGACTGGCCGTTGACGACGCCCGCACCTTTTACCGGCGCTTCTACAACGCCAGAAACGCCACAATTACCCTAGTCGGCAAGATTTCCCGTGCTGAGGCCGAGGCCATTGCCGAGCGCCTGGCAGTGGCGCTACCGCCCGGCCAGCCCGCCGAATTGCCGGCCCCGCCGCTGGCGCCGCCCGAGTTGGTTCGGAAAATCGGGCATCCGGCCAGCCAGAGCCACATTCATCTCGGCGTTCCTGCCATTGAACGCGGCCACCCCGATTTTTTCCCGCTGCTGGTGGGGAATTACAGTCTGGGGGGCGGCGGCTTTGTCTCGCGCCTGATGAAGGAGGTGCGTGAACGGCGCGGCTATGCCTATAGCGTCTATAGTTATTTTGCTCCTTTGCGCCAAGCGGGGCCCTTTCAGATCGGTTTGCAGACCAAGCGGGCACAGGCGGGTGACGCCCTGGCCTTGACGCGCAGCATTCTGCGCGAATTCATCCGCAGCGGTCCGAGCGAGAAAGAACTGGCGGCGGCCAAGGCCAATCTGACCGGCAGTTTCCCGTTACGGCTCGACAGCAACCGCAAGATCCTCGACAACGTTGCCGTGATCGGTTTTTATGGGTTGCCTCTTGATTATCTCGACACCTACCGGCAAAAAGTTTCGGAGGTAACCGCCGAGCAGATCCGTGCGGCTTTTGCCCGTCATGTGCGCCAGGAGCATCTGGTCACAATCATGGTGGCGGCGGATTGAACACTGTCCGCATCATTGGGGGCGCTTGGCGCCGCCGTCTGTTGCGCTTTCCCGAAGCCGAGGGCTTGCGGCCAACGCCCGACCGGGTGCGCGAGACCCTGTTCAACTGGCTGGGCCAGGATTTGACCGGGTTGTCCTGCCTTGATCTGTTCGCCGGCAGCGGTGCCCTGGGGTTTGAGGCGGCCTCGCGTGGCGCCGAACGGGTCGTTCTGGTCGAAAAAGCGCCGCGGGTATTGGCGGCGCTGCGCCAGAACGCCGAGCGGCTGGGCGCCGATCCGGCGCGGCTGGAGATCAGGGCGGGGGATGCGCTACAATACGCCTCTGCGGCGGAAGAGCGTTTTGACCTCGTTTTTGTTGATGCGCCTTTCCGTCAGGGTTGGATGGGCAGGCTGGCGCCTGTTCTGGGCCGCTTGTTCAAACCGGACGCGGCGCTGTATCTTGAAGCGGAATATGAGTGGGCCGCCAGCGGTGACCCATTTCCCGGCTGGTGTGTCGTGCGGCACGGCAAAGCGGGAGAGGTGCATTTTCACTTGCTGCGACGGGAAGAAAAGCATGTTGAATAATCGTTGGGCGATTTATCCTGGAACTTTTGACCCAATGACGCGGGGTCACGAAGACCTCGTGCGCCGCGCCGCGCCGCTGTTCGAAAAACTGCTGGTGGGGATCGCCGAGAGTCCAGGCAAGCGGCCCCTGTTTACCCTGAACGAGCGCATCGAAATCGCTCGCGAGGTGCTTTGCGACATTCCCAATATCGAAATTGTCGGATTCGACACCTTGCTGATCCATTTTGTGCGCGAATGCGGTGCCAAGGTGATTTTGCGCGGCCTGCGCGCGGCTTCCGACTTCGAATATGAATTTCAGATGGCGGGAATGAATCGCAGCCTCTGCCCCGATATCGAAACCGTCTTTATGACGCCCAGCGACCAGTTCATGTTCGTTTCAGCCACCATGATTCGTGAAATCGCCCGCTTTGGCGGTGATGTCGGCAAATTTGTGCACCCGAGCGTCGTGCAGCACCTTATGGGCAAAAACCTCGATCTCTAGGCGCCGAGCCGAACCCCCTTTCTTATCCAGAACTTCAGAAGGAATGACACCATGGCCTTGATAATTACCGAAGAATGCATCAATTGCGACGTGTGCGAGCCGGAGTGCCCGAACGAGGCGATCAGCCAGGGCGACGAGTACTATGTTATCGATCCGGAGAAGTGCACCGAATGCGTCGGCCACTACGACGAGCCGCAATGCGTGCAGGTCTGCCCGGTCGATTGCATCGTCAAAGATCCGGCCCACGCCGAAAGCCAGGATCAGTTGATGGCCAAGTTCCAGCGCATGACCGGGAAATAGAGATTCAGGCGGCGCGGCGTATTGTCGGAATCTGTACCGCCAGCAGGCGGCGAACGTCGGCGCTGACGTGCTCAAGCGAATCGATTTGTTGCAGCAGGGAATTTTCGATGCCTTGCAGCTCGATGATGCGGTCTTCCAGAGAATCAGTCGCATGGTGGATGCGCTTGATGCTTTCCAGCCGCCGCTTTAACTGGATCTGGTGTTCGCGCACCTGGGTTTCCATCGGGGCCATGATGGCGCGCAGCCAGATTTCGGCATCCCGGTTGGCCTTCTCGAAGGCGCGGTAGACCTGCGCTGCCACTCCGTCGAAGAATTTCTGCGTGACGTTCTTCTTTTCGTGCCGGATGAGGTTGGCCATGGTGTTGAGATGGGTATCGCACCAATGCTCGAGGCGGTCGATTTCCTTTTCGTAGCGGATCAAGGAAAAATGGGTTGGCGATCCGAGCTTGAGGCCGTGTTCGACCGAGAATTTTTTATACACCGCCTCCATCATGTTGAGGATTTCGCCGATTTCCCGGTTCGATTTCTGCAGGGCTTCGTGCGCGGCGGCAAAGTAACGGGACATGGCTTCCGACAGCGCATTTGAGAAGGTGGCGCTAAGCATGGCCTCGCGTGTGCGGTAGGTGAGCTGGCGCATGGAATCAAGACCGAGGTGGCCGAAAAGGTTGTTGCTCAGGGTCGAAAAAATGCTGCGCACGGCGTAGTAGCGCTGCAACTCGGCTTCAAATTCCTCTTTTTCTGAACGCACCTTGGTCATCATATATTCGACCACGCCGGCGTTTTTGCCGCGCAGGTCGCCCAGCTCGCGCAACTGGTCGCGCATGGCGGCGAGGCGCGAATCGAGCAGCCCACGGACGTACTGGTAGCCGTCGTTGAAGACGCGCTCCGAACCGTCACGAACAATCTCCTGCTTGGAGGGGATGAGTTCGGCGGAAAGGGCCTTCTCCAGGACCGGCAACTGGCTGCGCCGCAGCAGCGCCTCATCGCCGTTGATCTTGGCGACCAGTCCCTTCTGGGCGGAAACCGGGAAAATCTGGCGGCTGGGCAGGTTGAGGATGGAGGCGCAGGAGGTGACCTGTTTTTTGATTTCCGCCTCGATTTCCTTGACCGACTTGAGTTCGTCCCACAAACCGTCGATTTTGTTGAGGACGACCATGCGCCCCCGCTTGCCGCTTTCGCTGACGGACTCTTTCCAGATGTTCAGGTCGGACTGGGTGACGCCGGTATCGGCGGCCAGAATGAACAGCACGGCATGGGCGTTGGGCAACAGTGACAGCGTGAGTTCGGGCTCGGTGCCGATCGCATTCAAGCCCGGGGTATCGAGAATGACCAGCCCCTGCTTCAGGAGCGGGTGCGGGAAATTGATGACGGCGTGGCGCCAGCGGGGTACATCGACCAGTCCGTCGTCGCCGATATGCAGGGAGGCGTCGCCCTCGTTGTCGACGACAAAACCCAGGTTGCGCGCCTCTTCGGGCGTGACCCGCATGGTTTCGCTGACGTGCTGCAGCGCTTCCTGCATGGCCTCGGCCGAAGCGACCTCGAGCATGATCGAGTGCCATTCCTCCGGGAAGCGCTTGTAATCGCTGATACTGGCGTTGGTGGCACGGGTTTCAATGGGCAGCAAATCGATCCGTGGCGGACGCGCGGCATCGTAGAGCAGTTCGGTCGGGCACATGGTGGTGCGGCCGGCGGAGGAGGGCAGGACCCGGTCGCCATATTCGGCAAAAAAGATGGCGTTGATCAGTTCCGATTTGCCACGGGAAAATTCCGCCACAAAGGCGATGTTGAGGTGATCCTCGCGCAGACGATCCTGCAGGTGCGCGAAGCGCATGTCGCTTTGTGCGTCGGCCAAATCATTGTCGGACAGCCAGGTCTGAAAGCGCCCGATCCCCTCGCTGAGCAAGGTACGCCAACGGCTATAGGCAGCAAATTGTTGGGCAAGCATCTGACCGGTACCATCCTGGCTTTAGGTTACGCTCCAAATCTAGCACAAGTGGCCGTTTCAATCAGCCGTGTTTTCAGGCGGGGAACGAAAATGATCTGTCGCCGCCACCGGGTGTGTCACAGAAACCCAATCGATTTCAACTCTTCAAACAGCAACATGTAATCGCGCGCGCCGGAACTTGACGGGCTATGCCGGAAAATGTCGCGGTGGTGCATCGGGCTTTCGGCGACTGCGACATTTTCCGAAATGACGGTCTCGCAGACCTCGTCGCCGTAGCGGTCGCGCAGACGGGAGAGCACATCGGCGCTCATGCGCCGTCGCCGGTCGTAGCGGGTCAGGAAGTAACGGCGCTCGATCCGGCGCTTCAAGACGGGCTCAAGAACCTGCAAGGTGCGGGTGATGTGTTCGGAAGCCTGCAGCGACAGATAGTCGGTCGAAATCGGGATGAGCAGGTGGTGGCAGGCGAAAATGGCATTCAGCGCCAGCACGCCGATGTACGGGCAACAGTCAATGATGACCGGACGGTCGCCCACCTTGCTCTCAAGCGCTTCCAGCCCGGTGCGCAGCTTGTTCAAAATGGTCGGGCCCTTGCCGAAAACGGAATCGACCTTGATCAACTGCTGGTGCGACGGAATAAGCGATCCGATGTCCTGCCAGGAGATTTCGAGTTCGTCGAGCGGTTTGTTGTCTTGATAGTAGGCGAAGAGGCTTTTGCTGGCCTCCTGCGGGACGGTATCGTTGATGCTGGAGAGGTGGCCTTGCGGGTCGAGATCCAGCAGCAAGGGACAGTCTCCGCTTTGGGCCAGGGCCGCAGCGAGATTGAGCGCGGTCGTCGTTTTGCCGACACCGCCTTTCTGATTGAAGATGGCAAGCCGCATGGTCTGGTCGCTTATGTACAAAGCGCTATTTTTCACTTAACATGCCCCTGACTGCAACCGAAAGTGGAACTATATTTTCAGGCGCAGTGGTTCCGGCGGCACTGGCCGCCGTTTTGATTTTCTGGCGGGCTTTTTCTTATGTCGACCCTGATGAATACCTATGCCCGGCTGCCAGTGGCTTTTAGTCATGGCCAGGGATGCCGGATTACCGATACCGCAGGCAAGGAGTATCTTGATGCCTTGTCCGGTATTGCCGTCAATACGCTGGGCCATGCCCACCCCAGACTGGTGGCGGCGATCGCCGGTCAAGCCGGGCGATTGCTGCATGTCTCCAATCTCTTCCGCGTCGTCGAGCAGGAACAACTGGCGGATCGTCTGACCGCGCTTTCCGGTTTGAGCGAGGTTTTTGTCTGCAATTCCGGTTGTGAGGCCAACGAGGCGGCGATCAAGCTGGCACGGTTTTACGGACACAAAAAAGGCATCGAATCGCCGGCCATTATCGTGATGGAAAAGGCCTTCCACGGGCGGACGATGGCCACCCTGTCGGCTACTGGCAACCGGAAGACCCAGGCCGGGTTTGAGCCGCTGGTTTCCGGTTTTGTGCGCGTGCCATACGACGATATCGCTGCGATCCGTGCGGTGGCCGAGCACAATCACAACGTCGTCGCCGTGATGCTCGAAATCATCCAGGGCGAGGGCGGAATTTTTCTGGCCGGCGAATCCTATCAGCGTGAACTGCGTGCTCTTTGCGACGAGAAAGGCTGGATGCTGATCTGCGATGAAGTGCAGTGCGGCATGGCGCGCACCGGCCAATGGTTTGGTTATCAGCACGCCGGCATCCTGCCGGATGTGGTGACGCTGGCCAAGGGACTCGGTTCCGGCGTGCCGATCGGGGCCTGTCTGGCGGGCGGCAAGGCGGCCGGGCTGTTCGGACCGGGCAATCATGGCTCGACCTTCGGCGGCAATCCGCTGGCGTGCACGGCGGCGCTGACGACGCTGGACGTCATCGAGCAGGATCAGTTGATGGCCAAGGCCGAGCGCACCGGCGAACTGATCCGGCAGGGGCTGAACGAGCAACTGGCGGGCGTGACCGGTGTCGTGCAAATTCGCGGCAAGGGCTTGATGATCGGCATCGAACTCGACCGGTCCTGCGGCGATCTGGTCAAGCAGGGTCTGGAAGCCGGACTCATCATCAACGTGACCGCCGATAAGGTCATCCGGTTGCTGCCGGCGCTGATGTTTGGTGAAGCGGAAGTGCGGGAACTGGTGCCCAAGCTGGCAGCGCTCGTCAAGAAATTCCTGGCGACGTGAGGGGGTGAGATGGCGATCAAACACTACTTGCAATTCAAGGACTTGACCCGCGAAGAATACGATTACCTGTTCGAGCGCACGCGCATCATCAAGGACAAATTCAAACGGTATGAGCCTTACCATCCGTTGCATGACCGCACGCTGATCATGATTTTCGAGAAGGCCAGCACGCGCACGCGCCTGTCTTTCGAAGCCGGGGCGCAGCAGCTTGGTATGTCGGCCATCTACCTGAACACGCGCGACACGCAGCTGGGGCGTGGTGAGCCGGTCGAGGATTCCGGTCAGGTCATGTCGCGCATGAGCGACCTCATTATGATCCGCACCTTCGAGCAGACCATCGTCGAGCGTCTGGCCGAGAGCTCGCGGGTGCCGGTCATCAACGGCCTGACCAACGAATATCATCCCTGCCAGATCATGGCCGACCTCTACACCTTTATCGAGCATCGCGGCCCGATCCAGGGCAAGACGGTGGCTTGGGTGGGCGATTCCAACAATGTCTGCAATACCTGGCTGCAAGCGGCCGAAGTGCTTGATTTCACCGTGCATGTGTCGACGCCGCCGGGTTATGAAGTCGAGCCGGAACGCGCTGGTCTGGTCGGCACGGGCCATTTCAAGCAGTTTGCCGATCCGCTCGAAGCGGTGAGGGGCGCTGATCTGGTGACGACCGACGTGTGGACGTCAATGGGCTTCGAAGCCGAAAACGAGGAACGCCTCAAGGCTTTTGCCGACTGGTGCGTCGATTCCGAGCTGATGCGAGAGGCCAAACCGGAAGCGGTGTTCATGCATTGCCTGCCGGCGCATCGCGGCGAGGAAGTGACGGCCGAGGTGATCGATGGCCCGCAATCGGTGGTCTGGGATGAGGCGGAGAACCGAATGCATGTGCAGAAGGCGCTGATGGAGTACCTGCTGCTGGGAAAGCGTGAGGGCTAACCGGTGAGGAGTTAGGGGTGAGGAGTGAGGGGTAAAACTTCGCTATCATTATTTCCTGAGACTCTCCAAGCTTTCTTATGTTTCTAACGAAAAATTATGTCAATCGGTGAGAATTGAGTTGTGCGCGGGCGGCCGAGCAATTTTCGGTTTTGCCCCTCACCCCTCACGCCTCACCCCTCACGGAGTCAACAATGAGTGACGTCAAAAAAGTCGTGCTGGCCTATTCGGGCGGGCTGGATACCTCGGTCATCCTGAAATGGCTGCAGGATACCTATCAATGCGAAGTCGTGACTTTTACCGCCGATCTCGGCCAGGGCGAGGAATTGGAACCGGCGCGTGCCAAGGCGCTGAAATTCGGCATCAAGCCGGAAAACATCTTCATTGACGACCTGCGTGAAGAATTCGTGCGCGATTTCGTTTTCCCGATGTTCCGCTGCAATACCGTCTATGAAGGCGAATACCTGCTCGGCACCTCGATTGCTCGGCCGCTGATTGCCAAGCGCATGATCGATATCGCCCGCCAGGTCGGCGCGCAAGCCATCGCGCACGGCGCTACCGGCAAGGGCAACGATCAGGTGCGCTTCGAACTGGGCGCCTATGCGCTGATGCCGGGCGTCAAGGTCATCGCGCCGTGGCGCGAGTGGGATCTGCTGTCGCGCGAGAAACTGCTGGCCTATGCCGAAAAGCACGGAATTCCGGTCGAAATGAAGCACAAGCAGGGCGGCTCACCCTATTCCATGGACGCCAATCTGCTGCACATTTCCTACGAGGGCCGCCATCTGGAAGATCCGGCTGCCGAGGCCGAGGAAGCCATGTGGCGGTGGACGGTGTCGCCGGAAGCCGCGCCCGATCAGGCCGAGTACATCGACCTGCAGTTTGAAAATGGCGATCCGGTGGCGCTCAACGGCGAGCGCCTGAAGGCGCACGAACTGCTGGCCAAGCTGAACCAGTTGGGCGGCAAGCATGGCATCGGCCGTCTCGATCTGGTCGAGAACCGCTATGTCGGCATGAAGTCGCGCGGCTGCTACGAAACCCCCGGCGGCACCATCCTGCTCAAGGCGCATCGCGGCATCGAATCGGTTTGTCTCGACCGCGAAGTGGCGCATCTGAAGGACGACCTGATGCCGCGCTACGCCAGCCTGATCTACAACGGCTACTGGTGGAGCCCGGAAAGAAAGGCGCTGCAAGCGCTGATCGACCACACGCAGCAGAACGTCAATGGCTGGGTGCGCCTGAAACTCTACAAGGGTAACGTCATTCTGGCGGCGCGCGATTCGAAGACCGATTCGCTCTTCGATTCGACCATCGCCACCTTTGAGGACGACGCCGGAGCCTACGATCAGAAGGATGCCGGCGGGTTTATCAAGCTCAATGCGTTGCGCATGCGGATTGCCGCCAATCTGGCAGCGCGGCGCGGCAAGTAGGAATTAACGGGAGAACAGCATGTCGCAATTCGATGAAGTTTCGGTCGTCAAGAAGGCCAATGTCTATTTCGACGGCAAGTGCATCAGCCATACGGTGATTTGCGCCCATGATGTGCGTAAAACCATCGGCGTCATCCTGCCGTCGACGCTGACCTTCAACACCACCGTGCCGGAAGTGATGGAAGGCGTCGGCGGCAAATGTCGTGTCCGTCCGGCGGGCGAGACGGAATGGAAGGAATATGGCGAAGGCCAGTTGTTCAAGATTCCCGGCAATTCTTCCTTCGATATCGAAGTGGCGCCGGGCGAGGCGTATCACTATGTTTGTCATTTTGGTTCCGACTAACCTGAAGGTTAGTCTTCACCGCAACAAGCCGCTGCGCGGCGTGTTGTGGCTAAAAGGAGAATGAACATGCCTTCTTTTGACTTTACTTCCGAAGCCGATATGGTTGCGTTGAAAAACGCCGTGGATGTGGCATCGCGCCAGATCGACAACCGCTACGACTTCAAGGGCACAGCCGCCAAGGCCGAGTTCAACGAAAAGGACAAAATCATCATCCTGCACGGCGATTCGGAATTCCAGCTCGACCAGATCAAGGACATTCTTTTCCCGGCCATGGAAAAGAAGGAGAAGGAAAGCGTCAAGCGTCTGGATGCGCAGACGGTGCAGAAAGTTTCCGGCAATAAGGTCAAGCAGGAATTGAAGATCAAGGACGGCATCGAGACCGAACTGGGCAAGAAGATCGTCAAGATGATCAAGGACGAAAAAATGAAGGTGCAGGCCTCCATCCAGGGCGATGCCGTGCGCGTGAGCGGCACCAAGCGCGACGACCTGCAGGCGGCCATTCAACTGGTGACCAAGGCGATTACCGACTACCCGATCAAAGCCGGCAATTTCCGCGACTGAAAGCACTGAGCGGGTGTGCGCCGGTTCAGGAATGAGCGATCTGCCGCTTCTTACTGGCCTTGCGCCGCGTGCCGAAGCCGATGCGCGCTTGCTTATCCTCGGCAGCATGCCGGGTGCCGCTTCGCTGGCTGCCGGCGCTTACTATGCCCATCCGCGCAACCAGTTCTGGCGGCTTCTTGCCGACCTGCTCGATGCGCCGCTCGCCGAACTGCCTTATGAGGAGCGTTTTCCTGTCCTGGCTGGGCGGGGGATCGCGCTGTGGGATGTGATTGCCTGCTGTGCACGCGCCGGCAGCCTCGATGCGTCCATTGCCGCCGATTCTCTTCAGGTTAATGATTTCAAAACGTTTTTTGCAAAGCATGCGCGCATTGCCGATGTTTTTTTCAACGGCGCGTTGGCGGAAACGCTCTTCCGACGCCGTGTGTTGCCGGGACTCGCTTGCCCTCTGCCGCATCTTTGCCGCCTGCCGTCATCGAGCCCGGCGCACGCGGCGCGCGACTATGCCACCAAGCTTGCCGTCTGGCGCGATGCGCTGGCGGCAGTATTGGGCACGGCGTAGGCATCTTTTCAGCAAGAAGGGGAGCTACGGAGGGTTGGCCCCAGTCCGTCAGGCGTCTTTGAACAAAATCGGCTATTGTGGTGGACGTGGTGGTGCGTGACGATCATAGAGTTCCGGATGGCCAAGGTGAGTCGATTCCTGCTGACGGTTTGTTTTGTCCTTCTCACGATGGAGGCTTACGCGAGCGATCTGATGTTGAGCGGCTTGTTGCAGCAGGGAAAGCATCAGGAACTGATCGAGGTTCTTCAGCCTCGGGTGGATGGCGGCCAGGGGGTCAGCAGTTTCCAGTTGATGATGCTGGGCGGCGCGTATTACGAGATCAGGAAATACCGCGAGGCCCTCATCGTTTGCGATCTGATGGCAAAGCGCGTTCAGGAAGGGGACCGGAGGGTTTTTGGCGCGGATTTGTCCGTTTACCCGGAGATCATCCGGGCTGCGGTCAGCCTGGATCAGGGGCTGTACGAGGCGGCGATTGAACATGCCGGGCGTGCCGAGGCCCAACTGGAGAAGGATCAGTTTTTTTACCGCCAGCAACTGATCCAGATCAACAACGTGCTTGGGATCGCCAATGCCTACCTCGGGAGAACCGGGCAGGCGAGAAAAAACCTGGAAAAAATACGCGACGTCGAGCTTTCCCTGAGTAACCTGGGGCCGGAGAAGTTCTCTTCGATGGCCCGCATCCACATGGCGCTTGGCGAGTACGATCTGGCGCTCAAAGCCATCAATGACGAAGGCGCGGGTGTCGATGCGATTCTGACCCTGTTTTACGACCCCACCTTTCAAAACCTGCCCAAGCACTTCATTCGCGCCAAAAGTCTTTTTGAGACCGGCCAAATCAGCGAAGCCAAACAGGGCTACGACGAACTCCTGAAGCACCCTCAGATTGCGCAATTCGGGGCGGTTCACTGGGTTGTGCTGTATGACCGCGCGCGGATTGCGCAGAAGGAGGGTGATATTGCCCTGGCCATCGAGCTTTTGAGGAAGGCGGTCGACATCATTGAACTACAGCGTTCGTCCATCGACTCGGAGGCAGGCCGGATTGGCTATGTCGGGGACAAACAGAGCGTTTACCAGCAACTGGTGAGCCTTTTGATCAGCCTGAACCGGACAGAAGAGGCGTTTGACTTCGTCGAGCGTTCTAAATCCCGCGCATTGGTTGATATGTTAGCCGCCAAAATGGACTTTGGCATTCCGGAGGGGAATGCCGAGAAAGCGCGCGCGGCTTTGGCAGAGCTTGAACGCATCGACAATTCCTTACGGGTTCGGGAGGCTTCTTCTGGCGCAGTCCAGGTTGCCGCTTTGCGCAATCTTCAGGAGGTCCGCCAAAAAATACATGATGCTGCACCCGAATTGGCGGCACTGGTGGCTGTGAGCGCGGTTCCCGCGACGGAGTTGAAAGGGTTGTTGAGGCCGGATGAGGTTTTACTGGAGTATTACCTGCAAGGTGATGATTTTTTTGCTTTTGTTCTTGGCGGCGGCGAGTTGAAGGCAGTCAGACTTGAGGGCAAGGGTCTGGATGCCGAGGTGCAGGCTTTGCGCCAAGCGCTGGAGCAACCCCGTGGCGATGCGTGGAAATCGATTGCCGGTGGTTTGCATGCGCGTTTATGGCAGCCCATCCAGGGCGTTTTGGGCGCAACGAAAAAGGTGGTCGTCGTTCCGCATGGTGCGCTCCATTATTTGCCCTTCGCCGTTCTGTCCGATACGCGGGGCAATTTTTTGATCGACCGGTATGATCTGCGCTTTCTGCCCAGCGCTTCAGTACTGAAGTTTCTTTCTCCGGTTCAGGCGAGCGTCCCATCCAGGATACTTGTCCTGGGTAATCCTGATCTGGGGGACCCCGGGCTGGACCTGCAGTTTGCCGAAAAAGAAACGCGTACCATCTCTGCATTGTTTCCAGGGGCGCAGATGCTCCTGAGGCAAAACGCCTCGGAAACGAATTTCAAAAAGGCGGCGGCAGCCTATCGCCGCGTTCATTTCGCCACCCACGGCAAATTCCGGCCTGAAACCCCATTATCCTCAGGCCTGTATTTGGCGAAAGATCCAGAAAACGATGGTGTGCTGACCGTGGGAGAACTCTATTCGATGCGGCTCGACGCGGAACTGGTCACCTTGTCGGCATGCGAGACGGGTCTGGGCAAGGTCGCCAACGGAAACGACATCGTCGGGCTTGCGCGCGGATTTCTCTATGCGGGCAGCCGCGCGATTGTGGCCAGTCTTTGGAGTGTTGACGATCAAGCCACAGCGCAACTCATGCAGTCCTTTTATCGCAATCTGGCGCGCATGAACAAACCCGAGGCATTAAGGCAGGCACAGCTTTCCACCCGGCGCGCCTATCCGCATCCCTTCTACTGGGCCGCCTTTCAGATTACCGGCCGGGGCGACTGATTGATCGGGAGGACCTGGCAGGGAACCCTGGCGACGGAATGGAGTCAACTGCACAGGTTCATCAGCAAGGAGACCGTCATGGATCGCCGTCATTGGATACGCACTGTGGGCGGCGTTTCCCTGCTACTGTTGCCGGTCGTTTCATTTTCCGGGGAGAAGAAAGTGCTTCCATTGCAAAAGAGCAAGGCAGAATGGTCAAAGTTGCTGTCGCCGACGACTTACCAGGTTCTTTTCGAAGAGGCGACCGAAGAGCCCGGCACCAGTGCCCTCCTGGATGAAAAGCGCGAAGGCACCTACGTTTGCGCCGCCTGCCATCAGCCGATTTTCAAGAGTAATGCCAAGTACGAGAGCGGCACCGGCTGGCCGAGTTTCTGGCAGCCGATTGCAGGGGCGATCGCCGTCAAGACCGACTATAAGCTGGGCTACCGGCGCACCGAGTACCACTGCTCGCGTTGCGGCGGGCATCTGGGGCATGTTTTTAACGATGGCCCGCAGCCGACCGGAGAGCGTTATTGCAACAACGGCGTGGCGCTCAAGTTCGTGCCGGCAGGCGAGCCTTTGCCGGAGTTGCGCCAATGACCCTCAAATCAGCCCTGTTCGGATTGATCTCTTTGCTCATCGTCACCGGTACATTAGCGGAGCCGAAAACCATGCAAACTAAAACTGCGATTTTCGCCGGCGGTTGCTTCTGGTGCGTCGAAAAGGCCTTTGCCCAACTGCCGGGGGTGATGGCGACCGAAGCCGGCTATACCGGGGGGAGTCAACCCAATCCCACCTATGAGCAGGTAACGAGTGGCAAAACCGGCCACGCCGAGGCGGTGCGGGTGACCTACGATCCAGCGCGGGTCAGCTACCGGCAACTGGTCGATTACTTCTGGCGCAATATCGACCCGACTGTTCAGAATCGCCAGTTTTGCGATGTCGGCAACCAGTACCGGACGGCCATTTTCTGGCAAAGCGAAGAGGAAAGGCGGATCGTTGAGGAAAGCGTCGCCGCGCTGAAAAAAACCGGCCGTTTCCCCAAGATATTTACCGAAATCAAACCGGCCACGACCTTCTACCGGGCCGAGGAATATCACCAAGGCTTCTACAAAGCCAACCCGGACCGCTACGAGGTCTATGAGCAGAGCTGCCAGCGCGGCGGACGGCTCAAAGAGCTTTGGCGCTGAAGAGGAACGTAGGCTTTAGCGGCGAAGTCGCACCCGCGGCGCACGAATCGCCCCTCGCCCGCTTGCGGGGGAGGGAAGCGGGTATGACTTTCATTGTTTGGGCGTCTCGTCAAAGTCATGTCCGTTAGTACGGCGACTTTCGGCCAATTTCGGTCATTGGCCTAGCTACCAATAAGCGGCCATTTGGTAATGACAACGGCTACAGGGTATATTCAAGTTCAGCAGCCATGAATAAACCCGATAGCTAATGGCAACCTTTGCAGAATTCCTCGCCAGCCTTGATTCCGACCCAAGTAAAAGGGGGAGGCAGTTCGAGGTTTTCGTCCGCTGGTTCCTGAAGAACGACGCGTTGTGGGCCACGCAGGTCGAAGAAATCTGGTTGTGGAACGAATATCCTGATCGGTGGGGTGCGGATTGCGGTATTGATCTCGTCTTCAGGCACAAGAACGGCGAGATCTGGGCGGTTCAAGCCAAGTGCTATTCGCCGGAGCACACCATCACCAAACAGGATGTCGACAAGTTCCTGAGCGAATCCAATCGCAAGCGGATAGACAAGCGACTGCTCATCGCCACGACGGACCATATCGGTCAAAACGCCAAACAAGTCTGCGAAGCCCAGGAAAAACACGTTGTCCGGTTCCTGCTCTCCAATTTCGAGAGCGCCGACATCGACTATCCCGCCACCCTCGCCGACCTGCCGAAAGCCGGGTGCAAGGAAAAGCCGCAGCCCAGAGACAACCAGAAGGAAGCGATTGCGGCGGTTGCCGGCAATTTTCGGGACGAGAATCGCGGGCAGCTCATCATGGCCTGTGGGACGGGCAAGACCTTCACCACGCTGTGGATCAAGGAAAGGCTGTCGGCTGGCTCGACGC
>JAKJFA010000020.1:33298-33579 GCA_022705135.1 Pseudomonadota bacterium | reverse complement strand
ATCTTCGTCCAGCCAGGCGTACAGTTCCAGCGTGGCGTTGTCGTGGATCAGGTTGCCCATGGAGTGCTATTTTCACCCATCGTGGCAGTTTGGCCAAACCGAATTGGCCAGCCCGGTTCAGGCCGGGTTTTTACCGGTGGGTGCTGTCCAGCCGATCTCGCGCAAGACGGCCTCTTCCGTTCCGACGATTTCGAACGAAACATGCACTTCTTCAGGGATCGGCAGCGGACGGCCATTGTTCAGGCTGACAAAAATCCATTGCGTTTCTGCACGGGCAAGGA
>JAKJFA010000020.1:0-33278 GCA_022705135.1 Pseudomonadota bacterium | reverse complement strand
GCTGCGCCGGCTCATGCTGGCAACCCAGGTGCAGATGGTCAGGTGGTCGCCGAGGAAGCCGGGTCGCAGGTATTCGATGAAGTGCGATTTCACGTACCAGGAGATGCCGCAGTCGATGTAGCGCTGCATGGACCAGCCCTGGGCGGCGGAATGTGCGATGGCGATTTCTTGCATCCAGCGCAGATATTCCTGATTGTTGATGTGGCGGTGGATGTCGATGGCGTCGGCGCCAATTTCTATCTGTTGGACAAATATTCTCGGCATCGCAGGTTAGTCCTTGTTGGCGGGCAGCGGATGCGGGGGCAAAAATAGCTCGGGATCGACCGAACTTCCGTTCAGAATGACGCCCCAGTGTAGATGGGGGCCGGTGGCGCGGCCGGTCGCCCCGGCGGCGCCGAGGCGTTCGCCGCGCTTGACCTTTTGGCCTTCGTACACCTCGATGTTGGAGAGGTGCATGTAGACAGTGATCAGGCCCTGGCCGTGGTCGAGATAGACACTGTTGCCGTTGAAGAAATAATCGCCGGTATTGATGACGGTCCCATCTGAAGCTGCAGTAATGGCCGCGCCCTCCGGCACGCTGATGTCGAGGCCGGAATGTGGCGCGCGCGGCTGGTCGTTGAAAATGCGTCGCAAGCCGAAACGCGAGGACAGCGGGCCTTGCGCCGGCAGGCTGAAATCGGGGTCGGGCTGGCTGTTGCTGAATCGGGTACGCAGCGCATCGAGGATGAGCTTTTCGCGCGCGATGCGTTCCAGATCCTCGGGGTTGGGCGTCACCTTGCGCTGGTCGCGGATGGTCAGGCGCTGGGTGGTGTATTCCTTGGGCTGCACGTCGATGGTGTGGGTCTTGCCGTTGTCCTGCTTGATGTGCAGCGGGCCGGGCGTTTGGCTAAGTGGAATGCCGAGCAGCGCCACCCAGCGGCCTTCATGCTGCAGCACGGCCAATTGTCGGTCGCCCCAGCGGGCGCGTGGAACGGCGGCGCTGCTCTCCAGCGGGATGACGGCAACGCCGCCGGGAACCGGCGCATTTTGCGGCAGGGCAAATGCGACGCCGGGAAGCAGGGCGGACAGGAAGCTCAGAGCGATCACAAGTAGAGTTGCAAGGACACGCCCCTCGCCCCTTCGGGGAGAGGGGTTGGGGGAGAGGGGAAAAGGGGGCAAAGTGTTCATCAGCGGTATAGGTTAATGGCGTTTTTCGTTTCCAATGCCGCCTGACGGGCGGCAGCGGCAAAGTGTTCATCCTTGCCGGCGTAGAGGATGGCGCGCGAGGAATTGATCATCAGGCCGGTGCCGTCAGCAGAACAGCCCGCCTTGACGGTGGCTTCGATGTCGCCGCCCTGGGCACCGATGCCGGGCACCAGCAAAGGCAGGTCGCCGACAATTTCGCGCACACGGGCGATTTCGGCCGGGAAGGTGGCGCCGACGACCAGCGCACATTGGCCGGTGGTGTTCCATTCGTTGGCCACCAGCTTGGCGACGCGCTCGTAGAGCTTTTCGCCCTCGATTTCGAGGAATTGCAGGTCGCTGCCGCCGGGGTTGGAGGTGCGGCAAAGCAGGATGACGCCTTTGTCCGGGTAGGCCAGATAAGGCTCGACCGAATCGCGCCCGAGGTAGGGATTGACGGTGACGGCATCGGCCCGGTAACGCTCGAAGGCTTCCACGGCGTATTGCTCGGCGGTGCTGCCGATGTCGCCGCGCTTGGCGTCGAGAATGACCGGAATGCCGGGGTGCTGGTCGTGGATGTGGGCGATTAGCGCTTCCAACTGGTCTTCGGCGCGGCGGGCGGCAAAATAGGCAATCTGCGGCTTGAAACAGCAGACCAGATCGGCGGTGGCGTCGACGATGGCCGTGCAGAATTCCAGAATGGCCTTGTCCTGGCCTTTGAGATGGGCCGGAAACTTGGCGGGATCGGGATCAAGGCCGACGCAAAGCAAGGAATTGTTCTTTTGCCAGGCGGCAGCGAGGCTTTCGGTGAAACGCATGGGTTTTCCTTTTTCAATAAGGGTTCGGCCTTGTTTCTGGCGCAGGCGGGCGTTTTTGTCCTCGTTGGCGAAGACGTAGCGGCCGGACAGTGTGCAACCTTTCATGCCGGGATCGCAGGGCAGGTTATTGATCTTGGCGCAGCGGCCGTTGATTTCATGGGGACAGCCCCAGCTTCCACTCATCGGCGTATCCGGAGTTCTTGAGCCGCTTCGTTGTCGCACGGCGCATCGGGTTTCGAATCAATGATGGCGCTATTGTCGCATTACTTGGCCTTGTGCCGACAGAGTGCTAGATTGCGAACCATGTTCTATCTCGAATTATTTCAGACGCTGGAGCGCAATCAGGTTCGCTATCTGCTGATTGGCGGGTTGGCGATCAATATTTATGGCGTCGAGCGGGCGACGATGGATGTCGACTTGATGCTGGCTTTGGATGGCGAAAATCTCGGACATTTTTTGCAAGCTGCCCAAGAGCTGTGTCTGCAGCCGGTGTTGCCGATTCGTCTGGAAGAGCTTGCTGATCCAGACAAGGTACGGGATTGGGTAGAAAACCGCCATATGCTGGCTTTTGCTTTGCGGGCGCCGGAAGCAAGTTCGCCGACGCTCGATATTCTGGTCAATCCCAAGCTTGATTTTGAAACGGCGTATGCTAGACGGGTGGAAAAGAATTTGGGCGGATACATGCTTTCCCTGGCTTCTCTGGATGATCTGATTGCCTTGAAAACAGGGACGGGACGGCGTCATGACCAGGCCGATATTGTGGCTTTGCAACGTTTGCGGGATTTGGGGTTGGCATGAGAGAACGTGTCGAATTCGATTACGAAATTTCGGACGAACGACTGATTGCCTGGAGCCGCAAGCCGATACTCGAACGCTTGCAAATGCTGGATAACATTCGCCAATTTACGCTCGCGGCGCGTCAGGCGCCGACAGTTAGGCTGTCTTCCCCCACGAATCCTTCAGCGTCACCGCCCGATTGAACACCGGCGCGCTAGGTTTGGAGTCGACGCGGTCAGCGACGAAATAGCCATGGCGCTCGAACTGGAAACGGTCTTCCGCTTTAGCCTCTTTCAATGCCGGTTCGAGTTGGGCGGTGATGATGACCTTGGAATCCGGGTTAATGTCTTCGAGGAAATCGCGCTCGCCTGAGCCGGGGGCGGCTTCCTTGAACAGGCGGTCGTAGAGGCGCACCTCGGCGGTGTAGGCATGGGCGACCGAAACCCAGTGCAGGTTGCCCTTGACCTTGACGCTATCGGCCCCCGGCGTGCCGGATTTGGTTTCCGGCAGGTATTCGCACAGCACGGCAGTCACCTTGCCGTTCGCATCCTTTTCGCAGCCAGTGCACTTCACCACATAACCGTAGCGCAACCGCGCCATATTGCCGGGATAGAGGCGGTGGTAGCCCTTGCTCGGTTCTTCCATGAAATCCTCGCGCTCGATCCACAGTTCGCGTGAAAAGGGGACGGCGCGTTTGCCGAGTTCCGGCTTGAGCGGGTGGTTGGGGGCAAAGCATTCCTCGCTTGTGCCCACCGGGTAATTGGTAATCACCAATTTGACCGGGTTGAGCACGGCGATGCGGCGCTCATCCGATTCGTTCATCGTGTCGCGCATGCAGTTTTCGAGATCGGCGTAGTCGATCAGCGAATCGTTCTTGGAAACGCCGATGCGCTCGGCAAAGAGGCGGAAACCTGCTGGTGTGTAGCCGCGCCGACGGGCGCCGACCAGCGTCGGCATGCGCGGGTCGTCCCAGCCTTCGACATGCTTTTCCTCGACCAACTGGATCAGCTTGCGTTTGGAAAGGACGACGTAGCTCAGGTTCAGGCGCGAGAATTCGATTTGTTGCGGCAGCGGTCGTTGTAGCAGGCCATTCTCGGCCAAGCGTTCCAGCAGCCAGTCATAGAAGGGGCGCTGATCCTCGAATTCGAGCGTACAGATCGAGTGCGTGATGTTTTCCAGCGCATCCTCGATCGGATGAGCGAAGGTGTACATCGGGTAGACGCACCACGCATCGCCGGTGTTGTGGTGCGAGGCGTGGCGGATGCGGTAAATGGCCGGGTCGCGCAGGTTGATATTGGGCGCGGCCATGTCGATCTTGGCGCGCAGAATGTGGGCGCCGTCCGGGAACTCGCCGGCTTTCATGCGCTGCCAGAGGTCGAGGTTTTCGGCGACGCTGCGGTTGCGGAAGGGGGAATCCTTGCCCGGTTCGCTCAAGGTGCCGCGGTTGGCGCGCATTTCGTCGGCGTTCTGGCTGTCAACATAGGCGTGGCCGGTGCGGATCAGCGTTTCGGCGAAGGCGGCCATCCAGTCGAAGTAGTTGGAGGCTTGGTAGAGATTGTTCTCGCCGGCCTGCTCCCACGAACAGCCCAGCCAATGCACGGCGTCGATGATGGCATCGACGTATTCCTGTTCCTCCTTTTCCGGGTTGGTGTCGTCGAAACGCAGATGGCAGCGGCCGCCATATTGTTCGGCGAGGCCGAAATTGAGCAGGATGGATTTGGCGTGGCCGAAGTGCAGATAGCCGTTCGGCTCGGGCGGGAAACGGGTGCGAATCCTGGCCGGGTCGAGCGGCGCCGCGGCGTGGTCGGCAGCGGTGCCGGGATGGCCGGCCCAGCGGCGCGTGGCAAATTTGTTGGCGGCGAGATCGGCCTCGACGATGTTCTTGATGAAATTGGCGGCGGGCGGATTAGGGATGTTGGGAGTGCTCACGGCGGTAAAACCTTGATTGGGATACAAGGGCGCATTCTAACAGGGCGCAGTAAAACTCCCCTGTTCAGCTATCAGACAGAAGTCCGACAATCAGTTCGATCCCGCCGGAGATGAGATCGGCGGTATCGGCCATTTCAGTGAAGCCGACCGAATGGGTGGCTTTGGCTTCCCTTTGGGCTTGCGCGTTGAGCCGTTCGTTGGCGATCAGGGCGTTGGCCAGGGCGTTCGGGTCGAGATGTTCGGCCCGGTAGGCGGCTTGGCCAAATTCCGCGAGCGCTTTTTGCACTGCGTCGGGGTCGAGGATGGCAATGGGCGCGCGGCAATGGCTACAGACATTTTCCTTGCGGATATCGACAGGGGCGCCGCAGCCGGAGCAGCGGATGACCTGAACCTTGTCGGCCAGCGCCTTGACCTCGGCGCCGTTCAATTGGCGCACAAAGCCCTTTTCCATCAGGAAAGCGGAAAAGGAACTCAGGCGGCCATGTTGCCGGGGGCAGCGATGGTAGGAAAACTTGCCGTTCTTGCAAACATCGAGCCCCTGGACCATGCGCTCTTGGCAGCGTGGACAGGTCAAAAGATCCGGCCAGGGCTGGCGCAGGTCATCGCGGTGCTCGTGCAGACGGCGAAAGAGCGCGAGCACCCCGGCGGGCGCCAGTTGTACGCTCTCGAATTCATCGAACCAGATGCATTGGCAGGAAAAGCACAGATCCAGCTCGATTTCACCGTGCAATTTGCGGGCAAAACGGTGTTGCTGCATCGGCGCCAGGCAACAGGGGCAGGCTGGTTTGTTCATAACGGAATCAGGGCCGCTCGGCGGTGTAGGTGATTCCGGATTCGACCGGCAGTTTGATGTAGAACAAGGAGAGCTTTTCGGCGGCAATCAGGTTGAGGAGGGCTTCTGCCTCTTCTTCCTTGACCGCGAATCCGACCTCGATGGGCAAATGGCCGGCGAGTTCGAAAAAATGGTCTTCATAGAGCCTGCCGTCACGACCGAAACCGGCAATGGCGCGAAACGCTGATCCGCCCCGGATGCCGGTTTTTTTGGCTTGCTCTAAAAGCCATTCGTAGGTGGCCATCCCGTGGTGCTTGTGGTCTTCCTGGACGTAAAACTTGAGGTAGATGCCTGGCATGGGGTACTCCGGAATTTCAAGTTCTGATGAAGAGGGCGTTGGCCAGCATCAGTCCCAACGCCGTCATGGTGACGGAGCCGAAGAGGTGGAGGCTGGCGGTGATTGTGGCCCACAGATACTCGGTGCGGATGAGCAGGGTGGCGACTTCGCCCGAAAAAGTCGAGAAAGTGGTCAGGCCGCCAAGGGCGCCGGTGATGATGAACAGGCGTACTTCCGGCGGCAGGCTGGTGCGGTGCGAAAAGAAGGAAATGGCGACGCCGATCAGCAGGCCGCCGAGCAGGTTGGCGGCCAGGGTGCCGAAGGGCAGGGTCGGGAAAACGGGGTTCAGCGTCAGGCTCAGCCACCAGCGCAAGAGCGCCCCAAGCCCAGCGCCAAAGAAAATGGCAATTGCAGAAGTCATCGAGGTCTTTCAAGAAACACAAATGTGGCCTGGTAGTGGTGGTTTTTTCTTGCAGTCGCAGGGCCGGGGGCGAGTATACACCTGCCGGAACTCCCGTCCCCACCCTGGCACTCCCCTTGAAAGTGAGGGCGTTGTCGGCGCTGACAAATCTTTTACAAATTCTTCCAATCCTTCTGACCAGAGGGTTAATCTTTACTTCCATACTGAAACCGTGATCAAACCACGGGAGAAATTACCATGAACAAGTTCTTTTCGATTGTGCTCGGCGTGGCGATGTCGCTGGCCACGTCCTTTTCCAGTGCGCAGGCCAGGGAAGTCAATGTCGTCGCAGCGCTGGCGGCGCCGGTCCTCCAGGCAGGCGCGACGCAGAAAACCTTTTTGAAAGTGTCGCTGACCGGGTTTTCCATGCCTTCGACGACGGCGCGTTCTCCGTTGAATGTCGCCATTGTGATTGATCGCTCCGGTTCGATGATGGGCCAGCGCATCGAACAGGCCCGGCATGCTGCGGTTCTGGCAGTGGAATCGCTCAGCAAAGACGATGTCGTTTCGGTCGTCGCCTATGATACGACGGTGGAGGTCATCAGTCCGGCGGCCAAGGCAAGCAATAAGGATGCGATTATCGAAGCCATCCGCAGCATCCAGGCCACCGGCACCACGGCCTTGTTCGCCGGGGTCAGCAAGGGCGCGCAGGAGGTGCGCAAGCATCTCGACCGCAATTTGGTGAACCGGGTCATTCTGCTCTCGGATGGCAAGGCCAATGTCGGCCCGAGTTCGCCGGCCGAACTGGGCGAACTCGGTGCTTCACTGGGGCGCGAAGGCATCAGCGTTACGACCATCGGGCTGGGTCTAGGCTACAACGAGGATCTGATGACGCAACTGGCCGGCTACAGCGACGGCAACCATGCGTTTGTTGCCAATGCGCAGGATCTGGCCCGGATTTTCAAGCTGGAATTCGGTGATGCCAGCGCGGTGGTGGCGCAGGAAGTGGAAGTCGGCATCCGGCTAGCTGATGGGGTCAAACCGATCCGTATGCTGGGGCGTGAAGGCGAGATCGTGGGTCAGAATGTCCGGGTGCGCATGAATCAGCTCGGCAGTGAACAGGAAAAATTCGTGTTGCTGGAAGTGGAAGTGCCGGCCGGCAAGAGCGGCGACAAGCGGGCAGTGGCCGAGGTCGATGTCTCCTACCTGAATATGGCGAGCCGTAACAAGGAAGCGGCACAGCGCAAGGTCGAACTGAGCTATACCGATTCCGCCGAGAAAGTGGTCAGCGCGATGGACAAGAAGGTGATGAAATCGGCGGTCGAGCAGGTGTCCAACGTGATGAGCAAGCAGGCGCTCAAGTTGCGCGATGAAGGCAAGACCGAAGAAGCGAAGAAGGTGCTGAACGAAAATGCGGCCTACGTGCAGGATCAGGCGGTGAAGCTCGATGCGCCGGAATTGAAGAAGCTGGAAGAGGAAGCGCGCCAGAATGCCGCCACGATGGGCAGCGGCGATTGGAACGTCCAGCGCAAGGGCATGAAGGAACAGCAGTACCGCAAGGACAAACAACAGAAATATTGATTGGAAAGACCTTCTCAACGCAAAGGCGCAGAGAACGCAAAGGGCCGCAGAGGACAGTGTGTTTTATTCAGGGTTTCTCTGCGGTACTCTGCGCCTTCGCGTCTCTGTTTTGGAGTTGCCGTGCAGAAAAAAGTCGTCGTCGCGTTGCTGGTGCTGGTTCTGCTGCCTCTGGGTTTGCTGGGCTGGATCGGCGCGCGTATGGCGGAAAATGAGCGGCAGCTCCTGAAACACCAGATGGGCTTGTTGGCGCAGGGCCAACTCCAGCAGGTGGATGAGCGTATCCAGGCGCATTTCGCCGGTTTACAGACCCGCCTGTCGGCGTCGACGCCCAAGGAGGCCAATGCCAATGCCTTGCGCGATTGGCTGCGCACGGCGCCGCAGGTGCGGCAGGTGTTGGTGATAGAGGGCGAGGGGGCCGATGCGGGCAAGCGGCTTTTCCCGCCCGCCGAAGTCACTGGCGGTGAGCGCCTGTTTCTACAGCGCACGGCGGCCTTGTGGGAAAACCCGTCGCTGTTGATGCAGTCCGCGCATGGCGCGGCCGCAGCCAACGGCGATGCCGAACCGGCGACGCAAGGCTGGTATTCCTGGTACTGGAATGCCGAACTGCACCATATTTACTGGCAACGCGATGCCAAAAATCGCATCTGGGGGTTTGAACTCGATCCGGCGCGGTTGAAGGCCGACCTGATTGGCGTGCTGCCGGCCAGCGGCGGCAAGGGCGATGCCTTGGCGCGGGCGCGCATTCGCATGATCGACGGTAATGGTGCCACGGTCTATCAGTGGGGCGGATTCGAGCCGCCGGAAAAGGCCAAAAGCCTGGCCATGCTGCCGATGAGTCCGCCGCTCGCCAGTTGGAAGCTGGAGTACTACGGTGCCGGACTGACCGGCGCTTCCGCGGCCGGCCGCTTCCAGATGCTGGCTGGAATTTTGGTCTTGGCGATTGCGCTGGCCGGTCTGGCCTTCTATCTCTACCGTGAGCAGACGCGGCAAATGCGTGAGGCAGCCGAGCGGGTCAATTTCGTCAATCAGGTGTCGCATGAGCTGAAAACCCCGCTGACCAATATCCGCATGTACGCCGAGTTGCTGGAAGACCAGTTGGCCGAGGCTGAGGAAAAGCCGCGCCGCTATCTGGGCGTCATCATCGCCGAAAGCCAGCGCCTATCGCGCCTGATCGCCAATGTGCTCAATTTTGCCCGCGACCAGAAGGAAAAATTGAAGGTGCAGCCGGCACCGGGTTGTTGCGACGCCGTGGTGGCGCGCTGTATCGAAGCTTTCGCACCAGCCTTGTCGGCCAAGGGCGTGGACATCCGCCTCGATGCGCAGGCGCCGGAAATGGTGCAGGTCGACGCCGAAACCCTGGAACAAATCCTCAACAACCTGTTCAGCAATGTCGAGAAATACGGGGCTGCGGGCGGGGCTTTGCAGGTGACGACCCATTTCTCCGCGAACAGCACCGTCATCACCGTGCGCGATTTTGGGCCGGGCATTCCTGAGCGCGAGCGGGAACGCATTTTTCAGCCCTTCTATCGCGTCAGTTCAAAACTTTCCGACGGCGTGGCCGGCACCGGCATCGGGCTGGATATCGCGCGCAAACTAGCGCGCCTGCACGGCGGCGATCTCAATCTGGTGCCGTGCGACAGCGGTGCCTGCTTTGAACTCAGCTTGGCAACGCCGTTGGTGGAGGGGAAATAAATGAAGAAAGTCTTTCCAACGCAGAGGCGCAGAGAGCACAGAGTGCCGCAGAGGAAAAAATGCGATCAAGTATTTTTCAATGAGCGTTCGTGCTTGTTTTTCTCTGCGGTTCTCCGCGCCTTTGCGTCTCTGCGTTGAGGTTTTTGCCATGAAAATTCTGATTGCCGAAGACGACCGGTTTATTGGCGAAGGGCTGTGCGACCTGCTCGAAGCAGAAGGCTACACGCCGCATCTGGCGCGCGATGGCGAAGAGGTGCTGAAGCTCTATCAGCGCTTGCAGCCCGACATGCTGCTGCTCGACATCATGATGCCCAAGCGCGACGGCTATTCGGTGTGCCGCGAAATTCGCAAGCGCAACGACAGCATTCCGGTCATTTTTATCAGCGCCAAGTCGGAAGAAATCGACCGCGTACTGGGCCTGGAACTGGGCGCTGACGACTACATCATGAAGCCTTTCGGCAAGCGCGAGGTGATCGCGCGGATTCGCGCTGTGGCGCGGCGCTGCCTGGAACGCAGCGGTGTTAGTGCGACGCCGGGCGAAGTTCTCGAATTCGGCGATTTGACGGTTTATCCGGACGAACTGCGTGCTCGTCGGGGCGATCAAGCCATCGAACTCAGCCTGCGCGATGTCAAAATCCTGCGCCTGCTGCACCAGCAGCGCGGCAAGGTGGTGACCCGCGACCAGCTTTTCAACGCGTGTTGGGGACACGATTATCTGCCCAGTAGCCGCACCCTCGACCAGCACATTTCCAAGCTCAGGAAATTGATCGAAGTCGATGCCAAGGCCCCGAAAATCATCGGCACTGTGCATGGGGTGGGATATCGGGTGGAGCAGTAGGGTGGGCAGCGTGCTGCCCACGCGGGGTTGAGGGGGGCTATTTCTTCGATTCCAGCGCGAGCAGTTCGATCACCTCCTTTTTACCGCGCAGGGGAATTTCCCCGACGCTTTCGGCAGAAATGCCCTCTGGGAGGCGCAAACGGTCGATGAGGGCGCGTGATGCCAAAAACCAGCGCCCGACATCGCGGCAGGCTTGCTGAATCCGCGCTGTGGTGTTGACGACATCGCCGAGGTAAGCGATTTCTTGCCTGAAGGTTCCCATTTCGCCGGTCACCGATACCCCGCAGTGCATCCCGGCCCGGAAGCGTGGTTTGACGCCAAATTCCTGATCATATTTGTCGGCCAAAGTGGTTAGCGCCGCATGGGCATCGAAGCACGCATGCAAACATTGGGCATCCCGCAAACCGTTTTCTGCGGTCCAGGTGATGATGATCTCGTCACCGACATACTTGTATATTTCTCCTCCGCTCGCCATCACCGGATCGGTGACATCGCTGATAAAGCGATTTAGCAGTCGATGAAAAGCCAATGGACCGATGCGTTCGGCAATGGCGGTGGATCCTTCGAGGTCGAGAAACAGGAAAATGCGCTCTTCGAGGAGGGGCGAGTGGTAACGGCCAACCAGGAATTTGATCAGGACGCCTTTTCCGAGCAGGCTGTTGATGGCCATTGCCAAAGGAATGGCAAGACTGACGGCAAAGGAAATAAGCAACAAAGGGATGGTGATCGTCAGCACCGAGCCCAAAAACAGCAGGGCGCCCAGAGCCAGGCCGAGCATGATTGCGGCAAGGTAAAGAAGCGCTTTGAAAAGGATGAAGGGCAGGAAGGGCAGATGCCGGAGAACATTGGCGATGCGGTGACGCCTCAACAACCACTCGAACAGCATGATGAAGCTGCTGATGATCAGCCCGGTCAGGGCGCCCTGAGGCGCGTAGGTCGCCGGGCCGACATCCGGGCCATGCATGAAATATCCAATCAAGGCGCCGAAGATCACGGACAGGACGCTGATCTCCAGGAAAATCGCGGCAGAAGGGGAAATGCGCTTCATGTTTGCACCATGAACTTTGAGGACGGGTTTTGGCCAAGGGGGCAATGCAGAGGATACCCTGGATTTTTCAATGGCATGTGCCAGCTTGGCGGGATATGCTGCTAATCACCTGTTAACGCATCGGAAACACCGCAAAGATCACCATGCTCCACACCGAGTGGGAGAGGATGAGCGGTGTCAGTTTGCCGAGATGGGCGTACATCAGGCCCCAGAAGGCGCCAGCGACGGCAGCGGCGCCGATCAGCATGAAATTCATCGACGAAATGTGCACGGCGGCATACAGGCCGATGGCAATGGTGCAGCCGATCCAGCGGCCGTAGCGCTCCATCAGTTGGCGTTGCAGATAAGCGCGCCAGAAAATTTCTTCGCTGGGGCCGGTGATGCAGAACAGCATCAACATGATGGCCCAGGCGGGCGTGCCCTCGCCCTTGTGGTAAATGCTGCCGATCTGGCTGCCGGCGAAGTCGAACAGTTGCAATGAAATGAAGCGGCCGATCCAGAAGATCAAATAAAGCGCAGCGGCGGAGGTCAGCCCGATCAGAAGGGCTTTTGCATCGAACGGAAAGTCTTCGCGCCGGGGCGGTTGCAGAATGAAGGAAATGCCGGCCAGCAGCGCGGCCGAGAAGGAAATCTTGATCCAGAACGAGCCGAAGGGCAGCGCGAAAGTGACGAACCAAAGGACGAAGGCCAGCGCGACCGTGGCGATGAGCGGCCAGGGCCCTCTCACCCGGCCCCTCTCCCGCTCGCGGGAGAGGGGAGGGCACGGAGTGGTGGATGGGGTGTCTACTGCCAAATCCGGCTCCCGATCAGCAGCGAGATCAGCAGCAGCATGCCGAAGGCGGTGTCGAGTTTGGCCGTCTGCGCATCGGCGTCGAGCGGCACTTCGCGTTTCATCTGTTTCAGCAGTTTGATGGCCAGCGGCAGCGAGAGCAGCACGAGCAGCGACCACGGCTTGAGCGGGCCAATGACCGACATGATGGCAATGGCGATGTAGGCGGCGACGATCAGGCCAAGATAGAGCGCGATGCCGCCACGCGCGCCAAGCAGGATGGCCAGGGTGCGGATGCCTTTGCTGCGGTCGTAATTGATGTCGCGGATGTTGTTGGCGAGCAGGACGAGCGCGACCAGCGCGCCGAAGGGGATTGAAATGAGAATGGCTTCCAGGCTGATGGCTTGGCGTTGCACATAATAGGCGCCGGTGACCATCAGTGGCCCCCACATCAGGAAGACAGAGAATTCGCCCAGCCCCTTGTATTTGTAGCTGAACGGCGGCGCGGTATAGGCGATGCCGGCCAGGACGCCGATGATGCCGAGCCACAGCACCACCGGGCCGCGTTCGTAAGTCAGATAAAAGCCGATCAGGCAGGCAAACAGATAGAGCAGATAGGCGGCGTTGCGCACCTGCCTGGGGGTCAGCCGGTTTTCCATCAGCGGATGCGGCCGGTAACAGGCGGTGGGAACGTTCGGATCATCGACGCCGGAACGCACGTCTTCGTAATCGTTAACTAGATTGCAGCCGGCGTGCATGCAGATGGCGCCGAGCAGGGTGAGCAGGTAGAAGAGCCAGGAAAAAGCGCCCTCCAGCGCTGCGAGGGCGCTGCCGACGCTGACGGAGATGAAGGTCATGGTGAAAGACCAGGGGCGGGTGGCGAGAAACCAGTCGCGGTAGAGTGCATTCATGGGCAAGGCGAGTTTGGGCGGCGAGGGGACATGGGGCTTTGAAACCGCCGCGCCGTGAGCGGTTCCAGCCAAGGCGCGCATTATCCCTCGAACCAGGCCGGATCGACCAGATCGAGCAGTTCACCGCGCAGGACTTTCTGCAGTTCAAAGACGCTTTGCGGGCGCTCCTGGATGTGCAGTTTCATGCTCCAGTCGATCAATTCGAGCAGCACGGGCGAGTAGATTCTGCGCCAGCGCTTTTCGGCCGGTTCGAGCTCGTCCTTTTGCAAGCGGTTTTTGGCGGCTTGCGGTGTATCGACGGCCAGGCAGGCGTAGAGCGTTGCGCCGATGGAGTAGATGTCAGTCCAGGGGCCGAGCGCTTCGCCTGAGCCTTGCTGTTCCGGCGCGGCAAAACCGGGGGTGTGCACCTGTGTCAGGGTCGGGTCGCCTTCGCCCAGCCCCTGCCGGCTGGCGCCGAAGTCGAGCAGGACGGGCTGGCCGTCGCGGCGCAGGTAGATATTGGCCGGCTTGATGTCGAGGTGCAGCAGCTTTTGCAGGTGCACCTCGCGCAGGCCGCTCAGCAGGCGGACGAAGATATTGCGCAGCGCGTCTTCGTCAAAGCGCTTGCCGTTCCTGTGCATGGCCAGCAGATGGTCGGACAGGCTGATGCCCTCTTCGTAGCGCATGACCATGTAGGCGGTTTCGTTGGCACGGAAAAAATTGAGCACCTGCACGACATTGGGATGCTTGATGCGGGCGAGAATCCGGCCTTCCTCGAAAAAACTCTTCATGCCGCGGTTGAAGGCGGCGCGGTTTTCTTCCGGAATGACGGGCGCGGGGTTGTTCTCCAGGCGGTGTGCCAGGCGCGCCGGCAGGTATTCCTTGATGGCGACCTGCTCGCCGGCCGCATCGCGGGCGAGATAGACGAAGGAAAAACCGCCTTCCGAGATTTGCCGCTCGATGCGGTAGTCTTCGAGGACAAAGTCCTTTGGCAGCGGTGGGCTTCCGGTTTCTGGATTCATGGCAGGTTCGCGGTTTTGGCCCCTGTTTGCGCAAGTGATGCGGGTTGACTCGGCCTTCGGCAGGAACAATACTGCTACTGAGGCTTATTGGCAAAGACTTCTCTTGGCGGCAGGGCATTCCCGCAATGTGGTGTTTCGGGTTTGGCGGGTCGACGGGTGTCTTCGCTGTTTGTCCTGAAGAGGCGGGGTTCTCAGGGGGTGGAGATGGAAGAGCTGCAGACGGTGTCAGCGGATTCATCTGCCCGGCTTGATGCGATGGAAGCCGAGCTGGTTGCCCTGCGCCGGGAGCGCCAGTTGATCGGCAAAATCGTCGAAATGGTTGATCTGCCCAAGCTGCTCGAATTGCTTGTGGCGGAGATCGAACTGATCGGCGATTTCGACGGCTATATGGTCAATTTTGCCGACAAGCGCCGCGAAAATCTGGTGTGCGAGATGGTCAAGCTGCCCGCCGACTTTGCTGGCATGGACAAGGCCTATCTCAAATACAAGTTTCCCATGGAGCTGGTTGATGCCAATGTCGAGGCTTACGGGCAGCGCTACATTGTTTACGTTGATAAGGGCAATGTCGCCAACTTCGAGGGCGATACTCCGGTGCGCTTCGAGCGCTGGTTGCTCGAGTCTTTGGTGGTGATCCCGATCCTCAATGAAGAGCATCCTGAAGAGGAACCGCTGGGAACGATCATGCTCTGCCGGCAGAAGGGGCCGATTGACCGGGCGTGGGTGGCCGCTGTCGAACAGCTTCTGAAACTGTTCCGCCGCCAGATTGATCTGGCCTTTATGTACAGCGAAGTTCAGGAGCACGAGCGCGAAATCCGGCTGATCAATGATGAACAGCAGCGTTTTCTCCAGTTCATTTTCAAGGTCAATGCGCTCAATTCATCGGAACAGGTATATGAAACCATCGCCCAGGAGATCTTGCGCCGCTTTCCCTTCGATTTTTTCGGCATCCTGATGCGTGAGGGCGATGAACTGGTTCCCAAGAAATTCAAGGTGGCGAGCGAAAAATATGCGGGCGAATGCGCCGCGCTTGAGGAATTTTTCCGGGGCCGCCGGGGGTACCGGCTGGGGAGCGCCGACGGCGCCAGTGTTACCTCCTTCGAGTACAACAAGCCGATGATGGTCCCCGATACGCTGAAGGTGCTGAGTTTGCCGATGTCTGAGATCGATCGGCAGTGCCTGAAATTATTCAAGACACCGCGGACGACAGTGCTTATCCCGATACGTCAGGCGGATCGGCCCATCGGTCTGATCTGGCTCGTTAGTCTGGGACGGCCGGTACAATTTACCGATGCGCAAATCAAGCTGGTCGAGTTGCTCGGCTCCTTTATCGGCACGGCGCTGGCTAATGCCGAACTCTATACTCTGGCCCAGAATCAGAAGGGGCAAATCGAGGAACTCAACCGCAGCCTCGAGCAAAAAGTCGAGGAACTCAATACGCTGGCCGTGACCGATTCCCTGACCGGGCTCAGCAATTACGGGTTCTTCGGCGAGGAACTGGAACGCCGCGCCCATGAGTACCGCCGCAACGCGCACCATGAGGCGCTGTCGCTGGTGATCCTGGATATTGACCATTTCAAGACATTCAATGACCGTTACGGCCACGTGGCGGGCAACGAAATACTGCGCGAGGTGGGGCGGCGGATTGCCCAGTTGGCGCGCAAAATGGATATCGCCTGCCGCTACGGTGGTGAAGTGTTCGCGGTCTTACTGCCCAAATGCGATCTGGAAGGGGCACGAAATTTCGCCGAGCGGGTGCGCCAGGATATCGAGGGCGTCCCCTTCCTGACTGGCGGGGAAGAAGCGGCGATCACAGTCAGCCTCGGCTGCGCCGAGTTTGACAAGAGCGAAGCGGTCAATGAATTGGTGGATCGGGCCGACCGGGCCTTGTACTGCGCCAAGCGCAAGGGCCACAACCGCGTTGAGGTGGCGCTGGCGCAAGAACCGGGCGGCGGCGCGGACGGCTGAACGGGCTGTCTGCGGCCGGGTGTAACCAGCTACGGTGGCCATCCTTATCCCACGCTGGAGGTTTTTTTCGGGTATCTTGTCGGTGATGGCCGTGGTGTGCTGGCGGCCGCATGAACGCATTACGAAGGATTTGATCGATGGCAGTTTTGTTGCGGCAGGCCGTCAGGCTATTCCTGGGATTTCTTTTGGCCTGCGGCGGGGCGGCTTTCGGACAGGACAAGCTGCCGCGGGTTGACGAAAAGATTGATCCGGCCAGGAGCTATTGGCGGGAGCACGTGCACTATGCGTATCCGCACCGGTTTGCGCGGGTCGAGGACACGCAGGGCCGTTCCTGGAACATTGCCTACCTCGATTTGTTCCGTGGCGACGCCCAAGCGGCCGGGCAGGCGCCGGTTCTGGTGCTCATCCATGGGCGGATGATGAACTCGGGTTATTGGGGCGAGTTGCTCGATCTCCCGCTGGCGGCCGGGTTCCGGGTCATCTCGATCGACTGGTCGAACTCGGGTAAGTCGCTGCCGGAAAACATGGCGATGCCGCTGACCCGGACGCTGGATGATGTCCGCCGGATGATTTTCAATCTTGTCGTGCGTCATCTTGGCATCCGGAAAGCCTGCTATCTCGGGCATTCCCTCGGCGGGCAGGTGGCGGCGGGCTATGCCCTCGCGTATCCCGATCATGTTGCGCGGCTTGTCCTGTACGCGCCCGGCGGGCTGGAAAGCTTTCCCGGCGCAATGCCGCGCTTGACCGGTATGCTGGCCAACCGTGATCTTCTGTTCAATCTGGCCTATGGTGCCGGCCGTTTTCCTGACATGGGGCGGACGGAAGCGCAGGTCGAGGCTTCTTTCTACGACAACCCGCGCAGTTTCGGGCGGCCGTATCTGAAGCGCGGCGACAAGCTCGGCGCATACATGGTGGCGACGCGGGCGCGGGCGCTGCGCGGCCATCCCGCCGAACGCGAGCGCTTACTGAAAGCCTACGCCTGGGATTCTCTGGCCGCCCTGATGGAGTGCCGCCGCGACGACCCGCAGGCGCTTCCGAATCGCATCGCCGGACTCAAGGTGCCGACGTTCCTGGCGCTGGGTCTTGAGGAATCGGCATTTCCCATTCGGGGAACGGGAAATGAAGACCTTGTCCGGGATGTGGTCGCGCCCCTGTGGCAGCGCGCCAAAAGCCTCGGTTCGCCGGTTCGGATCAAATTGTACGAAAAAGCCGGGCACTTTCTTCATACCGATCTGCCCGGGGTGTTCAGCCACGACGTTCTCTCCTTCCTGCAGACCGGCATCGTGCCGCCGCCGCACTACACGGGCGAGGCGGGCAAGGCCCGGCCCTGAACGACAGGCGGAGCAGCCTTATTCCGGAACGCCGTCGACTTCAGCCAGCATCTCGCGCAGCCGCTTTTTCAGGTCGACAAGCTGGGTCCGGTGCACCATGTGGTCCAACTCGGTGCGTATGGTCGAACCCGGATCGATGTCTTCGTGCTGTTCCTTGATGACCTCGTCAATGGCGGTTTACAGGATGGCTTTGACGCGGATTTTCCACATTTTTCTTTCCCCTTAGTTTGCTTACCAGTTCACTTCATTTTCCGGCGTGGCCGAGATCTTGTGGATGGTGATATCGGTGCCGTTGAATTCGTCCTCCTGATCGAGGCGGATGCCGACGGTGTGCCTGAGAATTCCATAGACCAGCGTTCCGCCGACCAGCGCGATGATGATGGCGAGCCCAGTCATCAATAACTGCGGTACGAAGGCGATGCCGCCGACCCCACCGAGCATTTTGCTGCCGAAGATACCGGCTGCCAGTCCGCCCCAGGTGCCGCACAGGCCATGCAGCGGCCAGACGCCCAGCACATCATCGATTTTCCAGCGGTTCTGGGTGAAGGTGAACATGACGACGAAAAGAACACCGGCAATGCCACCGACGAAAAGGGCACCGATGGGGTGCATCAGATCGGAGCCGGCGCAGACCGCGACCAGGCCAGCCAGCGGGCCGTTATGCACAAAGCCGGGGTCGCTCTTGCTAACAAAGAGCGCCACCAGGGTGCCACCTGCCATGGCCATCAGGGAATTCATGGCGACCAGGCCGGAAATCTTGTCGAGGGTCTGGGCGCTCATAACATTGAAGCCGAACCAGCCGACGCTGAGGATCCAGGCGCCGAGGGCGAGAAATGGGATGGATGAGGGCGGATGGGCGGCAACGGCGCCGGTTTTGGAATAGCGGCCGCGCCGGGCACCGAGGAGGAGCACGGCGGGGAGAGCGATCCAGCCGCCGACCGCGTGGACGACCACTGAACCGGCAAAATCGTGGAATTCCACACCGAAATTGGCTTTCATCCAGGCTTGAATGCCGAAGGCCTGATTCCAGGCGATGCCTTCAAAAAAGGGATAGATCAGCGCGACGATGACGAACGTCGCCGCCAGTTGCGGGTGAAACTTGGTGCGTTCGGCGATACCACCCGAAATAATGGCCGGGATGGCGGCGGCAAAAGTAAGCAGGAAGAAGAATTTGGCCAGTTCGAAACCGCTCCTTTGCACCAGTGTTTCAGCGCCGGTAAAGAAATGGACACCATAGGCGACTCCGTAGCCGATGAAAAAATAGGCTAGCGTCGATACGGCGAAATCACTGAGGATCTTGACCAGGGCGTTGACCTGGTTTTTCTTGCGTACCGTGCCAAGTTCGAGAAATGCGAAGCCGGCATGCATGGCGAGCACCATAATGGCGCCAAGCAGGACGAACAGGGTATCGCCGCCCGATTTGAGTGCTTCCATAAAACCCCCTGAAAAAATTCAGGGAGAGAAAGCAATTGCTGTTCCATCTATATGAAACAATGGGTTAGCACAAATCACACCAACTTGTTTGCACCGGCTCAGTGCATCTCAGGGAAGCCGCGCACTTTCGTTGTGCAAGAAAAGGCGCAATCCTCAAAAGGCAGTTTTGCTGCCGAGCGTGCCCGGTGACCTTATTCCGGGGTGCCGGCGGGAGGGGGTTCTTCCGGCGGTTGGGCCCTAGGTTCCGGTACCCCGTCGACTTCGAGCAGCATTTGTTGTAGCCGTTTTTCCAGGTCCACCAAGCGGGTGCGGCGCACCATGTGGTCCAACTCGGTGCGTATGGTCGAACCTGGATCGATGTCTTCGTGCTGTTCCTTGATGACCTCGTCGATGGCGGTCTGCAGGATGGCTTTGACGCGGATTTTCCACATTTTTCTTTCCCCTTAGCAAGTTGCGGGTTGCCTAATGTTTGACCGGTTTCTGGGGGTGAGCAGGATCATGTTGAAAATTGTACAGGGGTTGAGTGCCAAATGTGCAATGCTGTCAGTGAGTTATCGGTGGTGCGGTCAGTTGTGATGCCCAGTGTAGAATGCCGCCTCTACTGCACTTTTGCCACAATACCTGAAATCTTTGATGCGATCTGATTTTTCCGATTGTCTGGTGGCTGACCGCCCGCGCCTTAAAGCCTTGTTGCGCGAATTGAAGCAGATGCAGGGGCCGCGCCGGCAGAAAGCGCAGGCCGAGTTTGATGCGCTGCTCGAACGTTCGCGCGGCATCGTTGCCCAACGCCGCCAGCGCCTGCCCAAGCCGGAATTTCAGCTTGACCTGCCGGTCAACGAGCGACGCGCCGACATTGCGGCGCTGATCGCCAAAAACCAGGTCGTCATCGTCTGCGGCGAAACCGGCTCCGGCAAGACGACACAGTTGCCGAAAATTTGCATTGAGCTTGGGCGCGGCAGCACCGGCATGATCGGTCATACGCAGCCGCGCCGGCTGGCGGCGCGTTCGGTGGCGAGCCGGTTGGCGCAGGAACTGAAAACGCAGGTGGGCGCGGGGGTGGGGGTCAAAATCCGCTTTCACGACCGCACCATTCCGGAGTCGGTGATCAAGCTGATGACGGACGGCATTCTGCTGGCCGAGACGCAGACCGATCCCTATCTCAACGCCTACGACACGATCATTATCGACGAGGCGCATGAGCGTAGCCTCAACATCGATTTTCTGTTGGGTTATCTCAAGCAGTTACTGCCCAAGCGGCCTGACCTGAAGGTGATCGTCACTTCGGCCACTATCGATGCCGAGCGTTTTTCGCAGCATTTCAACGGCGCACCGGTGATTGAGGTTTCCGGCCGCCTGTACCCGGTGGAAGTGCGCCATCGTCCAGTGCAGACAGAAGACAAGGATGACGAACGCGATCTGTACGAGGCCATTGTCGATGCCATTGACGAGGTAGCCAGGCTGGGGCCGGGCGACACGCTGGTTTTCCTGCCCGGTGAGCGCGAAATCCGCGAGGCGGCGGAAGCGCTGAGGAAGCGCTCATCTGCCAAATTCGCGCCGCACACGGAAATCCTGCCATTATTCTCGCGCCTCTCCGCCGAAGAGCAGGATCGCATTTTCAAGCCCTCTGGCGCGCGCCGCATCGTGCTGGCGACCAATGTGGCCGAAACCTCGCTGACGGTGCCGGGCATTCGCTACGTGGTCGATACCGGGCTGGCAAGGGTCAAGCGTTATTCCTACCGCAACAAGGTCGAGCAGTTGCAGGTCGAGGCGATTTCGCAGGCGGCGGCGCGGCAGCGGGCCGGACGCTGCGGTCGCGTGGCGGCAGGTGTCTGCATCCGCCTGTACGACGAGGCTGAGTTTAATGCCCGCCTGGCCTATACCGACCCGGAAATTCTGCGCTCCTCGCTGGCGGGCGTCATTTTGCGCATGAAGTCGCTGAAGCTCACCGATGTCGAAAGCTTCCCGTTCCTGGAGCCGCCGCCGGGCAAGGCGATTGCCGATGGTTATGCGCTGCTCAACGAATTGGGCGCGCTGGATGAAGGCAATCAACTCACCGGCATCGGCCACGGTCTGGCCAAACTGCCGCTCGATCCGCGCATCGGTCGCATGATCGTTGCCGCCCGAGATCGCGGCTGTCTGCGTGAAGTGCTGGTCATTGCCGCCGGCCTGTCGGTGCAGGACCCGCGCGAACGCCCGCTCGACCGCCAGCAGGTCGCCGATGAAAAGCACAAGCTCTTTGCTGACGAGAAATCGGAATTCCTAGGCTGGCTGAAATTGTGGGCCTGGTATCAGAACGCGCTGGAACACAAAAAATCGAACCGTCAGTTGATCGATAACTGCCACGCCCATTTTCTCTCGGCGCTGCGCATGCGCGAATGGCGCGAGGTGCACGGCCAGTTGCACGCCATGGTGGCCGAACTGGGATGGTTGCCAAAGAATGACGCCCTCGCCCCCGTTTTGGGGGAGAGGGCCGGGGAGAGGGGGCGGTCGGGTGCTGGAGGCGCCCCTCTCCCCGCAAGCGGGGCGAGGGAGATTGATGGCGCCACCTACGCCGCCATCCACAAAGCCCTGCTCACCGGCCTCTTGGGCAATCTCGGCTGCAAGTCGGATGAATCCGGCTATTACCTGGGCGCGCGCGGCATCCGCTATCTGATTCATCCCGGTTCGACGCTTGCCAAAAAAGCTGGCAAATGGATCATGGCGGCGGAAATCACCGAAACCACCCGCCTCTTCGCCAAGATCGAACCGGAATGGCTGGAGGAGGTCGGGGCACACCTGATCAAGCGCAGCTACTTCGACCCGCACTGGGAAAAGAAATCGATGCAGGTGGCGGCGTGGGAGCGCACCATCCTGCACGGCGTCGTCGTCACCCCCAAACGGCGCGTGCAGTATGGGCCGCTGGCGCCGGTGGAGGCGCGTGACATTTTTATTCGGCAGGGTCTGGTGGCGGGTGAGATCGATGAGAGCTACGTCCGCAAATGGCCGTTTTTTCAACACAACCGCAAGCTCATTGAAGACATCGAGAAAATCGAGCACAAGCAGCGTCGGCAGGACGTGCTGGTCGATGACAGCCTGATTGCGGCCTTCTACGACCATGTGATTCCCGAAACCGATCCGGAAGGGCACCCCATTCACAACGGCGCTACCTTCGACCACTGGCGGCGGGTGGCGGAAAAGCAGCAACCGAAACTGCTTTTCTTGTCGAAAGACGACCTGATGCGGCACTCGGCAGCGGGGGTTACTACTGAGGCTTTTTCGCATCACCTGAAACTGGCCGGAATCGACTATGCGCTGGCCTACCATTTCGAACCGGGCAATCCGCGCGATGGCGTGACCATCACCGTGCCGCTGGCGCAGCTCAACCAGTTGCCCGCAGCGCGGCTGGAATGGATGGTGCCGGGCCTGATCAAGGAAAAAGTCACGCAACTGATCAAAACCCTGCCGCAGAAAATTCGCGCCAAACTGGTGCCGGTGCCGGAATTTGTCGATGAATTCGTCGCCGCCATGGCCGCCAACGAGCGCAAACAGGCCGCCGGGCTGATTCCGGCGCTGGTCGCTTACATCCTCTCAGCGCGCGGGCTGAATGCACGCGGCTGGGCGGTTGAGCCGGAATCCTTCCGCCCGGACATGCTGGCCGCGCATCTGACCATGAATATCAAGCTGGTCGATGACGAAGGCCGCCAACTCGACATGAGCCGCAATCTGGCGCAGCTCAAGGGCGAATGGGGGCGCGAGGCCAAGCAGGAATTCGCCGAACTGCACGAAACGCCGGCCGAATACACCGGCCTGACCGACTGGACCTTTGGCGAACTACCCGAATTGATGGAGGTATTGGTGGCCGGGCAAAAGGTGATCGGCTACCCGGCATTAACCGACGAAGGTGAATCGGTCTCTATCCGCGTCTTCGATTCGCAAGAGGAAGCGCAAGTGGCGCATGGCTGGGGGCTGCTGCGCCTCTTCATGCTGCAATTCCGCGAGCAGGTGAAATACTTCGACAAAAACGTGCCCAACCTGACGGCGATGGGTATGCAATACATGGCGCTGGGCACCACCGACGCGCTGAAATCGCAAATCGTCAGCCGCGCCTTCGAACGCGCTTGCCTGTATGAGCCGTGGCCGGCCAATGCCGAGCAGTTCAAGGCGCGCTGCGCCGAGGCCAAGGCCCGCCTTGGCCTGCAGATGCAGGAAGTCTCAAGGCTGGCCGGGGTGGTACTGACTGAATGGCAGGCGGTGCAGAAAAAGCTGCTGGCCTTTCGCGCTTTTCCCTATGCCGTGCAGGATATCGAGGCACAGGTGAAACGGCTGGTGCACAAGCATTTTGTCGCCGATACGCCCTTCGAACGACTGACTCATCTGCCGCGCTACCTGAAGGCCGTGCAGGTGCGGCTCGATAAACTCAAAGCCGACCCCACCCGCGATGCGCGGCTACAGGCCGAATTCACGCCCTTATGGACCAACTACGAGCGCCGTGCCCTCCAGTTGGCCAAGGCCGGCATTGATGACCCGCAAATCGAGCCATTCCGCTGGTTGCTGGAAGAACTGCGCGTCAACCTCTTCGCCCAGGAACTGAAGACGCCGGTGCCGGTGTCGGTGAGGCGCTTGCAGAAGCAGTGGGAAGGGATACGGGGCGGGTGAAAAAGTTTCCCGAACACGTGATGTGTCGCCTACAGTTTATGATGTTCGAAAATTCAGAAAATGCCCCTTTTACTATAGCTATCCTCCAAAACATTTAACCACGCCCATGAACACACAACGACAATATTGGCAACCAGAATCCAAGGCATACCACCGGAACGACATACAAAGCTTGAGGGCTCTTGCAATTGCAATCGTCGTCGCCTCCCACGCCAAGATGACTGGGCTTCAGGGTGGGTTCGTTGGAGTGGATGTATTTTTCGTGCTTTCCGGTTACCTGATTTCCAGATTGATTCTTTCCGAACTGGACACGACCAAGAATTTCAGAATTGGGCTTTTTTATGCCAACCGTTTCAAGCGTCTTCTTCCCGGCTTGCTTCTGATGCTATTGCTGACTTCCGGAGTTGCGTACCTTGTCACAAGCCCCTGGCAGCAGATTCGAGACGCAACGACTGCTCAGGCGGCAACTCTATGGCTCAGCAATTTTTATTTTGCCAGTCGGGTCATTGACTATTTTTCTTCCGGCCTTGATACCTATTTGTACTTGCACACATGGTCTCTGGCCGTTGAAGAACAGTTTTACCTTGTCTGGCCCTGTTTGATTATGTTTCTACTCGCGGCCTGGCGGTGGCAGGGAAGCAAGTTTAAGCATAGACGGCTCGTTGTTGGCCTTTTCCTCGTCTTTGGAGCCTCTCTTGGACTGAATATTTACCAGTCGCATTTTCTCTCGGAAGCCGATTTCTACCTGATGCCCGGCCGCGCTTGGGAATTCACGCTGGGAGCTTTCGCCTATCTTGCACGCCAAGAATGTGAGATGGGCAGGATCGCTTGGCTCGACACACTGCGTGGCCGCTCCATACTCAACTCGACAGGCATTTTACTAATCCTGATTGCCGCCACAGGATATTCCGATGCCCTCCGTTATCCGGGTTTATGGGCGCTCCTGCCCTGCGTGGGAACAGCCTTGATACTGCTGGATGCACCTGAGCGGCACTCTTCCTCACGCCTGTCCAAGATATTGCTCCAACAGCGTGGAATCCTGTTTCTGGGTGATATCTCCTACAGCTTATACCTTTGGCACTGGCCGATCCTAAAGCTTGGCGTCGAGATCCTCGGAGACACGCCCGCAATCCGCTTCGGACTGGTTTGCCTCGCCCTGCTCGTATCAGCACTTGCATACAAGTGGGTTGAAAACCCTCTTCATCGGCTCTCGGTGGCCCGGCCAGCCAAAATCTGGCTGGCTGCTATTGCATGCATGGCTGGAGGCTATTTTTGTTTCAGCGCCTGGCAAACGGCGGCCGTCGATCTGACGCAAACCCCGGCACAGAAGCGTATCCAGAGCGCCAGACAGGATGTGCCGGATATTTACTTCAAGGAATGTGACACCTGGTTTCACTCGTCCAAGCTGTCGGTTTGTACCTATGGCAGAGAGGATGCCGACAGGACTGTAGTCCTTTTTGGAGACAGCGTGGGCGCACAGTGGTTCAGCGCCATCAAGAAAGAATTTGTTGAAGCCCGCGGCTGGAAACTGGATGTGCTGACAAAATCTTCATGCCCTGCGGAAGAAGTCAGTTTCTATTACGAACGCATCAAGTCGACGTACACCGTTTGTGATGAATGGCGCGAAAAGGCTGTCGATTACATTCGAAGAAAACGTCCTGGATTGGTGATTATGGGTTCATCGCATTACGCTTTCACGCCGGAACAATTATCGAATGGCATCCGTGCCACCTTAGGCAAAATCGGCGCAAGCACCGCCGTCGCTATCATTGTTCCTGCGCCGCGCCTTGGTTTCAACGGCCCGGCCTGTTTGTCCAATCAGGCTAACAAGTCTGACTGGTTGCCCCGAAAGGAGCCGTGCACCAGTACGCTAAACCCTGCCGAACGGTCCCGGCTGAAAGCAAATCTCAAGGCAGGCGCAAGCGAATTCTCGAATGCACGGGTCGTCGATTTCGACGATCTGGTTTGTCCCGGAGGAATCTGCCGCGCCATGATCGGGGATAGCGTTGTTTTCCGGGACAGCCTGCACCTTACCGACCGCTACGTCCAGTCAATATCTCCAAAATTTGCCCAAGCCATAGACGCTACCAGCTTGGTCGCCAACCCCTATTTATCCCGGACTGTTCCTTAACCGACCCCAGAAATTCATGGCAATCACCGACTGGCCCGTCAATGAACGTCCGCGCGAACGGCTGCTGGAAGAACTGCGCGTCAACCTCTTCGCCCAGGAACTGAAGACGCCGGTGCCGGTGTCGGTGAGGCGCCTCTCCAAGCAATGGGAAGGGATGCGGGGCGGATGATAAGATTCTTGGGGTCACGGAAATCGTGGTGCGTCCCCTATTATTACTCTGCTATCTTTCCTTTTTCCTTTTAAAGGAGGTTGTAAATGAATTACAAAAAGTCAATTTTTGCACCCATTTTTGCAACGATCTTGTTGCTTGTGGGATGTGTGCAAAAGGAAGCCAAAGAGATAGATTTTGGTACCATCAAGGACTCGATTTATCAAAATGACTATTTTGGGATGTCTGTAAAGTTGCCACCTGAATGGAGCGTGCAGGACAGGGCGTCGCTTCAGAGAATCTCCGAATCTGGAGGTAAAATGATTGCGGGTGATGACAAAAATCTTAAATTGGCCCTCAAAGCATCTGAGATGAGATCAGTAAATCTTTTTGGAGTGTTCAGGCATCCCTTGGGAAAACCTGTCCAGTTTAATCCCAATATTGGATGCGTCGCGGAGAAGGTTAGCCATTTGCCCGGAATTACGAAAGGGGCGGACTACCTTTATCATTCCAGGAAAATGCTTGAGGCAAGCCAGATAAAATTTACTTTTCCAAATGAAATGTCTTCTGAAAAAATCGGTGGGGAAAGCTTTGATGTCATGCATACCGAGATTTTGTTGGCAGGCCAGAAAATTCACCAGAAATATTATGCAAGTGTAATGAAAGGGTATGCTGTTGCGTTTGTGCTGTCTTACTTAACCAGTGATGATGAAGCGGCATTGCAAAGCATACTTAATACTACGACCTTCAATAATTAACAAAGAAAGGGGCAAAGAAAGGGGCCAGGCTCAAATTTCAATCATAAAATAGGGGACAGACCACGATTATTCTAAGAGAATAGAAAAACCTCCCCCGCCCGCTGCTGGCGGGAGCTGCTAAAGGAAAGGGCCGCTGCCTGCGGCCCTTTGTTTATCTGTTGCCCTGGCGCTGCTTTCCTCCGCCGACTGGTCTTTCCGCGCCTGCCGGTACGGCAATGGGTCCTCTCGCATGTCGAGGGCCCGCAATGCCCACGCGTCAATCGGCAATCGATCGGTTCGGCGGGCCATCTCCTGCAACAGGGCGACCTGATCGAAATGGCGGAGTGGCGGCTGGAATTCCGTTTGGAACCGTTCAGTTTGCCGGGTTGTTGAGGCGCTTAGCGTTCGGCGATCTCGACCCGATTGCGTCCGCCGTCCTTAGCGGCATAGAGTGCTGCATCGGCGCGCCGCAGGAAACTTTCCCGTCCCTCCGCAATCACATACTGCGCCACACCCAGACTGATGCTAGAGCGGTAGCGATGTCCGTTTACATCGATATGCTCGTAATTGCTGAAGTGGGCGCGCAAGCGCTCGGCAAGTTCGGCCGCTGCCGCCTGGTCGGTTTCCGGCAGAAGCACTGCAAATTCCTCGCCACCGCAGCGAAAGACGACGTCCGAGATTCTCAGCGACTGCTTGAGTACGCGGGCAAGATTCTGCAGCAACAGGTCGCCGCTCAGGTGGCCGTGTTCATCGTTGCACCGCTTGAAATCATCAATGTCGATCCAGATGATGGAGAAGTAGTTGGCGTAACGGTCGCTGATGGCGATGAGGTTGGTCAGGCAGTGTTCGAATTCGCGCCGGTTCAGCAAGCCGGTCAAAGCGTCGTGCAGCGCCTCGTATTCCCTTGTCGTGTGTTCCATCGCTGCGGCCAGCACATGCCCCATGGACATGAGAACTTCCTGATGCGCCGCGCTCAACACGGACATCTGATCCCAGAACAGATTCAGCGCCCCGGTGGGACGGTTGTAGATAATGAGCGGAATGGAGAGCACCACCCGGGGTGCACCGCCGTTCAGCGATTCGCGCACTTTCTGGGAAACCCGGTCGTCGTGTGCCATGTCGAAAGCGGTAATGATCTGGCCACGCTCGATGACTTGGCCGGTGAGTGAGCCGTGGACCGGCAGCTCGCTGCCTGCGGAGATTGTGTTGGGATCCATTCCCCGGCTGCTGATCAGCTCCAGCCGGTTGCATTGCCGGTTGAGCCGGAACAGTACCGCTGCCCGGAAGATCCCTTGTTCCATCAGGACATCCAGGCAACCCTCCTCCAGGCTTTGTTCCGTGCTCTCGGCCACCGCCAGGGCACGCAGCATGCGCAGGATCAGCCGGTAGTTGAAAATCTTTTCGAGGTCTTGTTCGTTAGCGTCCATCGTTTCGTCCTCCAACAGCCTGTATTTGCGAGACAGTGACAACCTCTCATTATCCTCCTGTTGGCTGCTGTGGGCGTTGAGAAATGCTGCGGACGGAAATCGCGCTTGACTTTGGGCCAAGGGGGCGGGGAAACTACAATAACCTGTTATTGCGCGCCAGGATTCCCCCGTTTTGCCACCCGTTTACAGGACATTTGAAAGGAGAATGCTCATGCTGGTCCAGCGTCATGTGTTTGCCCTCCCCAGTTTTACCACTGCCTCCGGCCGCACCCTCAAGGATGTTCGGGTGGGTTATGAGACCTACGGCAGCCTCAACGCGGCGCGCGACAACGCCATTGTCGTCTGCCACTATTTTGCCGGAACGGCGCACGCCGCCGGCAGATACCAGGAAAGCGACCCATTGCCGGGCTGGTGGGATGGTGTCATCGGCCCCGGTAAAATTTTCGACACGGATCGTTATTTTGTCGTCTGCAGCGATACGCTGTGCTGCTTGCCGGTGCTGGACAAACGGGTGGTCACGACCGGGCCGGCGACGATCAACCCCGATACCGGCAAGCCCTACGGCCTCGATTTCCCGGTGCTGCGTTACCAGGATCTGGTCCGGGTGCAGAAGGCCCTGCTCGATTCGCTGGGCGTGAGTCGGCTGGTCGCGGTGGCCGGCCCGTCGGCCGGCGGTTTCCAGGCGCTGGAATGGTCGGTCGAGTTTCCCGACATGGTGCCGCGCGTCGTCGCCGTCGTCACACCGGGAACCAGCATGGAGGCGCACTATCTTGCCGTTGCCGATTATTGGGTGCGGCCCATTCTCACTGATCCGGCCTGGCAGAACGGCAATTACGATCTCGACAAGCAACCGCGTGTCGGCCTGACGGAAGCGCTGCGCATTGCGACCATCTCGTCGATGACCGAGTCGACCCTGCGCATGCTGGGCAACCTGGACCCTGCCGATCCGGCGCATCCCCCCTCCGAATCCATCCTCAACGAATATATGTGTGCCAAGAGAATTGGGGACATGGCCAGGGCGTCGTCGATGATGATCGACGCCAATCACTACCTCTACCTGGTTCGTGCCGGCCAGTTGTTCAACGTCGAGGATCGGCTGTCCAGGGCCAAGGCCAAGTACCTGTTCGTGCCGGTCGCCACCGACACGGTTGCCAGGGTGACCACGAACGAGGCGGCCGTGGACAAGGTGCGTGCCGCCGGCCTGCGCGCTGAATTAAAGGTGATGCAGACGCCGGGCGGGCATCTCGACGGCCTGACCCTGTTGCCGCTGGTCAAGGACGAGATCACCGCCTTCCTGAACAGCGACTGAGCGTGCGGTGAAACAGGCGGCCGGTGCAGCCGCCTGTTTTTGAACGGTGGGGTTGTGCGGTGAAATCGCGCTATCGTTCGTTGCACGCTCCACTGGCTGTCTTGCAGAGCGTTTTCGTTTATTGCGAGCGGCATCTGCCGATTGAGGTGTCTTCCTGATCGCCGTCGTCGTAGCTGATGTGGACGAAATTGCCTTCTTTCACGGTGATCGTTCCCGTGTAGTAGCGGCCACGGCCCTTCCAGTTGCATTGAACCCGGGTGCCAAGTTTCCAGTCGATTCCCCTGATTCTGGTACGGGGCAGATTGGCTTGGTCGCCGTCGTCGAAGGCGACATGAAAGAAGTCCCCGTTCTGGCTGCTGATCGTTGCCGGATACCAGCGGCCATCGCCCCACTGACCGAGTATTCTTGCCCCGGTCTCGATTTGATCCTGCCGCGATAATGCCGCTTGCCGCGCGCGCGCCAGAGCGGCGTATTGGCCTTGGGGGTAGGCCTGAAGATAGGCGGCATAACTTTCCCTGGTGTTGGCGCCCTCGGCGCTGGCCCAGGCGGAATTTTCGGCCAGTTGGGCATTTTGCGCGGCTTGTTCCAATTTTGCTTTGCGGCCTTTGGCCAGCACGGCGTATTTCCCTTTGGGGTACTGCGCCAGATAGGCTCCGTAGTCCTCGGCGCTGTTTCCTTTCTCGACGGCCAGCCAGAGCGCGTCTTCGGAACTTTCGGTTCGGACAGGGAGCGATGGGGCCGGTTTGACGGCGGGCTGTTGCTCGGCCCTGAGGGAAGAGAGCTTGATGCCGGCCGCTGCGGCGAATTTCCCTTTCGGGTAGGCCTTGAGGTAGGCCTCAATGGCTTCCGCCCGGTTGGCGCTTTCGGCGGCTTTCCACGCCTCGGTTTCCGGGTCAAGCTTCAAACGTTCGGCGGGCTGAACGTTGACCGTGGTCGGGCCGGTGAAAACGAAGAAGAAGTCTCCGGTCAATGAGGAGGCTTCCCAGGGAATCTGTTGGTCGCGGCTGGCTTGCGCGACCTTGATCCGCACCTGCTTGAACACGTCCTCGACTTTGACTCCGGGCTGGTCCAGCGCCTGCAACAGTTGCGCGGTGTAGAGGCCGTTGCGACCCTCGCCGTCGGCGGCCACTTTGCCGGGCGCTGTGGCGTAGGCGATCAGGGTGCCCTTGGGGGCGTCGATTTGGGCCAAGCCGCTGCCCCGGCCACCGCGGAAGCGGCGCTCGTAGGGATTGTTCCGGCAGGCGTCGAGGATCACCATGCTGACGCTGGCCGGGGCGAGTTGCTCAAGCAACTGATCCACGTCGACCGCTTCGCTGCGCACGGCAGCCTCGCTGGCGATTTCGGCATCCACCGGGATCAGGTAATTGCGTCCCTTGGCCTGGATGCCGTGTCCGGCATAGTAGAACAGCGCGACGCTGCCCGGATCGAGCCGTTCGCCAAACTGGGTGATGGCACGGCTCATTTCCCTGAGGGTGGTGTTGGTCTTGAGAATGACTTCAAAACCGAGGGCCCTGAGTTTGGCTGCGACGTCGCTGGCGTCGTTGACTGGATTGGACAGGGGCGAGGTTTTGTAGGCGGCGTTTCCGATCACGAGCGCGTAGCGTTTTTCTGCGCTCCGGGTGCCGTGGCCTTCGGCGGCTTGTGCACAGCCGAGTCCGCAGAGCAGGATCAGGGTGATGATATGGCGCATGGGGGTATCATATTCAATGCCGCTTCTGTGATGAGGGCATGATAGCAGAGATGGAGAATCCGACAATTCCCGCAGGGCGGCTATACGGATTGGCAGTGTGAAAATTCAGTTTGCTTTCTGCAATCAAGACATGTGGGCGGATTGCGGCCATTGGGGAGGGTTATGTGTATGAACGGATTCGCCGGCGGGCTTTGGGTGCATTGCGCTTCGCCCCAGGAATTGGGGCGTCTGGAAGAAATCGTCGAACGTTACTGTCTGACCGGGCAAGTTTCCTGGGTTGGCGAGGTGGGGCAGGGCGTTTTGCTTTCCTTGCTGCCGGCGCTGCGCCGCGAGTGGGTTCCGGACGATGACAGTACCGGCTTGGCGGCGCGTCTCTCGCTCGATACGGTGCGCAGTTCCTTCGACCTTGAGCGGGAGATTCTGATTGCTCTTTTGGTCAGCCCGTTAGCCATTGAATTTCCAAGCTGCGAAGAACTGCTGGCGGCCATTCACATTCGTCGCAACATCGTCCTTGCCGGCAGACGGACCGCGCTGGATTTTCATACCAGCGAGGCTGAGCGCCCGGCCGATTGCTGGCGCTACGATGAGGAGAACGGCTATGTCGTGCGGCCAGGGCATTCCCTGATTGAGGCCTTGCGCAAAGCCACCCAGCCCGGCGCTGATGGGCAGGTTTATTCCTTTTCCTGTTACCGCGCCACCGAGTATGTCATCCTGCTGGCCATTGCTGAAGAGTTGTTATCCTGTAATCCCGAGTTATACGATTGCCTGCAGCGCCAGTGCGAGCGCCGGGTGATTCGTTCCGGGCAGTTCCATGAGGTGTTTCTGCGTGAGTATGGGGCGCAGGAATCGCCGATGCCCGAACGTTATTACGTGCCGGGCGACCGCGTCTGGTTCCGCAACCCGGACGAGCGTTCTTCCGATGTTCTGGGCAACGAGGGTTCCTGGGTGCTCTATCTCGGCAGTGGACTGTTCACCAACTTCTGGAAGCGGGATCAACCCTACACGCTGGACAGCAAATGCCTGGAAATCTACCACTGGCGGAATGGGGTATGCCGTGCCGCCGACGGCGAGCTGGCCATGGACGAGGCGATCGTCGAGCAAAGGGTAGCCGCGTCGCTGCGGGAGGGTGACGAGCTGTCGCGTATTCTGGACGAGATGATGCGACTGCGTGCGCCCAGCGGTTGTTACGGACAAGGCGGGTGCATCGACACGACGCGCGAGGGGCCGCGCTGGGTTTGTCCGGGGACGAGCGATCTGCACCTGCCGCCGGTCTGAGCGCCCCCAAATTAAGAGTTAAGTGCGTCGGTGATCCAGAGCTTGCCAAGGTCATAGCCGACGCTGACCTTGCCTGGCGCAACCGCGCCGGCCACTGTGTATCCTGCGCGGGCGGTATCGCGGCGCACAGGCTGCATGGTGGGCATGCCGCTGGCCGTCTTGACCGACGCCGCTACGGGTGTTTGCGGTGTTGCTCCGCTGCGGAAGACAACGGCCACTTCACTGTTGGCGAGCTTGACGAAACTGCCTGGCGGGTAGAGGCCGAGTGTTTTGACCAGGGTGGCGACGAGCGGCGCGCAGGCCCCCTGGCCTTCTTCGACAAAGAGGGCGCGGATGACCTGCGCCGGCGGCAGCGGCGGACGATCGGCGCGTGCGCTGGCGCGGGCAAAGAAAATGTCGGCGATGCGCAGCAGCTGTCCGTCTTCGAGGGTTTCGGTCAGGTGCTGTGGATACCCCTTGCCGGATGGGGCTTCGTGGTGCTGGGCTACGGCCTTGAGCCAGAGCGGATCGGTGATTCCGATTTGTTGCAGCGCGGCCAGGGCGGCTTCCGGGTGGGCGTGCACCTGCTCGAGCTGGACCGGGGTCAAGGGCGTCGCTTGTCGAAAGAGGCGTTGCTGCAGGTCCATCATACTGAGGTTCATGGTCAAGGCGGCGCAGGCGAGGCTGCGTTGCCGTTCCTTGGCCCAGTTGAGCCGCTTGGCCAGCAGGGCGCTGAGGATGGCGCTGCTGAGGCTATGCGCCGCGCCCCTGGATTCTTCCTGCTGATCCAGCAAACAGGCCGCGATCGCGGCTTCGGCATCGGTATGGACATAAGCCTCTAAATGCTCCGCAAATTCGACGATCTGGGCACCGCTTGTCGAGGCATCGGTGATGCCGCGCAGCAGGCGGTTCAGGCTCAGTTTCATGGTGCCGCGAACGAGGAAGGGGTCAAACTTGTTCTCGACCGGCAGGGGGGAAGCGGCGGAGGGCTTGAAATGCGCCTCGAATAAGCGGAGTTCAACGTACAGGCCGCGCTCAAGCAAATGATCGAGCTGCGCCTGGGAGTTCAGGATCTGTCCCTTGGAAAGCAACAGTTGGCCGTGCTCGTCGTAGACGTCGCCGGGGAGCGGCACGCCGATATGGACGTGGTTGGCATTCAGACGGCAGGTTTCCATACGTACCT
>JAKJFA010000001.1:84722-116133 GCA_022705135.1 Pseudomonadota bacterium | reverse complement strand
GCCTGCGCGGTGTCGATGGCGTACTCGGCGAAAATGACCGGGTCGTTGTAGGTGTAGGCGACGGAGGCGACGCCGTGCTGCCGGGCGGTCCGGGCAATCTCCTCGGGCGATGCGGCGACGACCAGCCGATCCATGTCTTTGGCCTTTGAAATATCGGCGTTCTGGCAAAACTTGCAGTTCAGGTTGCAACCGGCGGTGCCGAAGGAAAGGATGCTGCTGCCCGGGTAGAAGTGATTGAGCGGTTTCTTTTCGATGGGGTCGATGGCAAAACCGGAGGAACGGCCATACGTGGTCAGGATCATACGGCCGTCCTTGACCTTGCGGACGAAACACAGGCCGCGCTGCCCCTCGCGCAATGTGCAGTCGCGCGGACAAAGCGTACACTGCAGGCGGCCGTCACCAAGGTCAGACCACCAGCGTGCCGGATATTCCGATTCCGCGCTGTTTAGGTCGCCGGTTCTTTCCATTTCTCAACCTGATAACGTTCAAGTGTGAGATCGGGGCTCCAGTAATCGGCGGGCAACCCGGCCTTTTGCTTGAGATGGGCCAGAAAGGCTTTGGGATCGGGCAACTGTTCCCAAACCTGCGGCAGGAAAGTGGCGCGATAGTGGTGCAGACGCAGGATGACGCCGTCGATGTGCGGACGCAACTGCGCCAGCGCGTCCGCCTCGTCGCGGAAGAAGAGAGGGGATGCCGGCGTCAGCAGCGACACCTCGACGCGGATGTCCTCAAATTCGGTAGCCCTGACGGGCGGAAAGCGTGGATCGGAAAAGGCGGCGGCGCAGGCGTTTTCGCGCACGTCGTCGATCAGCGGCCGGTAGGCGGAGAGGCTGCCGATACAGCCGCGCAGCGCGCCGCGCTCGGTCAGCGTGACGAAGCTTGCTCCTGGCGCATGCAGTTCGGGCAGATCGTCGAAAGGGCGGCAGGCGGCGCCAAAAGTGCGGCCAATGGCATCGCGCGCCAGGATCAGCAGCGATGTTCCCAGTGCGGCATTTTGGTCAGGCATGGTACGTGGGCTCTGGATAAAAAGCGAAAGAGGCATAGCCGACGACGCTGAGCTTGTCCCCGGCAGTGTCGCCGGAATTGCACAACTCGATCAATTCCGGCTGCAGTCCGTGCGCGCCTGCGGCGAGCAGCAGACCGTTGATTGGATAGGCGCCGCAGGCATTATGCGGGTTGATGCAGGGGTCACGGTCAAGAATTGCCTCGCAGGTCATGCGGTCGCGGATTTCGGCGCTGGAATAAGGCAGGAAGTGCGAGAGATCCGAGCTGACGACGATCAGGGTTTCGTCGCCGCCCCAGAGTCGATCCAGAACCTCCGCAACGCTGACGGTGGATGCGCACCCGACCGCCAGAGGCACCAGCACAAAGGATTCCAGTACCATTTGCAGAAAGGGAATCTGAACCTCGAGCGAATGCTCGCGGGCATGTGCGGCGTCGTTGACCTCGATCTGGGGTAGGGCGGAGAGCATTTGCAGCGCTTCCTGGTCGAGCGGGACGGTATCAAGCGGGGTAGCAAAGGCGCTGACCGAGGGCACAGCCAGACCTTTGACTGCGGTATGGTGGCAAGGGCCGAGCAGGACGACCCGCCGGATGACGTGACCCCAGGGTTTGAGACGGGCATACGCCGCGGCGGCAGTGCGGCCGGAATAAATGTAGCCAGCATGTGGCACGATGATGGCCTTGGGTTGTGGGCCATCACTAGGCGCTACGGCATCTAGCAGACGCGCCACTTCTTGGCTGAGCACTTGCTGCTCGCGCGGGTAGAACTGTCCTGCCACAGCAGGGATGCGAATCTGTTCCATTACGATTCCTGAGAGCAAAGCCACAGGCTCAGTCTAGCAGAAAAAAATGCACACCCAACATACTGGCATTTGCCGCCTCAGTGCCCCGCTTTGTTCGGTTAAAATTCTGGAATGCCCAAATATTTTGCCATCGTTCCGGCCGCGGGGAGCGGCACCCGTTTTGGTGCCGAGTTGCCCAAACAGTACCTCCTCGTCAATGGCAAGCCATTGATTTATTACGCACTCTCAGTGTTGTGCGCCTGCCCGGCCATCACGCGGGTCTGGGTGGTTTTGTCGCCCGGCGACGCACATTGGTCGCGGTTTGACTGGACCGCGCTGGAGGAAAAACTGAGGGTATCGGATCTCGGCGGCTCGACCCGCGCCCAGAGCGTCATTGGCGGGCTGCAAGCCGCGGCTGCCGAGGCGGCGGAGAATGACTGGGTTCTGGTGCACGATGCCGCCCGTCCTTGCCTGTCGGCGGCGGCGCTGCAGGGGCTGATTGCCCAGGTGGCCGAAGACCCGGTCGGCGGTATTCTCGCCCTGCCGGTCGCGGACACCTTGAAGCGCGCCGATACGGACGGACGGATTTTGGCGACCGAACCGCGCCAGGGGCTGTGGCAGGCGCAGACCCCGCAGATGTTCCGCTATCGCTTGTTGCGCGAAGCCCTGGAACAGGCGTCCGACGTGACCGACGAGGCCGGGGCGGTCGAGGCGATGGGGCATCGCCCGTGTTTGGTGCACGGCGAGAGCACCAATCTCAAGGTGACTTATCCCGCCGATCTGGTTGTTGCGGGCAGCATATTATCGGAGGTCTTGAAATGATGAGAGTCGGCCAGGGCTACGACGTCCACCGCTTGGTGGAAGGGCGGCCGCTGATTTTAGGCGGGGTGACCATTCCCTCTGATCTAGGCCTGTTGGGCCATTCCGATGCCGATGTTTTGCTGCATGCCATCACCGATGCGCTACTCGGTGCGGCGGGCCTGGGCGATATTGGCCGTCACTTCCCCGACACCGATCCGCGTTATGAAGGGGCGGATAGCCGGCTGCTGCTGCGCGCCTGCGTCGGGTTGTTGCGGGAGCGCGGCTGGAAGACAGGCAATGTCGATGCGACGATTGTCGCCCAGCGTCCGAAAATCGCTGCGTTCGTCCCGGCCATGGTCGAAAACCTGGCGAATGATTTGGGCGTGGCGCCGGACTGTATCAACATCAAGGGCAAAACCAACGAAACACTCGGTTATCTGGGGCGGTGTGAGGCGATCGAGGCGCAGGCGGTGGTCTTGATCCGCCGCCGCTAGGGCCGGTGCGTCTTTTTTTTGCTTTATGGCCGGGCGACGAGACCGTTGCCGCTCTGTCGGCGGTGGCGGAAGAGGCGGCACGGCGCTGGGGCGGGCGGCCGATGCGGCCGGAAACCCTGCATCTGACGCTGGCCTTCCTGGGTGAAATCGAACCGGGTCGACTGAATCAGGCGGAAGAAGCGGCGGATGGCATCGATGCCAAGGCATTCGACTTCTCTCTGGACCGGCTGGGGTATTGGCCGCACAACCATATCTTCTGGGCCGGCTGCACGCGGCGGGAGGTGCGGCTGCAAGGCCTGGCGCAAGAACTCGGAGACCGCCTGCGCGAACGGGGATTCGCGCTTGAACGGCGCAGTTTCTCGCCGCATGTGACCCTGGTTCGCAAAATGGCTGCCGCCCCGCAGCCTTTGCCTGATCTGCCAGCCTGCCGTTGGCACTGCGGCGAATTTACCCTCGTCCGCTCGCTTTCTGCGGGTAGTGGCGTCGAGTACCAAAAGCTGGCAAGCTGGAAGCTTGGCTAGCGCCTGATCCTGCTGATTTTGCCGCTTGCACGCAGGATGCTTTGTCATATACTGGGAAAAGTGCTCCAAGGGCGGCGGCGGGTGGCTGTCGTTTTCGGCGGAGGGGTGAGAAGTGAAATGCGTTGAAGTGCTTGCGACTGCGGATCTGCTTCCAGGAATGGTCTTGGCAGAGGCTCTGCTCGACGAGATGGGACGGGTTCTCATTCCGGCGGGCGCCGAATTGAGTGAGAAAAATATCGCCAGCTTGGCCAGCCGGGATCTGCCGGGGGCGAAAATCGAACGGCAAGTGGCCGAGGATGTGCAGGAAACCGAAGCATACCGCCTCGTATTGCAGGGACGGCTGGATCACCTGTTCCGTCATGCCGGCTCCGGAGAGGTGTCGCGCGCCCTCTACCAGGCTGTGGTCGATTACCGCGTGGGGCAGCGCTGATGAGTGCCCTGCCAAAGGAGAGGGTCGCCCTCTGTCTGCAGCAATTGCCGCCCCTGCCGCAGGTGGTTTCCGAGTTGCTGGCCAGCTTTGCCCATGAAGACGACGTCGATGTCGAGCGGCTGGCGCATCAGATTTCGCGCGATCAGGCGATTACGGCACGCGTGTTGCGCGTCGCCAATTCCTCTTTCTACGGGCTGCAAAGCAGGGTGGCGACGATTCCGGACGCGGTGGTGGTGCTGGGATTCCGCGCCGTGCGCAGCCTGGTACTGGCGGTGGGGGTGAATTGCACTTTTTTCGCCGACCGCTGTCGGGGATTTGATGCCGAGGCCTACCGGCGGCATGGCATCGGAACCGGACTGGCGGCGGCAGGCCTGTCCGAAATGGCGGGCAGTAACCGTGAGCTTGCCTTTACGGCGGGTCTGTTGCACGACATCGGGCAACTTGCCCTGGCGGCTAATTTTCCGATGGAATACACCAAAGTGCTTGATTACCGGGCGAGCAAGGATTGTTCCAGTCTGGCCTCCGAACGCGACGTGATGGGAACGGATCATGCCCAGGTCGGCGGCATGCTGGCGGAGATCTGGCATTTCCCCGAGAGCCTGCGCCAGGCGCTGGCGGGGCATCACGAACCGGGGCGTGCGGCGGACGATTCGCTCGCCAACCTGATCCACATCGCCGATGCGACGGCGCATGCCCTGGAATTTTCCCATCAGCCTGGCGAGATGGTGATGCCGCTCGATCCGGTTGCCTGGCAACGCATCGGTGGTGATTGGCAGGTGTTCCGCAGTGTTCTGCCGCAAATTGAAGCGAACTTCGCCGAGACCTGCCACAGCCTGCTCAGTTGATCTCCTGTGCCGTCTTCTCGTTTTGCAGGAGCCGGATCTCGCATTGCGGCAGGGCAATCGGGATCTTGCGGACGCTGAAGGTCTCTATGATCGATTGATTCAGCTCGTTTGATGCCGGGAGATAGTCTGGAACATTGACCCAGGGGCCTATGGCGAGGGTGATACCCGATTCGGCAAGGCGGGCGATGCCGATGCGGGCCGGCGGTTCTTTCAGAACGCGCGGGTTGGCTTGGGTCACGTCTTGGATTGCCGAGAGCGCCTGGGTCACTTCGGTGCCGTAGGGGATATTGACGCTGAGATGAATCTGCCGGATGGCGCCGAAATTGTGCAGGATCTCGCCGACAATTTTGCGGTTGGGGACCACGACGCGCGATTGGTCGGGGTGTCCAAGGATGGTATTAAAGAGACTGATATCAAGCACTTCCCCTTCCTCGTCGGCGATCGAGATGTAGTGGCCGACGCGATAAGGTTGGGTAAAGATGATGGTCAATCCGGCGACGATATTGGCGAGCATGCCCTGCATGGCGAGCGCGGCGCCGGCGCCAACAACGCCGAGTCCGGCAATGAGCGGCAGTAATTCGACTCCGAGGTTTTGCAGCGCCAGAATGAAAAACAGCGCCATGATCAGGATGCGGCAGATCCTGACCAGCAAGGTGCGCACCGGAATTTCGAGGCTGAAGCGTTCGAGGAAGCGTTGCAGCATATTGCCGGACCAGCGCGCCACCAGCCAGCCGGCGGCGATGATGAGCAGCGCGACGAAACACTTTGGCCCGAAACGGATGAGCATGTCGAGAACCGAGACCTTGAGTTGATCGACCGATTGCAGCGGGTTTTCCATAACAATGCCTTGTCGTGAAGAGGTGATTGTCACTCAGGCCGTCGGCCATTGCTCGAATCGGCCCTCGATGATTTCGCCTGACCAGCGGTTTTCCTGTACCTGATCGACCCGCGCCGCTGGAGGTCCGCGCCGTGCCCATGCGCAGAGTTCAAGCAGGGCCGATTGCGGACCGGCGGCAACAGCTTCGACGCTGCCATCGGCGCAATTCCGCACCCAGCCGGACAAGCCGAGTTGGAGAGCCTTGCGCTGCAGGCTCCAGCGGAAGCCGACGCCTTGCACCCGGCCGCTGATTTTGAGGTGTATTGCGGCCGGCTGATGCTGGCAGCTGCTTGAGTTCAAGGCTGCTCCCGGTGCTTCTGGCCGCAAGGCAGAATGAGCCGTGCAATCAATCCGCCGCCCTGGCGGGGAAGGAGTTCAAACCGTCCGCCATGCAACTGGGCGATGCGCTCGACGATGGCGAGCCCCAAGCCGGTGCCCGGTGTGCCGCCGCGCGCTGCATTCAGGCGGATGAACGGGCGTTTGGCGCGTTCGGTGTCCTCCGGCGCGATGCCCGGGCCGCGGTCAAGAACATCGATCTGGATGGCGCCATTTTCGAGGGAGGCATGACAGGCCACTTCCTTGCCGCCATATTTGAAGGCATTGTCGATCAGGTTGTCCATCGCCCTCAGAAGGGCTTTTGGACGCAGGCTGCACGCAGGCAGGGGGGCAATCTGGGCGGAGATTTGGCGTCCGGGCCGATTCTGGCGGGCGAGGATTTCTTCAAGAAGCGCGCCGGGGTCGGCGGTTGCTTCCGGTTCGCCTTCCTCACCGCGGGCATAGTCGAGAAACTGGGCAATAACGGCTTCCATCTGTTCGAGATCGGCGATGATGGCCTGCCGCGAGGGTTCTTCGGCGACGCTCAATTCCGCCTCCAGCCGCAAACGGGTGAGCGGTGTGCGCAGATCGTGCGAAATGCCGGCCAGTACTTCGGCGCGCTCGCGCTCATTGCTTTCGAGGTCTGCCGTCATGCGGTTGAATGCCCCGGCCAACTGTTTCAGTTCGTCCGCGCCTTCCTCATTCAACGGCGCCGGTTTCTGACCGCGCCCGACGGCGGTGGCGGCGTGCGCCAGACGCGCCAGTGGCCGGCTCAGGCGTGAAGCGATGAACCAGGCAAAGAGAAGCGATAATCCGAGCGCCAGCGCTCCCCAGGTCAGCCATTGCCAGGTCAGTTCGTACTGGGTTCGGGTGCGGGGCAGAATGACCCAATAATCGTCATCGGCGTCGCCCTGGCCGTCAAGCGCGAAGCTGATCCAGAAACCGGGGATGCCGTTGACGCTCAGTGCGACCCGCGTCCTGGGGCCGAGGCGCTTTTTGACCTCGGTTTCCAGGAATTTCAGGAAGCGGTCCTCCGGCAAGGGGGCAATCTGGTCTTCTCGTTCCAGCGGCAGTAAACGGATGCCTTCGAGCGTACGGAGGTCGTGGTAGAAATCCAGGCGCTTTTCCGGTGCCGAGGCCAGCAATGCGGCGCGCACCAGATTGACGACGCTGGCGGCCATTTGTGCCGTGTCGCGCGCCCGTGGTTCGGCGGCATAGAGCCGGAAAACCCCCATCCAGGCGGCTGTGCTCAACACCGAAAGCGCAGCGATGAGCAGAAAGGTGCGGACGAGCAGGGTGCGGGGCAGAAAGCGCGCAAGGAGGACCGGTTTCTCCCCCTTCCCCCTTCCCTCTTCTCCCTTCATCGGCTTCATTGCGGCGTGCCGTCTGGAACAAAAACGTAGCCGAAGCCCCAAACCGTCTGCAGATAGCGCGGCTTGGCTGGGTCGGGTTCGATCAATTTTCTGAGACGCGAAATCTGCACGTCGATGGCGCGATCGAAGGGGCCTTGTTCGCGGCCGCGCGCCAGCGTCATCAACTTGTCGCGCGACAAAGGCTGGCGCGGATGCTGCAGCAGGACATGCAGCACGGCGAATTCGCCGGTCGTCAGCATTTGCGATTCGCCCTTGTGTTTCAAGGTGCGGGCGGAGAGGTCGATCTCGACTTCGCCGAAGCGGACAATTTCCTGCGCGGCCGGCGCGCCCGGGTCCCGGGTTCTGCGCCCGGCGCAGCACGCTGCGGATGCGCGCCAGCAGTTCGCGCGGGTTGAAGGGCTTGGGCAGGTAATCGTCGGCGCCCATTTCCAGGCCAACGATGCGGTCAATTTCGTCGCCCTTGGCCGTCAGCATGACGATCGGCGTCTTGTCGCCGGTGCCGCGCAGCCGCCGGCAGATGGCCAGGCCATCTTCGCCCGGCAGCATCAGGTCGAGGACGATCAGGTCAAAATGCTCGCGGCTTTGCGCCCGCTTCATCTGTTCGCTGTCGGCGACGGTTTTGACCTCGAATCCTTGCTCGCTCAGATAGCGGTTGAGCAGGTCGCGCAGGCGGGCATCGTCATCGACAATCAGCAGGCGGTGCGGGCGTTCGCTCATGGCATTCTCCTTAACGGGAAATCGGCTTGTAACGGATGCGATGTGGCTTGGCGCCTTCTTCACCCAGCCGTTTCCGCTTGTCCTCTTCGTATTCCTGATAATTGCCGGCGAAGAAAGACCATTGCGAATCGCCTTCCGCCGCCAGGATATGCGTGCAGATGCGGTCGAGGAACCAGCGGTCGTGCGAGATGACCAGCGCACAACCGGCGAATTCAAGCAGGGCGTCTTCCAGCGCCCGCAGGGTTTCGACGTCGAGGTCGTTCGACGGTTCGTCGAGCAGCAGCACGTTGCCGCCGGCCATCAATGTTTTGGCCAGATGCAGGCGCCCGCGTTCGCCGCCGGACAGGTTGCCGACATTCTTGCCCTGATCGGCGCCCTTGAAGTTGAAACGGCCGATATAGGCGCGGCTGGGCATTTCGAACTTGCCGATCTGCAGGATATCGCGGCCTTCCGCCAATTCCTCGAACACGGTCTTGCTGCCGTCCAGGCAATCGCGTGACTGGTCGACGTAAGCCATCTTGACCGTCGGGCCGACCACGACTTCGCCGGAATCGGGCTGTTGCTGGCCGGTGATCATCTTGAACAGCGTCGATTTGCCGGCGCCGTTGGGGCCGATGATGCCGACGATGGCGCCGGGCGGAATGCTGAAATTGACCTTGTCCATCAGCAGCTTGTCGCCAAACGCCTTGGTTACGCCATTGAATTCGATGACCTTGTCGCCGAGGCGTTCGCCGACCGGAATGAAAATTTCCTGCGTCTCGTTGCGCTTCTGGTAATCAAAGCTGGAGAGTTCCTCAAAGCGGGACAGACGCGCCTTGCTCTTGGCCTGGCGGGCTTTCGGGTTGGAACGCACCCATTCCAGTTCCTGCTTCATCGCCTTCATGTGGGCGTCGATCTGCTTGGATTCGGTTTCCAGGCGGGCTTCCTTCTGTTCCAGCCAGGACGAGTAATTGCCCTTCCAGGGAATGCCGCAGCCACGGTCGAGTTCGAGAATCCACTCGGCGGCGTTGTCGAGGAAGTAGCGGTCGTGCGTGACGGCGACGACGGTGCCGGGGAAGCGGCAAAGGAATTGCTCCAGCCATTCCACCGATTCGGCGTCGAGGTGGTTGGTTGGCTCATCGAGCAGCAGCATGTCGGGTTTGGAGAGCAGCAGCTTGCACAGCGCGACGCGGCGCTTTTCGCCGCCGGAGAGCGTGCTGATGCTGGCGTCCCACGGCGGCAGACGCAGCGCATCGGCAGCGATTTCCATCTGGTTTTCGGTATCGCTGCCGGAGGTGGCGATGAGGGCTTCCAGACGCGCCTGTTCCTCGGCCAGTTGGTCGAAATCGGCATCGGGGTCGGCATAGGCGGCGTAGATTTCATCGAGCCGGGTTTGCGCCTGCATGATTTCGCCCAGGCCGGATTCCACTTCTTCGCGCACGGTCTTGCCGGCGTCGAGTTGCGGTTCCTGCGGCAGATAACCAATCTTGATATTGGCTTCCCATTGCACTTCGCCGTCGTATTCCTTATCGGCGCCCGCCATGATCCTGAGCACCGTCGACTTGCCGGCGCCGTTCAGCCCCAGCAGGCCGATCTTGGCGCCGGGGAAAAAAGAAAGGGAAATATCCTTGATAATCTGACGCTTGGGCGGAACGATCTTGTTCACGCGCAGCATCGACATGACGTATTGAGCCATTCTGTTCAGTCACTCAGTTGAAAGGTAGAAGTTTACCCGTTTATGCCGGGATCGCGCCGCCTTGTGCGCCATGGTCGGGCGATGCCTGTCGTGCAAGGACGCGGGCGGTTTGCGCCAGCACGGCGTCGACAGTGACCAACTGCATGGCGCGCGCATCATGCACGCGGGTATGCCAGTCCACTTTGGCCGGGTCGCGGTGCAAGAGGGTGCGCACGGCTTCATCAAAGACATCGACGCAGTATTCGGTTTTTTGCCAGGGGCCGCACAGCGCCGAGCGGGCGACGGCATAGAGGCCGACGACCGGCACGTCGTAGGCGCGGGCGATATGCACCGGGCCGCTATCGGGAGAAACCAGAAGGCGCGCGCCCGCCAGCAGCGCGAGCAACTGCGGCAAATCGGTGGCGCCCGCCAGATTGAGGCTGTCGGGGACAATGGCGGCCAGTTCGTCTGCTTCTTCGCGGTGGCTGCCGCTGAGGATGACGCGACCCCGCCAACCGGTTTCCGGCAGGCGTTGCAGGAATTCGCGTTGTAGCGCCAGGGCCCAGGAACGCTCGGCCTTGCTGGAGGAGGTGTTGAGTACGAGATAGGGCGCATCGCCAATGATGGCCTGCCGCCAGGCCAGTGCCTCGGAAGTGAGCGGCGGCGCGCATGGCTTCGTTTCACCGGGCGCGACGCCCAATTTGCGGACAAAGGCCAGAAAACCGTCGGCCAGATGTTGGTCAGCGCGGGGGATGCGCTCGTTGATGAAAAAGCCTTGTCCGTCGCGGGCGCGGCGCACATCGAAACCGATTTTGCGCTCAGCCTGGATCAGCGGATAAATCAGGTTGCTGCGCAGCTTGGCCTGCATGGCGAGCAGGATCGAAAAACGGCGCCGGGAAAAATCGCGGCGTATCCGGCGTAATTCGGCCAGCGAATTGGGCCCGTCCACCGGATAAAGCTCGATGCGATCGGACAGATGTTCGACCACCGGCAGAAAACGGCGCTCGACCAGCCAGGTGATGCGGGTATGCGGCAGGTTGTCAGATAGCGCCTGAACGGCCGGCAGGGCGAGAAAAAGATCGCCGAGGGCGGAAAGCCGGACGATGCAGATGGATTCGGGAAATTGGTCGGCCATATGCCGTCAACGATTGAAGACCAGGGCTGAGGCAAAGGCGAAAAAGAGCAGTGCGATCGAGGATAGTGCGACATAGCCCAAGGCCACGGCTACCCTGGCCCTCAGATTCGGGATGAAGCGGCCGAGGAGGAAAAAGACGATCAGCGTACTGGCGATAAAGAGCGCTGCGATGATGGCCAGCATGATCATCATCGCATTATTGGTGCTGGCGGCACCCCATCCGGTTGTGATGTTGATGGTAACGAACAGGCAGAACAGGGCGACGGCGGTGGTCAGGGCGTATAGCCCGAAAAAAATCAGGGCGGACTTGGCAGCATTCATTGGCAGGCCTTTCCTTTGCAGAGCAGATAGAGTTGGTCCTTGGCCAGCGTGTAGATTTCAGCCACGCTGCCCCAGGCCGGATTTTCCCCCTTCGCCAGGACAAATCCCGAGTCGAACTGCGGGGGCGGAGAAGTCAGCGGCGCTTGGGGAAACCGCCGGGCGTTCATGGCGCTGACAACGGACAGCGCCGGAGCGCGGTCATCGGCGACGTAGAGCGGATGACCCTTGGTGCGTTCCTGAATGGTCTGTGCGGCCGCGACATAGTTTTTGCCGCGATAGTGGACCTGATACCACGGGAACAGGATAAGGGCGAAGACGAACTTGACGGCGATGACGGCGGCGAACCAGCGCAGCGCCAGAGTTCTGGCCGATTCGCCCGAGCGCCAGATGAGGTCGGCGCAGACCAGCGCGATGAGGGGGTAGATGGGCAGCAGGTAGCGGATGCCGCCCTGCGGCGCCAGCCAGTAAGGTAGGAAACACAGAAAAGTGATCCACAGGCCGGTGGTGAAGCAGGGCGCGGCTTCCTGCCGCACGCGCCGGCGCAGCTTGAGGTAGAGCGCCAGCAAAACGGGGGGCGAGAGCTCCAGGGCAGTCTGCAGGGGGTAGGTCACCAGACGCTGCAGGTAGGGAAGGAAGCCTTGAGCGGAGAGTTTGCGCAGCATCTCACTCGCCATTCCGGCGCTATGGCCGGGCTGGGTGACCTGCGTGAACCAGAGATAAGGCACGATCAGGGTGAGGGCGAAAATGGCGAGGGCGGCGGGGGAAAGCAGGAAGCGCCGCGCTTCGCGTTGCCAGAGCAGGACGAAAAGAGCGGTGCCGAAAAAGAGGTAGGCGGTGAAGGCCTTGGTCAGCAGGGCGGCGCTGATCAGCAGGATGGACAGCAGTAGGTAGCCGAGGCGCTTTTCCAGCGCGGCGATCCAAAGGCAGGCGATGGCGGCGAAGGTGAAGAAGGCGAAAACCGGATCGGTGTAGGTCAGCCAGCCGCGATACAGCAGCAGGTCGGCAAGACACAGGCAGGTCAGGGCGGCGAAGAGCGCGAAGGATTTGTCCTGCGTCAAACGGCGGCTCAGGCCATAAACCGTGGCGACCATGCCCAGCGTCGCTAGCACCGAGACCAGACGGGCGGCGATGACGACGTGCGCCCAGCCGATCAGTTGGGCGATCGGCACGATGAGCCAGTTGAGCAGCGGCGGGCGGCCATTGTCGGCGCCGTACAGGGTTTGTTTGAGCCAGGTCTGGTTGTGCGCCATTTCTATGCTGGAGATGGTGTAGATACCCTCTTCGCCAACCAAGTAGAAGAAAAGAGCCGGAATGAAACTGAGGGTACCGAGCAGCAACAGCCATTCGGTCAGGTTTTGCGGTTTGCGAATCAGCATGATTTTTTGAGAAGAAAACGGCTGGCCAGGAAGGTGACGGGAACGGTGATGGCGATGACACTGAGCATGGCCAAGGCGGGGGCAAGGCCGAGCCGGTCGATGAAGAGCCACAGCAATGCGAGGCCGAGCAGGTATTGCACAAGATAAACCAGCGGAAACCTTAGAAAGCTGGCAAGGCTGACTTTTTCGCGAAAAACAAACAATACATTCAGAAAATACGAAATGATGATGCCGCAGCCATAGGCAATGGAATAGGCGATGGCATAAGGCAGAAAGAGATGCAGCAACAGAAAAATTCCATAACTCAATGCGGTCTGCAAGCCGCCGACTAGCAGAAAACGCAGGAATTCGGTATGAATTTCCGAGTTTGGAAAAATGCCGCCTTTCTCTGCGGCACTCTGTGATCTCTGCGCCTCTGTGTTGAGGTTTTCTTCAGGTTTCACGCCGTTTTGACCAAAGCCATGAATTCATCGTGATCGCGGACGTAGTCCGCCGCGTTGTAGTAATCCGAGGCGAAGACCAGCAACACAGCGTCTTCTGAGTATTTGTACTGAATACCCCAGGTCATGGCGGGCAAATGGATGCCGAGATTCGGTCGGTCGAGCAGAAATTCTTGGCGATTGTTGCCGTCGTCGGCGACGACCGAACAGGAGCCGCGCACGCAAATGAGGAACTGATGGCACTGGCGATGGGCATGCTCGCCGCGGATTTCACGGCTGGGTACATCGAAAACGAGGAAGTAGCGCTTGGGTAGGAAAGGCAAGGAACGCCCGAATTCGCCGACACTCAGGCTGCCGCGCATATCTTCGATGTGTGGCAGATGGTGCAACGTGACGCCTTTGACTGAGGTGGCGATGATGCCTGGGGTTTGCTGATCGATAGATGAGGGAATAACAGGCGACGATGTTTTGGTTTCGACATAGCCGATGATGCGCGCCGGGTTGCCGACGGCGATGGCATTGGGCGGCACCGAGCGGGTAATGACTGCGCCGGCGCCGATCATGGCTCCGGTGCCGATTTCCAGGCCGGGCAGGATAGTGGCGTTGGCACCGATGGAAGCGCCGCGCCGGATCAGGGTTTTGGCAAAGGCTTCCGGATACATTTTGCTGCGCGGAAAACGATCGTTGGTGAAGGTGGCGTTGGGGCCGATGAAAACATCGTCTTCGACGCTGATGCCATCCCACAGTTGTACGCCGCATTTGACGGTGACGCGGTCGCCCAGAGCGACATCGTTTTCGATAAAAACGTTGTCGCAGATGTTGCAGTCGGCACCGATGGTCGCTCCGGGCAGGATGTGGGCAAAGGCCCAGATGCGGGTACCGGCGCCAATTTTCGTCGATTCGCACAGGGCTTTTTCATGAATGAAATGATCGGTCATGCGGGTTCCTTGAGAACTTGGCCGTCGAAACTACGGGTGGCCATGACGATGGAGAGCGGTCGGCTTTTGGTGTTTTCAAAGGCGCGCCATGCATAAGTGCCGACAATGCCGATGCCAAGTGAATTGAGGCCGCCGAAGAAAATGACGGTGAGTACTGTGGCGGTATAGCCGGGGACGGTGATGCTACCAAAGGCCTTGGCAAGAACAATGAACAAGGCTAGTAGCAGAGAGCCAAAGACACCGATGGCGCCAAACAGGGTCAGCAGTTTGACCGGCAGGTCTGTAAAGGAAAAAATGCTGTCGAGCAGGTAATTGATTTTCTTTTTGAGCGTCCAGGCGCTTTTGCCGTGCTGGCGTTCGCGGCGTTCGTACGTGACTTCGCCACGCCGGAAGCCGAGCCAGAAAATCTGGCCGACCAGCGAGGAGTTGGCTTCGCTCAATTGCAACAACTGGTCGCGGAAGGGCCGGTCGCAGCCGAAAACGTCAACGCCTTTCTCCGGGATATCGCGGATGACAAAGCGCTTGTATAGCTTCCAGAACAGGTTGGAACTGGCGCGCGATAACAGCGGGTCTTGCCGGTTTTCGCGGCAGCCGACGACGACATCGTAATCGCCGGTTTTGAGCTTTTCGAGAAATTGCAGAGTGAGTTCCGGCGGCTCCTGCAGGTCGGCGGCAATGACGGCGAAGAACTCGCCTTGGGCGGCGGCGAGGCCGCTGCGGATGGCGGCGAAGGAGCCGAAGTTGCGCGAATGCAATAGCAGTTGCGAGGCGAAGGGTGCCTTCGGCAGGTGCTCTGCCAGCAAGGTGTGGCAATTGTCCGGACTGCCGTCGACGACAAAGACCACTTCGACCGGGCAGCCATAATCCTGCTGGGCTTTGAGGGCAACCTCCGACAGCGCGGCGATGAGATCAGGGATCGAGCCTTCGTTGCGATAAACCGGGATGACGACGGAGAGCATGGTTACCAGGCGTTGATGTGGGCGATGATGGTGTCGACCTCATCGTCGCCGAGTTCCGGGAAACACGGCAGAGTCAGCACTTCCTTGCAGACTTGCGTGGTGATCGGTAATCGCACGCCGGTGAAGAGGGCGCTGTAGGCCGGTTGGGCAAAGTCGGGGATCGGGTAGTGAATGTCGCACGGAATATTGGCAGCGGCCAGATGCTGCTTGAGCGCCTCGCGCTCGGCAGTGCGGATGACGTACAGGTGGGCGACGTACTCCTCACCGTGCGTGCCCGGCGTCGTGATCTTTGGGTGCCTGATGCCTGTGTTGTAGCGTTTGGCGATGTCGCGGCGGCGGGCGTTCCAGGTATCGAGAAGCGGCAGTTTGGCGCGCAGGATGGCGGCCTGCAGCTCGTCGAGCCGGCTGTTGTGGCCGCCGGCGCGGCTGGCCTGGTATTTTTTGCTCCAGCCGTATTGCCGCAATTGGCGAATGGCCTCGGCCAGTTCGGGGCTTGAGGTGGTGACGGCGCCGCCGTCGCCCAAGGCGCCGAGATTCTTGGTCGGGTAAAAACTGAAGCAGGCGATATCGGCCAGCGAGCCGGCTTTCTTGCCTTGCCGGCTGGCGCCGTGCGCCTGGGCGCAATCTTCGATCACCGGCACGCCTTTTTCGCGGGCGAAGAGCAGGATGGAACGCATATTGGCCAGCAGACCGTAAAGGTGAGTGACGATGATGGCGTCGACCTTGCGGCTGTCGAGAATGCGCTTCATGTCGGTGGGGTCGATCAGTAGCTTGTCGGGCAGGATTTCGGCGTAAACCGGCGTGGCGCCAGTGGCGAAAATGGCGATGGTGCTGTAAAGGCCGGCGTTGGCCACGGTCAGCACGGTTTTGCCGGGGCCGATGCCTAACGCCCGCAAGGCCATTTCCAGCGCATCGGTGCCGCTGGCTAGCGAAACGCAGTGGCTGGCACCGCAATAGGCGGCAAATTCCTGCTCGAAAGCGGTGACTTCCGGCCCCAGAACAAACCAGCCGCGATCGAGAACGCGCTTGATGGCGCCATCCAGTTCGGCGCGCAGCGGTTCGGTATGGCGTGACAGATCGTTGATGGCTTTAAGTGTGGTCATGGTTCAGCGCTCCCTTGTACGAGCAATGATGGCTGATCCTTCGGCACTTTTCCAGAAGATGTCGAAAGTCTTTTGGTAACAGCTTGGAATGGCATGGTGCTGATCGAGGAATTCATTGACCGCGCAGCCGTATTTCTCGCTTTGCCCGAAATCGAGAATGACGGCCCTGTTTGTCTTGTTCCAGGCTTCGAAATCCTGTTTGGTTCGTTGCAGGTAGGTGGAATATTGTGGATGTTGCAAAAAGCCTTTTTCCAGGCCCGGTGATAAGGGCGGCATTATCAGTATCAGTGTTCCGCCGTTCTTACCGATGGCGGTATTCAAGGCACTCAGGCGCTCCAGAACTTGTGGATGGACGGCGCCTTGCGTGGTTTTCAGCGCTTCCACGTATTTCGAACTGGCGGAAAGTGCGACGTTGATCAGGGTCTTCTCATTGCTGGCCAGTTTGTAATCGGAATAGGTGGCGCTGCCGTCGTAGCGGAAGCCGTTGCAGGTGCCGCGATTGTGCACGCCGAAGTCCATTCCCGGAGTTTTCCCGTCGGGACAGAGATACTCGTCGCTGCTGATCTGCAGGAAGTGTTCGCGGAAGGATCTGGTTGGTTGTCGGGCTTTGGCGATGTTGGTCAGGACTTGCCAAAGCTTGGTCATGCGCGGGAAGGAAAGCGCATCGTTGATGTCCGCCAACAGGGAGGGACAGTTCTTTTGCTGATTGGCCGTGTTTTTCGTCGGGCGGGTGAGATCGATGGGGCCTGCAGCAACGGCTTGATAGGGCGAGCCGATGGCCCAATCCAACGCGATGATGTAATGCTTGATATGTGGTGCCTTCGCTGCCAGATATTCAGCCTGCCGGATGCTGCTGCTCAAGGGGCTACCGCTTTGCGAGAAGTTGTACAGGTGCCAGTGCGACGGCAACATGGTGCTGTCGATCGGCATCGAGGTCGAGGAACTGAAGACGATGGTGTCGGTTTCCGCCAAGCGGTCATTGAGGCGCAGGGTCTTGAACAGGCTGTTGTTGCCGAAGGTGGGCGAGAAGGTGATGCCCTTGGTTTTCTCCTGCCAGGCACTGGCGGCGAAGGAGATTTCCTCGATGTTGCCTTCGTTCTTCACCAGCACGAAATTGAGGACGATCGCCGGCAGCCAGGTGAGGGCACAGAAGAGCAGAAGAAAGCGTAGGTAGCGGGCGTGCATGGTCAGAACTGGAAATAGAGGAAAGCCGATTGTTTCGACAGGTTGATCAGCGCGGTGAAGGCGAGTGCCCAGATCAGCAGGGCGGAAAGCAGGCCGGGTTTCCACAGCAGGCGCGTGCGTTCAATGGGCTGCGGCACGTCGGAAGCCGGTTTGAACTGTTGCAGGATGGTCTGTGTATTGGGGGCGAACCAGACGACCAGCAGCAGAATCCAGATCCAGTTCAGCATGCCGCCCGAGGTCAGGCCGTTGCTGGGCGCGAACCAGCCTTGCGTGCTCAGCCAGGCATGCAGGGCGGGCAGGCGGGTAAAGAGATTGTCGGGCAGGGTGAAGCCGTTGCCGCCGAGCATGGCCTTAACCAGCGAGAGGGCGGTGGGCAGGTCGTCGGCACGGAAGAAGACCCAGGCGAAGACGACGGCGATGAAGGTGATGAAGACGCACAAGGCGTGCATCGGTCGTGACAGCGGCCGGTTCGGGTCCTGGCCGAGGGCGCGGCGGACAGCGTGCCAGGCGTGGTTGATGATCAGGTAGAGCCCATGCAAAGCGCCCCAGACGACAAAGGTCCAGCCGGCGCCGTGCCAGAGGCCGCCGAGCAGCATGGTGACGATCAGGTTGAGGTAGCGGCGTGTCTTGCCTTTTTGATTGCCGCCAAGCGGGATGTAGAGATAGTCGCGCAGGAAGCGTGATAGGGTCATGTGCCAGCGCCGCCAAAACTCGATGATATTGACGGCCTTGTAGGGCGAATGGAAATTGAGTGGCAGGATGATGCCGAACATGCGGGAAAGGCCGATGGCCATGTCCGAATAGCCGGAAAAATCGAAATAGAGTTGCAGTGTGTAGCACAAGGCGCCGGCCCAGGCCTCGAAAAAGGAGAGCATCACGCCGGCGGCCGGAGCGGAAAAAACCGGCCCGACGTGCGCGGCGATGCCATCGGCGATGATGACTTTCTTGAACAGGCCGATGAAGAAAATGGTCCAGCCGACCGACATGTTTTCCGCATTGAAACGGTAGGTGGCGGCGTGCGCGAATTGCGGCATCATCTCCTTGTGATGCAGCACCGGGCCAGCGATCAGGTGCGGGAAATAGGTGACGAACAGAACGTAGTGGATGAAATTGTATTCACGCGCCTTGCCCTGGTAGGTGTCGACCAGAAAGGCGATCTGCGTGAAGGTGAAGAAGGAAATGCCGAGCGGCAGGATGATGTCGCCCAGGCTCCAGCCGGTTCCGGCGACGGCGTTGAGATTGGTGATGAAAAAATTAGCGTATTTGTAATAGCCGAGCAGGATGAGATCGCCACCAATGGCGAAGGCAAGCAGCGCCTTTTTGTGCTTGGCCTGGTGGCGGATTCCGGCTTTGGCGATCCACAGCCCCATCGCGTAGTTGAAGATAATGGAACCGAGCAGCAGCCCGACATAGGCCGGATTCCAGTAGCCGTAGAAAAAAAGCGAAGCCAGCGCCAGCCAGCCGGCGGCATAGGCGTGACCCACCCGCGCCAACTGGAAAAAACCGATCAGAACGATGGGTAGGTAGAGCAGCAGAAAGGGGTAGGAATTGAACAGCATGCCGTGACCAGGAATCGTTGGCGGGAAGGCGGCATTTTAACGGGAAACCCTTTGTTTCGCTTACTTGGCCGCCTTCCATGCGAAAATCGGACCATGAGTGCAGTCGCTTCCCTCTTTTCCTGGCGCAAATTCTGGGCGCACCGCCTGGGACCGGCCCCTTTCCTGCCCATGTCACGCGCCGAGATGGAGGCGCTGGGCTGGGATTCGTGCGACGTCATTCTGGTCACTGGCGATGCCTACATTGACCATCCCTGTTTTGGCATGGCGCTGGTCGGCCGTCTGCTGGAAGCGCAGGGGTTTCGCGTCGGCATCATCAGCCAGCCGGATTGGCATTCGGCCGCCGAGTTTAAGAAACTCGGCAAGCCCAACCTCTTTTTCGGGGTGACTTCCGGCAACATGGATTCGATGGTCAATCACTACACGGCAGACCGCAAAATCCGCTCCGACGATGCTTATACGCCCAATGGCGAGGCCGGCAAGCGGCCGGATCGGGCGGTGACGGTCTATGCGCAGCGCTGCCGCGAAGCCTTTTCGCAGGTCAATGTGGTGCTGGGCTCTATAGAGGCGAGCCTGCGGCGTGTGGCGCATTACGATTACTGGTCGGACAAGGTGCGGCGCTCGGTGCTGCCCGATTCCAAGGCCGATCTGCTGATCTACGGTAATGCCGAGCGGGCGCTGATCGAATTGGCGCATCGGCTGGCCAGGGGCGAGGCGATCAACCAGATTCGTGACCTGCGCGGCACGGCCTTCATGGTGCCGCAGGGTTGGAAGCCGGGCGAGGATTGGCTGGAAATCGACATGAGCGACCCTGCCGCTGTGCCGCAGCGCCCGGCCCATGCGGATCGCACGCATTGCGTGGTGCGCCTGCCGGCCTATGAGGTAGTCAAGGACGACAAGCTGCTGTACGCCCATGCCTCGCGCACCCTGCATCTCGAATCCAACCCCGGCAATGCGCGGGCCTTGGTGCAGGCGCATGGCGAACGCGACGTTTGGCTCAATCCGCCGCCGATTCCGCTGGCCAGTGACGAACTCGACCGCATTTACGAATTGCCCTATGCCCGCCGCCCGCATCCGGCCTACGGTGAAGCCCGCATTCCGGCTTGGGAGATGATTCGTTGTTCGGTCAGCATCATGCGCGGCTGCTTTGGCGGCTGCACTTTCTGCTCCATTACCGAGCACGAGGGGCGCATCGTGCAAAGCCGTTCGGAAGCCTCGGTTCTGCGCGAAATCGAGGACGTGCGCGACAAGACGCCGGGTTTTACCGGCATCGTTTCCGACCTGGGCGGACCCACGGCCAACATGTACCGCCTGGGCTGCCGCGACAAGCAAATCGAAGCCGCCTGCCGCCGGCTTTCCTGTGTTTATCCGGAAATCTGCCCGCGCTTGTCGACCGACCATGCCCCGCTTATTGCGCTCTACCGCAAGGCGCGGGAACTGCGGGGCATCAAGAAAATCCTCATCGGCTCCGGCGTGCGTTACGACCTGGCCCTGCGCTCACCCGACTATGTGCGCGAACTGGTCAGCCATCATGTTGGTGGCTACCTGAAAGTGGCGCCGGAACATACCGAACCGACCGTGCTGGCGTGCATGATGAAGCCGGGCATTGCCGCTTACGAGCGTTTCCAGCAATTGTTCGAGCGTCTTTCGAAGGAAGCGGGCAAGGAGCAGTACCTGATTCCTTATTTCATCGCCGCGCATCCCGGCACGACCGACGAGGACATGCTGGCGCTGGCGCTCTGGCTCAAACGCAACAATCTGCGGCTCGATCAGGTGCAAACCTTTTTGCCGACGCCGATGGCGCTGGCGACGACGATGTACCACACGGAATGTAATCCCCTGCATCCGCTCAGTATGGAAGGCGAGCGGGTCGGCAGCGTGCGCGGCGGCCGGCAGCGCCGCTTGCACAAGGCTTTTCTACGCTATCACGATGCCGAAAACTGGCCGATTTTACGCGAGGCGCTGAAAGCGATGGGACGCTCCGATCTCATCGGCAATGGCAAACGCCATCTGGTGCCGAATTGGCAGCCTGCCGGCACTGGTGGTGCGGGGAGCGAGAAAAAACCGGTGCCGAATCAGGCGGCGGCCCGTGCTCGAGCACGCCGGCAACAAAGGTGATGCGGGCGCCGGGGAGCAAAGCAGCCGCAAGAAAGGGGTGCTATGGGTTCGGGTGTGGGACAATGTTGATCTGATTCGGCCGAATTCGTGCCGGCCGCATTTGCGGCTTGGGCGATTTGGGCCGGAGAATGCTGCAAAGGCAGTAGCTTTTGGTTTGTCGAAGGGGGATATGGGCCGTTTAAAATTCGCGCCGCACGGCGAGTTCAGCGTTTCCACCGAGGGGCGGATTCTGGTGGTGCGAACCACAGGCCCTTGGAACAAGGAACTGATTCAGCTCTACAGCCAGAAGGTTACCGAGAATGTTGAGGCGCTTGTCGGAGCACCCTGGGGGATGCTGGGGGTGATTTCGGAAGAAGGGTTGCATACGCCCGATTCGTTCTCGGCCACCGTGGCGACGGTTCGCAGGCACCGCACACAGGGGCGCACGGCCAGCGCCGTTGTGTTGCAAAATGTCTCCGCGCCGGAAACGGTCCGGAAGATTTTTACCAAGCTCTATACCGAGGCAGATGAGCCTTTTGCCTTTTTTGACGACGAGGCTTTGGCGCGTTCCTGGTTGGCGGAACGTTTGAGAGAAGCCGGAGTCGATTGCAAGGGCGCGCATTGACCCGGTGAGCGCTTCTGTTACAATGCCGCCCTTCCGGAGAGGTGGATGAGCGGTTTAAGTCGCACGCCTGGAAAGCGTGTGTAGGGTAATACTCTACCGCGGGTTCGAATCCCGCCCTCTCCGCCAGAACACCAAAAAATGAGCGCCTGTCCAGGCGCTTTTTTGTTTTGGAACAAGCAGTCGAGCACTCAGGGTGTGGCCGGGGGTGACTTTTTGCGAAAGAGTCCGGCGAGGGAAATGAGGTAGCCCGAGAGGGTGTAGAGGACAAAGAAGCCAAAAAGGGTGATTTCGGGCTCATAGGCGATCAGGGCAAAGCCGAGCGCAATGCCGGCGATGGCGAAGAAGGGGTCGCTTTTACGCAGATTGATGTCCTTGAAGCTGTAATAGCGGATGTTGGAAACCATGGTTAATCCGGCCAGGACGGTCAGCCCCCAGGCGATCCATTGCATGTCTTTGCCGCTGAAACCGGCGATGCCCATGTCCCAGACAAAGCCTGCAACCAAGGCCGCCGCCGCCGGCGAAGGCAGACCCTGGAAAAAGCGCTTGTCGATGACTTCCAGATTGGTGTTGAAGCGTGCCAGACGCAAAGCGGCGCCGGCGCAGTAAATGAAGGCGGCGATCCAGCCAAGGCGCCCTAGATCCTTCAGCGCCCATTCATAAACGATCAGTGCGGGCGCGACGCCGAAGCTCACCATGTCGGAGAGCGAGTCATATTCGGCACCGAAAGCGGATTGGGTGTGGGTCATGCGTGCTACCCGCCCATCCAGGCCGTCCAGAACCATGGCGATGAAGACGGCGATTGCCGCGCCTTTGAAATTGCCCTGCATGGACTGGACGATGGCGAAAAAGCCGCAAAACAAAGCCGCAGTGGTGAATAGGTTGGGAACCAGATAAATCCCCCGTCGCTTCATCTCCGGGTTGAAGAGGGCTTTTTGGGGTTTGCGCTGCATCATGGCCTAGGCGAGCTCGGCAAGAACGGACGAGGAAGCATACACTTTTTCGCCGATACTTGCCTTGACTTGGGCGTCGAGCGGCAGATAGAGGTCGACGCGCGAGCCGAAGCGGATGAAGCCGTAGCGGTCGCCCTTGTTGAACTTGTTGCCCGGCTCGGCGTAGTTCAGGATGCGGCGGGCGATCAGGCCGGCGATCTGGACGCAGGTGATTTGCTGGTCGTCGGCGGTTTTGAGGTGGAGGGCGCAACGCTCGTTGTCGGTGGAAGCCTTGGCCAGCGCCGCGTTGAGGAAACTGCCGGGCATGTACCATTTTTCGACGACGGTGCAGTCGATCGGAGCGCGGTTCGAATGCACGTTGAATACATTCATAAAAACGCTGACTTTGATGGCGCGGCGCTTCAGGTAAGGGTCGTCGCTTTCCTCAACGACGATAATGCGGCCATCGGCCGGGGCGACGATGCTCTTAGGCCCGCCGGCGACCTCGCGCGCTGGATCGCGGAAAAACTGGACGCAGAAGACCAAAATGAGCCACAGTGGAATGGACCCATACGGGCACCACCAGGTCACAATGGCTGCCAGAATCAGGAAAATGCCGATGAAGGGCCAGCCTTCCTTGGCGATGATTGGGTGCGGGTATGAGGGCATGTGAGGGGTGGATAACGTAAGGGGTTAGGAGTGAGGAGTGAGGGGGAAAACCGAAAGGGGTAGGAAGCGTAGGGGGTTTGCCCCTCACTCCTTACCCCTTACTCCTCGCGGTTGATCGATCAGTTCTTGGATTGGTCGACCAGTTTGTTCTTCTTGATCCACGGCATCATGTCACGCAATTGCGCACCGACCAGTTCGACTGGATGCTCCGCGATCAGGCGGCGACGGGCAGTCATGGCGGGATAGCCGGTGCGGCCTTCCAGGATGAAGTCCTTGGCGTAATCGCCGTTCTGAATCCGTTGCAGTGCTTCACGCATGGCGTAGCGCGATTCCTCGTTGATGACCTTGGGGCCGGTGACGTACTCGCCATACTCGGCGTTGTTGGAAATCGAGTAGTTCATGTTGGCGATGCCGCCTTCGTAGATCAGGTCGACGATCAATTTGACTTCATGCAGGCACTCGAAATAGGCCATTTCCGGGGCATAACCGGCTTCAGTCAAGGTTTCGTAGCCGGCCATGATGAGCTCGACCAGGCCACCGCATAGTACGGTCTGCTCACCAAAGAGGTCGGTCTCGGTTTCCTCGCGGAAGGAGGTTTCGATGACGCCGCCCTTGGTTCCGCCATTGGCCGCGGCGTAAGACAGTGCAACCTCTCTTGCCTTGCCGGACTTGTTTTGGAACACGGCGATCAGCGAAGGCACGCCGCCGCCCTGGAGGTACGTCGAACGCACGGTGTGACCCGGGCCTTTCGGGGCGATCATAATGACGTCGATATCGGCGCGCGGGATGATCTGGCCGTAGTGAATGTTGAAACCGTGCGCAAAGGCCAGGGCGGCGCCCTTTTTGAGGTTGGGCTCGATTTCTTCCTTGTAGATCTGCGACTGAAGTTCGTCCGGCAGGAGGATCATCACCACGTCGGCGCCCTTGACGGCCTTGTTGGCTTCCTCAACCTTGAAACCGGCGGCTTCGGCCTTTTTCCAGGCTGCGCCGTCCTTTTTCTCGGCAACCGTAACCTTGACGCCGGAATCCCGCAGATTCTGGGCGTGGGCATGGCCTTGTGAGCCATAGCCAACGATGGTGACTTTTTTGCCCTTGATGAGAGAGAGATCGGCATCCTTGTCGTAATAAACTTTCATGGTTTTCCTTTTTTCAATGGGTGAGGAACGAGGGGAATCAGAGAGGAAGGCCTTGGTACCGCCTCACACTTTCAGAATTCTGTCGCCCCGGCCAATTCCGGAAACGCCGGTTCGGACAGTTTCGAGAATCAGGCTGGCATCGAGCGCGCCGATGAAGGAATCGAGTTTGGCGCTGCTGCCGGTGAGTTCGATGACGTAGGTCGATTCGGTGACGTCGATGATGCGGCCGCGGAAAATCTCGGCCATGCGCTTCATTTCCTCCCGGTCCTTGCCGGCGGCGCGGACTTTGATCAGCATCAGCTCGCGCTCGATATGGGCAGCCTCGGAAAGATCGACGACCTTGACGACATCGACCAGCTTGTTGAGCTGCTTGACGATCTGTTCCAGAACATCGTCCGAGCCACGCGTGACGACCGTGATGCGCGACAGCGATGCGTCCTCGGTCGGCGCCACGGTCAGGGTTTCGATGTTGTAGCCGCGCGCCGAAAAAAGACCGGCCACACGGGAAAGCGCGCCTGCCTCGTTTTCCAGCAGGATGGATACGATGTGTCGCATATTTTTTGAGCCTCCGGCTTACAAATCTTCCGAAAAAATGATTTCGGTCAATCCCTTGCCCGCTGCGACCATGGGGAAGACATTGGCCGTCGGGTCGATAATGAAATCCATAAACACACAGTCGTTACGGTGTTCCGTTAAGGCCTTTTGTAGCGCAGGCACGACATCTTCAGGGCGCGTGACGCGTATGCCGACATGGCCGTAAGCTTCCGCCAGCTTGACGAAATCCGGCAGCGAGGAAACATACGTATGCGAATAACGGCTGGCATAGAACATTTCCTGCCACTGGCGCACCATGCCAAGGTAGCCGTTGTTGAGGCAAATGACTTTGATGGGCAGGTCGAACTGCTTGATCGTCGACAACTCCTGGATGCACATCTGGATCGAGCCTTCTCCGGTGATACAGGCAACGGTGACCCCAGGGTTGGCAAAACAGGCGCCCATGGCAAAGGGCAGTCCGACGCCCATAGTGCCCAGACCGCCCGAGTTGATCCAGCGCCGAGGTTTGTCGAATTTGTAATACTGGGCTGAGAACATCTGGTGCTGACCGACATCGGAGGTGATGATGGCTTCGCCCTTGGTGATCTCGTAGAGTTTCTCAATAACATACTGCGGCATGATCTTGTCGCTTTTTTTGTATTTGAGGCACTGGCGGCTGCGCCATTCCTCAATCCGTGTCCACCAGTCTTGCAGGACGGGATTGCGGCCAGTTTGACTTTCGATCAGCTTGAGGAATTCATCCAGGATGTCTGAAGCGTTACCGACGATCGGGATATCGACTTTGACCCGTTTTGAGATGGAAGAGGGGTCAATGTCGATATGGATGATCTTGCGCGGTTCGGCGCAGAAATGCGCTGTGTCGCCAATGACACGGTCGTCGAAGCGGGCGCCGATGGCCAGGACCACGTCGGCGTGGTGCATGGCCATGTTGGCCTCGTAGGTGCCGTGCATGCCAAGCATGCCGACGAACTGGGGGTCAGTGGCCGGGAATCCGCCCAGCCCCATCAGGGTGTTGGTCACCGGACAACCCAGGCGGTGTGCCAGTTCGGTCAGCTTTTCTGAGGCATCCGCGAGAATGACACCGCCGCCGGCATAGATTATTGGGCGCTTGGCTTCCAGCAATAGTTGGGCGCCTTTGCGAATTTGGCCCAAATGCCCCTTGATCACCGGGTTATAGGATCGCATCTGCACCGTATTGGGGTACTCGAACACGCAGGTTTGCGCCGTCACGTCCTTGGGAATATCGACGACCACCGGGCCGGGCCGGCCGGTCGTGGCGATCATAAAAGCCTTCTTGATCGTAACCGCCAGATCACTGACGTCCTTGACCAGAAAGTTGTGCTTGACGCAGGGGCGGGTGATGCCGACGGTGTCGCATTCCTGAAAGGCATCCTGGCCGATGTACGCCGTCGGGACCTGTCCCGTGAGGACGACTAGAGGGATGGAATCCATGTAGGCGGTGGCAAGGCCGGTGATGGTGTTGGTGACGCCGGGCCCGGAGGTGACCAGGACGACGCCAACCCTGTTTGAGGAACGTGCGTAGGCGTCTGCGGCGTGTACCGCCGCCTGCTCGTGCCGTACCAGGATGTGCTTGATCCGGTCCTGCTTGAACAAAGCGTCATAAATGTGAAGGACCGATCCGCCCGGAAAACCGAACAGATAGTCAACCTTTTCTTCGTGTAAGCACTTGATTACAATTTCCGCGCCGCTGATCTTCATTTTCAAGCCTGTCAAAGCTGTGAGCCGTAAATATGTAACCTTAATGGACCGGTCTGGATTGGTCAAGGCACCGGATTGATGAACCTCGGACTGATGGGGCCTGATCCGGCATTTTTCTTCCTGGAGGGAGCGTCCCCTGGCTTCGCCACAAGAATTATCTCGCTTCCTTGAGTTGGTGGAGCGCCGCGCCTTCAAGCAGGCGATGTTTGCCGTGCACAATGAGGAGGCAGCGCTGGACATCGTCCAGGACAGCATGCTCAAGTTGGCCGAGAAATATGGCGACCGGCCGCATGATGAGTTTCCGATGCTTTTTCAGCGCATCTTGCAGAACACCATCCGGGATTATTACCGTCGCAGCAAGGTGCGTTCAATGTGGATGACGGTGCTGTCAGCACTTTCACCCTCTGACGACGAGGATTACGATCCCCTGGAAGGTATTGAAGCCAACGACGGTTCGATGATCCGCAATACGCCGGATGCTGCGCTGCAGCAAAGACAAACCATGGCCATCATCGAGGCGGAAATCGCCAAGCTGCCGGCGCGTCAACGCGAAGCCTTCCTGATGCGTTACTGGGAGGACATGGACGTGGCGGAAACCGCTGCGGCCATGGGTTGTTCGGATGGCAGCGTCAAAACCCACTGTTCGCGTGCGACGCACACTCTGGCTGCGGCGCTCGCCGCCAAGGGGGTCGAGTTATGAGAAAAGAACATTTAGCCCACCGCGTGTGCCAGAAACTGGACCGCACGCTTGACGATCTTTCTCCCCGCGTTCTGCGCCGGCTTGAGGCCGGTCGTCGTCACGCGCTCGCGCATCAGAAACGTCAAGCGGGTCTTTGGGGGTTGGCGATGCCCGGGATCGGCCCCGTCAGCTTTGAGTTGTCTGGGGGGGTCAATTTCCGCCGCCTGCTTGCCATGCTTCTTGTGTTGACGGCGCTGGTGTTCGCTTTCTACTGGCAGGGCCACCAGTATGTCCATGATCTTGAGGACATCGACAGCGCCTTGCTGGCCGATGATATTCCTCCCGATGCTTTTCTTGACCAGGGCTTTGCGGCATGGCTCGAAGATTCCTCGGATTAGCTGCGCTTATCCTGTTTTTAGTTTCACCCGCTTGGGGGCTTCCGCCCGCCTCGGCGGTGGTCGCCACGCCCCCGCAGCCGGCATGGAAGCAGCTGAGTTCCGATCAGCGTAGGATCTTGGCGCCGCTTTCCAAAGACTGGGATCAAATGGAGCATTTCCGGCGCAAGAAATGGCTGGGAATTGCAGCGCGCTATCCCAAAATGGATCCGGAGGCGCAGCAGCGCATACAGAAGCGGATGCAGCAGTGGGCGGCAATGTCGCCTGAGCAGCGCGCCAAGGTGCGCAGCGATTACAAGGCGTTTTCGCAACTGCCTCCGGAAAAGAAGGCGATCCTACAGAAAAAGTGGCAGACCTATTCAAAACTGCCGGAGGAGGAAAAAGCGCGTCTGAAGCGTGGCGGAAAATCCGCCGTCAAGCCGAAGATGGCCGCTCCAATCGAGGCCGGCGCAGCGGCGAAAACGGTGACCCCGGCGCTGGACTCGCCCCGCCTCCCTGCAGCGCCAAAGGTCGATGAGGTCGGGGCAGTTCGCCCGGAACCCTGATATTTCAAAAATCAGCGCCGTTCCACCCACCACAGCATGGCGACCGCGGTCAGCATGAACAGTGCCGAGGGGGCGGCAGCACTGGCGAAAGGGGGCCAGGCGTTGATGATTCCCAGGCTGGAAAAGAGGCCATTCAGCATGTGGAAGAAGATGCCGATCATCACGCCGGCAAACATCTTGAGGCTGGTGCCGCCGACGCGGCTGTGGGTGTAGCCGAAGGGGAGCGCCAGCGCCACCATGACCAGGGAGGCCAGGGGATAGAGTAGTTTCTTCCAGATGGCGATTTCGTAGCGCTCGGTTTTTTGCTTGTTGTCAATCAGGTGTCGGGTGTATTTGACCAAGCCATAGAGCGACATGCGTTCAGGGGCGACCATCAATACCGAAAGCAGATCGGGATTGAGGGCGGATTGCCATTCGGCGCTTTCTTCCTTGACGACGCGCGTTCGGTCGCCTTCGAGTACCGTGCGGGCGACATCGCGCAGTAACCAGCGTCCAGAGGGCAGAAAATAACCCTCTTTCGCTTCACTGACCGATTTCAGGGCATTGTTCTGGTCGAACTCATAAATGCGGATGCCAACCAGACGTGCGTCTGCCATTGCCTGGCGGACGTTGACAAAAGTGCGGCCGTCCTTGAGCCAGAGGCCTGATTCGAATCCTTTTTGGGCGATGACCTTGTTGATGGCGCGGGCCTTGAAATCCTGGGCGGCCTTTTCGGAAAAGGGAACGACCGCTTCGCCAATCAGAAGGGTGGCGATTCCGAGGACTGCGGCGACATGGAACAGCGTAAAGAGCAATTTCCGGGTCGATAGGCCCGAACTGCGCAGCACGGTGATTTCGGAATGGCGCGCCAGGGTGGTCAGAGCGAAAAGGCAGCCGATGAGGGCGGCGATCGGGATGAGCTCATAGAAGCGTCCCGGCAGGCCGAGGAGGATGAAGGTCAATGCCTGGGCAAATTGATAGCTGCCGATTCCGACGCTGCGCAGTTCCTGGATGAGATCGAAAAAACTGAACAGGGCAAGGAATCCGGCCAATACCAGAAGAATGGCAGTAAGCGACTGGCGGATCAGGTAGCGCTGGTAGAGCAGGAAATGCATCAGGTTCGTCCCCGGCGCCAGAAGGGTTTGGGTGTGACGCGCCGGTAAAAGAGGAGCGCGACCAAGAGGGCCATCAACAGGTGGACTGCCCAAACCCCGATCCAGAAGGAGAGCTTGCTGAACATGACCCAGGACTGGCTGACCGAGATGAGATTGTTGTAAATGGTATAGATCAGGATGGCCATCAGGATATTGGCCGAACGCCCGGAACGGGGGTTAACGAAGGACAGCGGAATGGCCAGCAAAACTAGGAGTAGGGCGGAAAACGGCTGGCTGACGCGCCACAGCAGCTCGGCCCGGTAAAAGTCCGTTTTTTGGCGTACCAACTCCCAGATGGGCATGGTTTTGGGTAGCGGGTCGCTGGATTCAATGGTCGAATCCTCAGTACGGATGATGTAGCGTTCGTACTCCATGATTTTGAATTCGGGTGACCCGGGTTCGACCTCGTAGCGCCTGCCTTTTTCGAGCACCATGAAACGGTCGCCGTTGGGCGCGAACTCCTGATGACCGGAGGAGGACATGATGACGCCGAATTTGCCGTTTTGGGTTGAGGCGGCAAAGACGTTGCGCAGTTGCGTGAAGTCGTTGGCAACGGCCTCGACGAAGACGACGCGCCCGCCGTCTCTGCCTTCGCGGAAGGCGCCTGGGGAAACCTGCGAAGTGTCGTTGCGGGCATTGAGTTTTTCCTTGTATTCGCTGCTCTTGAGGTTGGCCCAGGGGGTGAGCACGGCTGAGAGCAAAGCGATGGCCAGAATGACGGGGAAGGAAAATCGCAATACCGGCATGATCCAGGCGGTCAGGGGCTGGCCGCTACTGAGCCAGACGACCATTTCGGAGTCGCTCCAGGCACGCGACAGGCTCATCAGGACGGCGATGAACAGGGTGAGTACCAGGATGACGGGCATGTAGTTCAGGGCCGAGAAGCCGAGCAGCGCCAGCACGGCTTCCGGTGCAATACGCCCGCCAGCGGCATCGTTGAGCAGGCGGATGAGCTGGGTGGAGGCGAGAACGGCGACCAGCGCGACGCAGATGCCGGCAGCGGCCTGAACGAACTCGCGCCGCATGGCGCGCTCGAAGATCATGCTTTGACGAAACTCGAAAATAGCGTGGATAATCGCCGGAACGTCGACGTTGACGAAAAGAGGAGCAGCGCGTGGAATTTAGCACAAAAAGCGGTCACCCGGAGAAGCAGCGAACGGGCAGCGTGGTGGTCGGGATTTTCGAGCCCCGTAAGATGACACTGGCGGCGGAATTGCTGGATAAGGCTTCCGGTGGGTACATCGCCGACATTCTCCGGCGCGGTGATATGGAGGGCAAGGCCGGGACGACACTCATCCTGCACCGTGTTCCGGGAACTTTATGCGATCGGGTTTTGCTCGTTGGCCTGGGCAAGGAGCGCGATTTCCGGGATAAGGAGTATCAAGCGGCCATCCGCATCGCGACCAAGTCACTCAATGAAACCGGGGCTGGAGATGCGGCGTTTTTTCTGACCGAACTTGCGGTCAAGAAACGTGGAATTGCTTGGCGCCTGCGACAGGCCAGTTTGCTGGCCGAAGAGGCGGTTTACCGTTTTGATCGCTTCAAGAGCAAGAAAGAAGAGGCGCGCCACCCGCTCAAAAAAGTCATTTTTTCGGTCGACCGGCGCAGTGAACTCGGCATTGCCGATGAAGCCATCGTACAGGGAAGCGCGATTGCCGAAGGCGTCGCGCTGGCGAGGAATCTGGCCAACCTGCCGCCCAATGTGTGTACGCCGTCCTATCTGGCGGATGCCGCCAAAAAGCTGGCCACTGAATTCAAACTCAAATGTGAGCTTCTCGAACGTGCCGACATGGAACAACTGGGCATGAATGCCTTGTTGGCCGTCGCCAGGGGTTCGCACCAGCCACCGAAGCTGATTGCGCTGCACTATCGCGGTGGTAAATCCTCCGCCAAACCCATCGTGCTTGTGGGCAAGGGCATTACTTTCGACACAGGCGGCATATCGCTCAAGCCGCCGGCGGAAATGGATGAAATGAAGTTTGACATGTGCGGCGCCGCCAGCGTGTTGGGAACGATGGCAGCAGTGGCTCGCATGGCCTTACCGATCAACCTGACGGTTGTCATTCCCACGGCGGAAAATATGCCGGGTGGTGGGGCGACTCGTC
>JAKJFA010000001.1:0-84712 GCA_022705135.1 Pseudomonadota bacterium | reverse complement strand
GATCAAAGCGACAGCCATGATGAAACTACCGATTAATCTGACGGTGATCGTTCCGGCGGCCGAAAACATGCCCGGCGGTGCAGCAGCGCGTCCCGGCGACATCGTCAACTCGATGTCCGGTCAGAGTATCGAAATCCTCAATACCGATGCCGAAGGCCGGCTCATCCTCTGCGATGCGTTGACCTATTGCGAGCGTTTCGACCCGACGGTGGTCGTTGATGTGGCGACGCTGACTGGTGCCTGCGTCATCGCCCTGGGCAATGTCACCACCGGCCTGCTGGCCAATGATGATGGGCTGGCGCGCGAACTGATTGCCGCCGGGGAAGAGGCGCATGACCGCGCCTGGCAATTGCCACTGTGGGACGATTACCAGGATCTGTTGAAGAGCAATTTTGCCGATCTGGCCAATATCGGCGGACGCACGGCGGGAACCATCACCGGCGCCTGTTTTTTGTCGCGTTTTGCCAAGAAGTTCAACTGGGCGCATCTCGATATTGCCGGAACAGCCTACCTTTCCGGCAAGGAAAAAGGTGCCACCGGTCGTCCCGTTCCGCTCCTCTGTCATTTCCTGATGAAGCGCGCAGGCAAGCTCAATTGACCCAGATTTTTTTCTACCACGGTGCGGTGGACAAAATCGCCGCCATCTGCGACTTGTTGGCCAAAGCCGCGGCGCAGAACAAACCGGTGCTGGTTTATGCGCCCGAACCGGTGTTGGCTGCCGAGATCGACCGTTTCCTCTGGGTGCATCCGCCTACCGGCTTTGTGCCGCATTGTCTGTCCGGTTCGCCCCTGGCCAGCCAGACGCCGATCGTGATTGCGCACAGTCTGGAGCAACCGCCGCAGGACGAGCGTCTGATGAATCTGGGGCGAGAAGTACCCTCTAATTTTTCGCGTTTTTCCAGCCTGATCGAGGTAGTGGGGGAAGACGAGGAAGACCGTCGGGCGGGACGGGAACGGGCGCGGTTTTACAAGGATCGGGGGTATGAAGTGAAATTTATTTCGCTTGGGGGGGCAGCATGAGCGATCGGGTCTTCCCCGCTGGCGATTCGGTCGTTGCCCGTGCCGATGCCTTGATGCAGCGCCGCCGACCACAGCCCGCTCGTCCGCCGCCCGATCAAGACCTGCCGGTATTGACCGAAGCGGTTTTGGGGCCGGAGGATGATTTGCCCGTGCTGACCGTCATCGCAAGTGGCGAATTGACCGAGATGGCGCCGCAATCCCGGCTTGATCCGGCATTGCTCGAAAAGTTGGCGCAGGAATTGACCCGGCGTGTGCATGACCGGCTGGCGGCGGAGTTGCCTTCTTTGGTCGAAGCTGCCTTGCAGACGAGCATTGCCGGGCTGAGCCGCGAGCTGGAGCAGGGGTTGATCGAAACCACTGAAGCGGCCATCCGCGATTTCATTGATGAATGGGGCAGCAAGAGGCGCCGCTGAATTGCATTCCCTCGAAACCATTTTTTCCTCCGAGGGGCCGCTGGCGGCTGCTATTTCAGGTTATCGTCTACGACCGCAGCAGGTCGAAATGGCCCAGCGCATTGCCGAAGCGATGGACACCTGCTCGGTTTTTATCGCTGAAGCCGGCACCGGCACCGGCAAAACCTTTGCCTATCTGGTGCCGTCCATGCGTTCCGGCGGCAAGGTGATCATCTCCACCGGCACCAAAACCCTGCAGGATCAACTGTTCAACAAGGATATTCCGACTGTCAAAAAGGTGCTGAAAGCGCCGATCAAGGTGGCGCTGCTCAAAGGCCGTGCCAATTACATCTGTCACTACCATTTGGCGCGGGCGCTGGACGACGGCCGCTTTGTTTCGCGCGAAGATGCCGGTTACGCGCGCCGTATCGCCAAATTTGCCAAAACCACGCAAAGCGGCGACAAGGCGGAATGCGTCGATGTGCCGGAAACTTCGCTGGTCTGGCATTCGGTGACGTCGACGCGCGACAACTGCCTGGGCCAGGAATGCCCGCATGCCCGCGAATGCTTTGTGCTGGCGGCGCGGCGCGAGGCGATGGAGGCCGATCTGGTCGTCGTCAATCATCACCTCTTCTTTGCCGATGTGATGCTGCGCGACGAAGGCACGGCGGAATTGCTGCCGGCCTGCAATAGCGTCATTTTTGACGAAGCGCACCAGTTGCCGGAAGTGGCGACGCTCTTTTTCGGTGATTCGGTGTCGTCGTCGCAAGTGCTTGATCTGGCGCGCGATACCAAGTCCGAAGGGCTGGCATCGGCCCGTGATTGTCAGGACTTGCAGGAAGCCTGCCGCAAGCTGGAAAAAGCGGCCAAGGATTTTCGCCTGAGCGTTGGGGTTGATGGCGGACGCTTTTCCGCCCTGCAGTTGCGCGACAAGAGTGGTTTTGGCGCGGCGCTGCAGCAGGTGCAGAGCGAACTGAAGGCCTTTGCCGTTATTCTCGAAACCCAGGCTGAACGCTCGGAAGGGTTGGAGAAATGCTGGCAGCGGGTGGGCGAACTGGGCCAGTGCTTGCAGATTTGGGAAAAAGGCGACGAGATTGGATTCGTCTATTGGGCCGAAGCCTTTAGCCATAGTCTGCAGCTCAATCGCACACCGCTCGACGTAGCGGAAATTTTCAAGAAGCAGATGGGCGGCCATCCGCGCGCCTGGATTTTTACCTCGGCGACGCTGGCGGTGCAGGGTAATTTCAGCCATTACACCGGCGAGTTGGGCTTGGGCGAAGCCGCCTCGGCCTGCTGGCAAAGCCCGTTCGACTATCACCAGCAGGCGCTGCTCTATGCCCCGCTCGGCATGCCGGAACCCAATTCCTGGGGCTACAGCGAAGCGGTGGTCGACGCGGCTTTCCCGGTGCTGAAAGCCTGCCGCGGCGGTGCTTTTTTCCTGTGCACCAGTCTGAAAGCGATGCGCCGCATCAAGGAATTGCTGGAAGAACGCATCCAGGAAGAAGGGCTGGAAATCTCCTTGTTGTTGCAGGGCGATGGCAGCAAGAACGAATTGCTACGGCGCTTTCGTTTCGCTGGCAATGCCGTGCTGGTCGGTAGCCAGAGCTTCTGGGAGGGTGTCGATGTGCGCGGCGAGGCGCTGTCGCTGGTCGTCATCGACAAGCTGCCCTTTGCGCCGCCGGACGACCCGGTGCTGTCGGCCCGCATCGAGCAGATGAGCCGCGAAGGGCGCAATGCCTTCATGGAATACCAGTTGCCGCGCGCCGTCATCAACGTCAAACAGGGGGCGGGACGCTTGATTCGCGACGAAACCGACCGTGGCGTGTTGATGATCTGCGACCCGCGCCTGATTTCCAAACCCTATGGCCGCCGCGTCTGGCAAAGCCTGCCGCCAATGAAACGGACGCGGGAACTGGGTGAGGTGCTGGGGTTTTTTGAAAACTATGGGTGATGAGGCGGCTGCATAGGCCTGGATTGCAGGGTCGATTAAGCCGGTTACTACACACATGAGCTGTTTGTATAGTAACCGGATGAAAAATGATGGGCTGATACTGGGTTATTGCTGTCTAAGGAAGATCGTGAGCTGAATGATGCCCCTTGAACAACCGCTTTCTGATGATTGCTCTGCCCACCGTCTCAACCGCGACTGCGCCTGCCTGTCGGTCGATCATGCCGCGCTGCAGGCGGCGCTGGAGGAGGGCGGGGGTGCCTTGTACGGCGAGATCATGCAAACGCGGCCGCATCTTTTTTCCGATACGGTCGTGTTTGTCGGCGAGCCTTGCCTCAAGCGCATGGCGGAATTGATCCGCGCCATCGAAGCGGTGGTGGCTTTGCCGGCTTATCAGGAACGTGTTCTGGCGTATGCGCCGGAAATTGCCCGCCGGCCGGTGGCGGCGCAAAGCGTTTTTCAGGGCTATGACTTTCATCTCGGCAGCAGCGGCCCACGCCTGATCGAAATCAACACCAATGCCGGCGGTGCTTTGTTGAATGCCCGTCTGGCGCGGGCCCAGCGCGAGTGTTGCGGGCCGGTGGCGGCGATCTTGCCCCAGCAGCAGGGAGAAAGTGCGGAAGAAGCTTTTGTCGCCATGTTCCGCGAGGAGTGGCGGCGGGCGCGTGGTGATGTGCCGCTCAAAAGCATCGCGATCGTCGATCTGCAGCCCGACGAACAGTACCTTGCTCCGGAATTTGAACTCTTCCGCCAGTTGTTCGAGGCCAACGGTATTGCAGCGCGGATTGCCGACCCCGCTGATCTGGTTTGGGATGGCACGGCGCTGACTTGTCGTGGCGAGAAAATCGATCTGGCCTATAACCGCCTGACCGATTTTGCCCTGGAGGCGCCCGTCAATTCTGCCTTGCGGGTGGCCTACGAGGCCGATGGCGTGGTGCTGACGCCGCATCCGCGCGCACATGCCCTCTATGCCGACAAGCGCAATCTGGCGCTGCTCTCGGATGAGCAAGCGCTACTGGAAATGGGTGTGGAAGAAGCGCCGCGCCGCATTTTGCTGCAGGGTATTCCGCGTACTTTGCTGGTGGCCGATGAAAGCCCGGAAAGCCTCTGGCAGGAGCGGCGACGCTGGTTCTTCAAGCCTGCCGCTGGTTTTGGCAGCCGTGCCGCCTATCGGGGCGACAAGTTGACCAAGCGGGTCTTTGAGGAAATCCTGCAGGGCAATTACATCGCGCAGGAAATTGTGCCGCCTTCCGAACGTCGTGTCGCGCATCACGAAGGCGCGCGCGACATGAAGCTGGATTTACGTTGTTATGTTTACAACGGCAAAGTGCAGTTGACGGCGGCCCGCTTGTATCAGGGACAGACCACCAATTTGCGCACGCCGGGCGGCGGCTTCGCTTCGGTGTTGGCAGTGCCCGGCTGAACTTGAATTTACCGGGACTGCCCTCACATCGGTTCAAGTCAGATTGAAGGAGAGAGCCATGCGCCTCGACAAGTTCACCACCAAATTGCAGCAAGCCCTGGCCGATGCCCAGAGTCTGGCCATCGGCCACGACAATCAGATGATCGAGCCGCAGCACCTGTTGCTGGCGCTGCTCGAACAGGAAGACGGTGGCACGGCCTCGCTGCTGGCGCGGGCTGGCGTCAATGTGCCGGCGCTGAAAACCGATCTGGGCAAGTCCATCGACCGTCTGCCGCAAGTGCAAGGGGCTGGCGGTGATGTGCAGGTCGGGCGCGATCTGTCCAATCTGTTCAATCTGACCGACAAGGAAGCGCAGAAACGTGGCGACCAGTTTATTGCCAGCGAAATGCTTCTGCTCGCCTTGTGCGAAGACAAGGGTGAGGCCGCGAAGTTGGCCAAGCAGCACGGGCTGAACCGCAAGGCACTGGAAGCGGCGATTGACGCGGTGCGTGGCGGGCAGGGGGTCGATTCGCAGGAGGCGGAAGGTCAGCGGCAAGCGCTGGAGAAATATTGCATCGACCTGACCGAGCGCGCCCAGCAAGGCAAGCTCGACCCGGTGATTGGGCGCGACGATGAAATCCGCCGCGCTATCCAGATTCTGCAACGCCGCACCAAGAACAATCCGGTGCTGATCGGCGAACCGGGCGTCGGCAAAACGGCCATTGTCGAAGGGCTGGCGCAGCGCATCATCAACGAGGAAGTGCCGGAAACGCTGAAAGGCAAGCGGGTGCTGGTGCTCGATATGGCGGGGCTTCTGGCCGTGGCCAAGTATCGCGGCGAATTCGAGGAACGCCTGAAAGCGGTGCTGAAGGATGTGGCCAAGGATGAGGGTCGCATCATCCTGTTCATTGACGAATTGCATACCATGGTCGGCGCCGGCAAGGCGGAAGGCGCCATCGATGCCGGCAACATGCTCAAACCGGCGTTGGCGCGCGGCGAGTTGCATTGCATCGGCGCCACCACGCTGGACGAATACCGCAAATACATCGAAAAGGATGCGGCGCTGGAGCGGCGCTTCCAGAAAGTGCTGATCGACGAGCCTTCGGTGGAAGCGACCATTGCCATCCTGCGCGGCCTGCAGGAACGCTACGAACTGCACCACGGCGTCGATATCACTGACCCGGCCATTGTCGCGGCGGCGGAATTGAGCCACCGCTACATCACCGACCGTTTTCTGCCGGACAAGGCCATCGACCTGATCGACGAGGCGGCGGCCAGGATCAAAATGGAAATCGACTCCAAGCCGGAAGCGATGGACAAGCTTGACCGGCGGCTCATCCAGTTGAAGATCGAGCGCGAGGCGGTGAAGAAGGAAAAGGACGAGGCTTCGCAGAAACGTTTGGCTCTGATCGAGGACGAAATCGCCCGCCTGACCAAGGAATATTCCGATCTGGATGAGGTGTGGAAAGCCGAAAAGGCGCAGGTGCACGGTTTCGCCCACATCAAGGAAGAAATCGACAAGCTCAAGGCGCAAATGGCCGATCTACAGCGCAAGGGCCAGTACGACAAGTTGGCCGAGTTGCAGTACGGCAAACTTCCGGCGCTGGAAGCGCAATTGAAGGTGGCAGAAAAGGCTGGATATGGCGAGAAAGCGAAAAACAAGTTGCTGCGCACGCAAGTCGGCGCCGAGGAAATCGCTGAGGTCGTTTCGCGTGCCACCGGCATTCCGGTTTCCAAAATGATGCAGGGCGAGCGCGACAAGTTGCTGTTGATGGAAGAACGGCTGCACAAGCGCGTCGTCGGGCAGGACGAGGCTGTGCATCTTGTCGCCGACGCCATCCGCCGTTCGCGTGCCGGTCTGGCCGACCCCAACAAGCCCTATGGCTCCTTCCTGTTCCTGGGGCCGACCGGCGTGGGAAAAACCGAGCTGTGCAAGGCGCTGGCTGAATTCCTGTTTGATTCCGAGGATCACCTGATCCGCATCGACATGAGCGAATTCATGGAGAAGCACTCCGTCGCCCGCCTGATTGGCGCGCCGCCGGGCTATGTCGGCTACGAGGAAGGCGGTTATCTGACCGAAGCGGTGCGGCGCAAACCCTACAGCGTCATCCTGCTCGACGAGGTGGAAAAGGCGCATCCGGATGTCTTCAACGTGCTGCTGCAGGTGCTCGACGACGGCCGCATGACCGATGGCCAAGGACGCACGGTCGATTTCAAGAATACCGTGGTCGTGATGACCTCCAACCTTGGCAGCCAGATGATCCAGCAAATGGCCGGTGACGATTATCAGTTGATCAAGCTGGCGGTGATGGGCGAAGTGAAAGCTTCTTTTCGGCCGGAATTCGTCAACCGCATCGACGAAGTGGTGGTTTTCCATGCGCTGGATGAGCAGCATATTGCCGGCATCGCCCGCATCCAGTTGGGTTATTTGGAAAAACGGCTAGCGCAGCTCGACATGGGACTGGTGGTGGAAGAGAGCGCCTTGGCCGAGCTGGCCAAGGCCGGTTTTGACCCGGTGTTCGGTGCTCGGCCCTTGAAACGCGCCATCCAGCAACAACTGGAAAATCCGCTTGCCAAATCCATCCTGGAAGGGCGTTTTGCGCCGAAGGACATCATTCGCGTCGGCGCGGTGGGTGGCGTCATCAAATTCGGAAAGGGCTAAAGGGGAACACAGACACAAGTTCAGATTCTGATTTAGGGACTACTGCCGCGAAATATTCCATGGCTGCGTGAAGACGCCAACGTTTGAATTCACCGGCCTGCGCGGCTTTTCGCGCAGGTCCGGTGGAATGAGTGGTTGGCCGTCATTCACCCTCCGCAGCGTCCTCTTGTGGGCCGGGCGCTTCAAGTCCGGGACCGCGTCTAATTGCTCTCAGTGTGGTCAGCACCTGATCGCCATAAGGAGTGAGTGCCCAAAAGGTCCGCGAATCTTTGACGCTACGTGCCTTTTGGCTTTTTGCAATCAAGCCCAAGGCAATCAGCTGAATTTTGACAGTTTGAAAATCATGTTCCGAAACCGTGAACGTTCTTGACAACGCCGTATGTCCTTTCAGATTCTTGTCTGCACCACGCAACTTTCTTGAACGCTCTCGAACGGTTTGATTGAGTGCAGTACGCACATCAATATCAGAAGCTTCGTTAAGCATCACGGGGCCGAGGTCGTAAAAGATTTCATTCCATGTTAAATCGACCTCGTAGTCCCAAGTCCATTCTTCCCTCGATGCATCTCTCGTCTCAAACTTGAAATGAATGGCAAATTCGTCTTCGTCCTGAGACAAACTTTCGCTCCCACTGGGCCCGGAAAGCCGCGCTTCTTGGAGCTTCGTTTGCAGGTCATCGATAGTCTTTTTCAACTTCAGAATCTCGCCGGCAGCTACAGAGTCCATCGCTTGATTGGTTCTTATCCATCCCACCGCCGGCGTTGTCTTGATTAATCGAACTAGGCTGCGACTAGCAACAGATCCTAATTCGGCAGGCGTTGTCCAGAACTTGCACATTTTCTTTTGTACCAACTCTCTCAGTGCAAGAAGTTTCTTCTTTCCATCTTCGGTTTGCTCGCAACGCCCGGCCGGAAGTTGCATTGGATCCTTATGAAGGAACCCGATTATCGGCTTCCCAATATCTAGGGCGTGCCTGTATTCCATTTCCGTGTAACTCAGTCCAGATGGCCCAATCGATCCGTACCGTCCGCCGGAAATAATCAGGTAGTAGTCGCACTCGGAAATGACCTTTTTGATCAACGTCCACTGATCTTCATCAGCAGCCGGAAACAACTCCATGCCAGAAGGGATGCAATCCAGTTCGAGAAGAGCATGCATAACTTCTTGCCTTTCCTCCCGAAGGTCTTCATAGGAGGAACTTACGAATACTTGATAGCGTTTATCCAAGATGACTCCTTACGAGCTTCCTCATGACGGCCAACGTGGAGGTCACCGGCGCTGCGCGGCTTTATCGCGCAGCGTCCGGTGGACCGCAGGGTTATGCCACATGAGCACCAAAGCCTCCAAAGTACTTCTTCAACGCTGCTCGAATCTCGTCTCGGGAGTCGCCTCTCGCTAGTCTGAGAATCAATTCAGGCAGTTCGCCGCTCTTCAATCCGAGCGCTCCGCTAGCCTGATTAGCCAATGACTTGCGGTTGTACGTGCTCAGTAACTTTTCGTAGTCACGATTGGCGATGATCTCCGAGAATGTGTTCATGCATGTCGTATAAAGTTGTTTCACATCGATGCTTTGCGCAAGCGCATTTAGCGCGCCGGATAGCGCGCTCTCCCCTTTGATGTTTTGGTCAAACTTGCTCAGCTGGAACTTGATTTCACTTGCGACGCGCAGAGAAACCTGTATGTCTAGCTCTTGTTGAAGCCGCTTGAATATCTCATCAGAAACTCTATGGAAGTCAGCAGTCGGATCGCGCGCAAGCCTTTTGCTGGCAATTTTTATTACCTCCTCCGTACAGAAAAGATTTTCGACTTCTGCAACTGTGAGGACGAAGATCGAGTCCGCTTCTAAGGCAGCAATTTCTTCAGGTACCCTTCGATCTCGATCCACAATGCCATACACACTAAGGTGATGTAGCTGCGCATTGGCCTTCAGTGCTTTGACCGAGACGATTACTTGCGAGCAACTGCCTCTTGCCACAACGAGAAAACCAGGAAGCATCTCGCGATACAAAGAGACATCGTAGCTTCCGTTATCTCCTTCAACGAATACAACTGGTTTTCTGCTCCCCAGGACTTCGAGCAACAGATCGTCCGGAAGATTTTCGTCGGCACTAATGGGTTCCCAATCCCACGATGTGCCATCAAAAGATTTCAGCCAAATTCGTGCTGCGCCTTCCTGTGAGGCAGCGAAATCTACATCGTGTGTCAGATATACAAAGAGGCAATCACTTCTAAGCCTCTCAATTTCCGCCCAAAGAGGTGCCTGTACTGACTTGTGAAGATGCAACTCCGGTTCATCGATAACGATGATTCCATTCTTTGGAGCTGCCAGACATTGCCCAATTAAATAGAAAATAACCCGCTCGCCGTCGCTCATTTCCGATGATTTGTAAATCTTCTCGGATTGCCCCTTGACTCTTGTTTGAACTCGTAAGCCACCGATTACAAGTTCGCGGTGCGGAAGTATCTTCTCCCATATCTCTTTGACCAGGTCTATTTTTGTTACTGGCGGCTCAATGCGTGTTGTGCAGGCCTTAACTGCAATCTTGAATTTCGCATTCTCTTCAGTTTCATCTGAAAACAAAAAGACCATCAGCTTCTCGTAATCGCTAAGAAGCATCGTGGCTGGCTTCTTGCCCCACTTATGGAGTTTGTGTTGATAGTTCCAGTCCGGGTTTCCAAATAAGAGGCTCTTCTCAGCAATCTCGACTGAAACTGGTGTCGTCGAATCTGGCATCGACAACGACTTTTGGGCGGAAATTCGATGAACTAATTCGCGCTGAGGCGAAGTGATTTCAATCCATGTGCCGAGGCGTGTCTTACCGGAACCATTCGCACCGATGAATAACAGGCTTTGTGTTGTCTCTATGGATTCGGTTGCACCGTTGATGCGCGGAAGGGTTAACGTGCGCCTTTCAGTCATGGCAGTGAGACTCCCGGAATGGGGCATAACGAATGAAAGGGACTTCCCCGTCCCGAGGCTGCGGCGGAAGCCGCGAACGGCAGTTGAGTGCCAAAATGGTGATGTCGAAGTCGTCCATTTGAAACCATCGAAAGGGGAAGTCCATGAGCATTATCACTGTTGGAATCGATCTCGCCAAGAACGTATTTGCAATTCACGGGGTAGATGAGCGTGGCAAGGCGGTGTTGGTGAAGCCGAAAGTCGCCCGCACCCAGTTACTGGAACTGATCGCCAATCTGCTCTATGGTTCCGGCTTGCGCATCATGGAAGCCTTGCGGCTGCGGGTCAAAGATGTCGATTTCGCGGGGCACCAGATTCTGGTGCGCGATGGCAAGGGCTTCAAGGATCGCGTCACGATGCTGCCGGCTGCTTTGCGCACACCATTGAAAGATCATCTGCTCAAAGTCAAGGCGCTGCATGATTCCGATCTGGCCGCCGGGAACGGCGCGGTGTATCTGCCTTACGCGCTGGCGCGCAAGTATCCTAACGCCGAACGGGAATGGGCTTGGCAATACGTCTTTCCTTCCATACATCTGTCCTAGGACCCGCGCAGCGGCGCTGTACGGCGCCATCATCTGCAAGATCAGGCGGTGCAGCGGGCGATTCGCCAGGCCGTGCGCGACGCCGGTCTGGTCAAGCCGGCCACGCCGCATACCTTGCGCCATTCTTTCGCCACGCATCTGCTGGAAGGGGGATACGACATCCGAACCGTGCAGGAATTGCTCGGCCATTCCGATGTATCCACCACAATGATCTATACGCATGTGCTCAACCGGGGCGGACGCGGCGTCATCAGCCCGCTCGATGGATTGAGCGTTTAGCGAAACGCGGATGGTTTCGTCACCTTGGCAATTGCAAAGTGGCGTTTCAAGAGATGGCCAAGCCGGGGTCCAGTGTGTTCTCTTCTGGATTCCGGCTTTGGCCGGAATGCGCTTCTTTAACAGCCTGTTAACAGGCTATTGAAAAACTCGCCGGGAGAATGCGTTTGACACGAAAAATGCTCAGATGCGCGACGCGCGACGAAGGTCGTAGCCGGGACTACGATGCCGAGGAGCGCAACAATGCAGATGGGCATTTTTCGCGCAAACCCGGAGGGGCGCGTCTTTCCGTGCGGTCTGCTTTGTCAGGAAGCTCGCCAAGGGGATCGACCATTAGCTTCGCATCCTTTCGTGCATCCCATCCCGGAAAGCCTGCGCCGCAACCCCGTGGAGTTCTTCAACAGCCTGTTAAGCCAGTCTGCTAAAATACGGCGCTGATTTTGGCCCAAGGCAGGCAGTTTATGCGTATTCTGGTAAGCAACGACGATGGTTATCTGGCCCCCGGCCTGCAGGTTCTGGCGGACGCGCTGGCGGAACTGGCGGAAATCGTCGTGGTGGCGCCCGAGCGCAACCAGAGCGGCGCCAGCAACTCCCTGACTCTGGATCGGCCGCTGACAGTGCGCAAGGCGGCCAATGACTTTTTCTTCGTCAATGGCACGCCAACGGATTGCGTGCATCTGGCCGTGACCGGCCTCTTCGACGACCTGCCCGACATGATTGTCTCCGGCATCAATCAGGGGCCCAACATGGGGGATGACACCATTTATTCCGGAACGGTGGCCGCCGCCATGGAAGGCTTTCTGCTCGGTATTCCGTCGCTGGCGGTTTCGCTCGGCAGTTTCGAGGCGCTGCATTACGAGACAGCGGGCCGGGTGGCGCGCAGCCTGGTTGAGCGCTTCCTCCGGCAGCCCATTCGCCAGCCGGTGCTGCTCAATGTCAATGTTCCGGATATTCCGCATGACCGCCTGGCGGGCATGGAGGTGACCCGGCTCGGCAAGCGCCATAAAGCGGAATCGGTGGTGAAGATGGTGACGCCACGCAACGAGACGGTGTATTGGGTGGGCGCGGCTGGCGCGGCGCAGGATTCCGGCCGCGGAACCGATTTCCACGCCCTTGAGCGCGACATGGTTTCGATCACGCCCTTGCAAATCGACCTGACGCACTATGCGCAGATTCCGGTATTGACGGAGTGGATGGCGTGAGCATGGGCGCTTTGTCCGGCATCGGCATGACCTCGCAGCGCACGCGCGTCCGCATGATCGAGCGCCTGCGCGAGCAAGGCATCCGCGATGAAGCGGTGCTGGCGGCGATGGCGGCGGTGCCGCGCCATGTCTTCGTCGAGGAAGCCCTGGCTTCGCGTGCCTACGACGATACGGCGCTGCCGTTGGGCATGGGGCAGACCATTTCGCAGCCTTACGTCGTGGCGCGCATGATCGAGGCGCTGCTGGCAGGGCGCAAGGGCTTGGGCAAAACCCTTGAAATCGGCGCCGGCTGTGGCTATCAGGCGGCCGTGTTGGCGCAGTTGACCAAGGAGGTGTATGCGGTCGAGCGCCTCAAGCCCCTGCTGGAAAAAGCCAAGGTCAATCTGCGCCAGTTGCAGCAATTCAATGTCCGTCTCAAGCTCGCCGATGGCAATTTTGGCTTGCCGGAAGCGGCGCCTTATGACAGTATTATCGTCGCCGCCGCGGCTCCCCGCGTTCCTCAGGGGTTGTTGCAGCAACTGGCGCCGGCGGGCCGGATGATTTTGCCGGTTGGCGCTGTTGAACAGTACCTTTTGTTGATCGAACAGACACCGCAAGGTTTTGTTGAGTCGAGGCTTGATGCCGTGCGTTTTGTTCCACTTCTGTCAGGAATCGAATGAAAGTCACTCTTCCCATTCTTGTTTTGTCCCTGTTGGTGGCGGCTTGCGCCACGCAGGCGCCTGCGCCCGTCGTCGACCGGACGACGGCAGTTTCCACCAAGTCCTCGGCCGCCGTTGGCGCCACCTATACGGTGAAGCGGGGCGAGAATCTCTACCGCATCTCCCTGGAGCGCGGCATTGCCCAACGGGATTTGATGGCCTGGAACAACATCACTGATCCCGCCACTTTGAAGGAGGGCCAGGTTCTTCGCCTGACGCCGCCGGGGAGTCCGGATTCGGCGGTGGCGGTGACGCAACCGGTCCAGGGCGCTGCCCCAGTCGAGAGCCGCCCCCTGGGCACAGCGCCGCCGCCAGTCGGTGATGTCGTGAAGCGCGAACCGAAGGTCAACAAGGAACCCTATTCCGACGCTGCCTGGGAAAACCTGCAAAAGCCTGCTGAAACGGCCGCTCCGGCGTCCGTGCCCGCTGCGGCCCGGCCGGCCGGCGCGACTGAGGCCGGGCTGGCGATCGCCTGGGCCTGGCCATCGACCGGCAATATCCTTTCGTCCTTCGGCGAGAACAGCAACAAGGGCATCGATTTCGCCGGCAGGGAAGGGGATGCAATAACGGCAGCAGCCGAGGGCAAGGTCTTTTTTGTCGGTCTGCAGAAAGGGTATGGCAACCTGCTGATTATTGGTCACGCCAGCGGCTTCATCTCGGTCTATGCCCACAATCGCAAAATCCTGGTGGCCGAAAAACAAATGGTGAGCAAGGGCCAGAAAGTGGCGGAAATGGGCAAGAGCGACAGCGATACCGGCGTCAAATTGCACTTTGAGATTCGCCACCAGGGCAAACCGATCGACCCGGCCATTTATTTGCCGCAGCGCTGACGATGAGCGGCGAGGAAACCCGCGAAGACGAGTGCTTCGAACCGGAAGAGGTCGAAGAGTCCGAAATCGAGTCGGTGACGGAGGCCGAGGGACTGATTTCGGAGATCGAATTTTTCGAGGACGTCACTCAGGTCTATCTCAACGAAATCGGCGCCAAGCCGCTGCTCAAGCCCGAGGAGGAAGTGGAAACGGCGCGCCGGCTGCGGGCCGGCGACTTTTCCGCCCGCCAGAAAATGATCGAGCACAACCTGCGGCTGGTGGTCAATATCGCCAAGCACTACCTCAACCGCGGCGTTCCCCTGCTGGACCTGATCGAAGAGGGCAATCTCGGCCTGATTCACGCCTTGGAAAAATTCGACCCCGAACGCGGGTTCCGCTTTTCCACCTATGCCACCTGGTGGATCCGGCAGAGCATCGAGCGGGCGATTATGAACCAGTCGCGCACCATTCGTTTGCCGGTGCATGTGGTCAAGGAAATCAATGTGGTGTTGCGCGCCATTCGCCACCTGGAGGCGGCCGACGAACGCGATACCACGGTTGAACGCATCGCCGCGCTGATTGACCGGCCCGCGGCCGATATACGCCGCATCCTCGTCCTCAACGAGCACATCGCCTCACTCGATGCGCCGCTCGAGATTGATCCCAACCATTCGACCGTTGATGTCATTGCCGACGACAATGGCGCCGACCCGGCCGCGCTCTTGCAGACGGTTGAGTTGGGCAGGCTGGTCGACGAGTGGATGGCGCAGTTGAGTGAGCGTCAGCGGGAAGTGATCCGGCGACGCTACGGCTTGCACGGTGTGGAGGCCGAAACGCTGGACGCGATTGCCGGCGATCTGGGCCTGACGCGCGAGCGCGTCCGCCAAATCCAGCTCGAAGGGCTGGAGCGCCTGCGCCGCATCATCAAGCGGGGCGGGATCGGCAAGGAAAGCCTGTACTGAACCCCATGCTCCTGAAAGAGGGGTTCAGGGCAGCATCATGCCGCGGACGACAAAGAAGCATAAGGCCGCGATGCCTCCGGAAATGGGAACGGTCACCACCCAGGCGGTGATGATGCGGTTGAGCGCCGAACGCTTGACCAGTTCGTGCTTGTAGGCTCGCTTCAGGTCGCTGCGCTCTTGCTTGGACAGGTCGGGGTGGGGAAGCCGCTTGTTTTTGAGCTGCTTGAGCATCAGGCGTTTGGTGGTGGCTGGAGCTTGCTCGAAGTCCCTGAGGAAATCGTCGACCTCTTCCTTGTCGGTGCCGGCATGGTGCAGGCGGATGTCTTCGAGCATGCGGGAGTAATTGGTTTTGAGGAATTCGCGCAGAAAGCCGACGCCAAAGACTCCGCCCACGGCGATGTGGGTCGAACTGACCGGCAGGCCGAGCTGTGAAGCGAGAATGACGGTAACGGCAGCCGCCATGGCGATGCAGAAGGCGCGCATCTGGTCGAGCTCGGTAATTTCGTTGCCCACCGTCCGGATGAGTTTCGGCCCATAGAGCCCCAGCCCCAGGGCGATTCCGAGTCCTCCGACCAGCATCACCCAGATCGGGATCGGGGCGTTTCCGTCCAGAACCGCGCCCTTGACGGTAGCGGTGATGGCCGCCAACGGGCCGACGGCATTGGCGACATCGTTAGCGCCGTGGGCAAAGCTCAGAAGGGCGGCCGCGCCGATGAGTGGCACGGTGAATAAGGCGTTGATGCTGCTCTTGTCGTTGCCGACGGGCAGGCTGTCCTGATTGATGCGCCAGCGCACCAGGCAATAGGCAAGCAGGCCACAGGCGGCGCCGATGGCGCACGCCAGGGGGAAACCGATGCTCCAGACCCGGCACAGTCCCTTGAGCACGAGATAGGTGCCGAAGGCGAAGGCCATCAGACCGACCAGCCAGGGGACCACGCGCCGCGCTGCGGCCGACATGTCTTCGCGGTAGGTGATGGTGTGTTTGATGAAGTAGAGGAAGGCTGCGGCGATTAACCCGCCCATCAGGGGCGAAATGACCCAGCTCAGGGCGATGTTGCCCAGAACGCCCCAGTTGGCGGCGGACAGGCCGCCAGCGGCGAGTCCGGAGCCCAGCACGGCGCCGACGATCGAATGCGTGGTCGAAACCGGCGCGCCGAAGGCGGTGGCGATATTGAGCCAGAGGGCGCCGGCGAGCAGGGCGGCCAGCATGATCCAGATAAAGGTTTGTGCGTCGGCGATCGCATCCGGCTTGATGATGCCGCCCTGGATGGTGGAAACGACATCGCCGCCGGCAATGAGGGCGCCGGCCACTTCACAAATCGCCGCGATGATGAGGGCGCCGGTCATGGTGATGGCCTTGGCGCCCACAGCCGGACCGACATTGTTGGCGACGTCGTTGGCGCCGATGTTCATCGCCATGTAGCCGCCGATCATGGCGGCAGCCACGAGCAGGACGGCGCCGGTGCCGCTTGTGGCAACTGCGACGCCAGCATAGAGCATGACGCCGACGATGAAGATGAGGGCAACGCCGAGCCGGAAACTTTCGCGGCGGCCACGCTTGGTCGCCTTTTCAATGTCCTCAATGTCCAGCAGTTTCATCATCGATCTCGGGAAAACGAAGGCCGCAAAGCTACCACATTTGGCCCTGGAGTGTCACATCTCCGTCACAATGCGGGGCCGCTGACGGGCCGGACGGACTGTGGGTTTTTTGTATCAAATTGGCTGGCGTGCCCCTCGCGTTGCAGCGTGCTGGCTGCAAATCCGGAAAAGAAGAAGTACACTGGCGCAGCTGTGCGGAGAACAGATATAAGGAGCCATCGCATGCGTCGTGTTTTGTCATTTTTGTTGGGTGCCGTTGCTGTGCTGCTTGCGGGTTCCGCAAGTGCTGCCGGTTCGCTGTTCGATAGCGCTTCGATTGAGTATGGCGCCGGCAGCAAGGTCAGCATGGTGCGCCTGGGCCTGCAATCCAACTGGAAAGCGCCGCTTTGGCGTTTCAGCGAGACGCAGATCGGCGGCTACTGGGATTTCTCCGCTTCCTTCTGGCACGGGACGCGCCATCGCGGTCTGCACGCCAGCCAGTCTCTGGCGGCGATCGGCATCACGCCGGTGTTCCGCTGGGAACGCCACGATCAGCGTGGCCCCTACGGCGAATTCGGCATCGGCGCGCATGTCCTCTCCGAACTCTACAACAACAACGGCGACAGGCTGTCGACGCGCTTCCAGTTTGGCGATCATATCGGTGTAGGTTACCGTTGGGACCGGGTCGATCTTGGCCTGAAGATCCAGCACTACTCGAACGGCGGCATCAAAAAGCCGAACAGCGGCGTCGATTTCGTCGCGCTTCGTCTCCTCTACGCTTTCTGACCACGGGCTTGACCCGGGGCGCCGGAGTCGGCGAAACTCGGGGCTATGCCCGTAGTACAAGCCCGAAGCCGGGCCGCGTCCGCCCTCAAATATCCGGCGGCGACCGAGGCCGGCGGCTTCCTTTTCCACCCTGCCGGCCTGCTGTTGCTGGCGACCGGCGGGTTGGCCGCGATCTGGTTCGATCAACCCGGCCTGGCGGCGTTGCCGGCAGTATTGCTGGTCGTCGCCCTGCTGTCGTTTGCCTGGGCTCGGTGTTCCTTCTGGCGTTTGCGCGTCCAGGCGGACACCCCTGCCCTTCGCCTCTTTTGTGACGAATCGGCCACTTTTTCCATCACGCTGCACAACCGCAAGCCGCTGCCGGTGGTCGATCTGCGCGGATACTGGCAATTGCCGCCGGGGCTGACGGCCGGACCCGAGGAGTCAGGCGACTGTGCCCTGCTGGCTGGTGGCGCCGAACTGGTCTGGCACTGTGGCTTCCGGGCCGAGCGGCGGGGGTTTTACCGCCTGCCGCCGGTGGCGCTGTCGGCCAGCGATCTCTTCGGCTTCTACCGCCGCCGCCAACCCTGCACGCCGCCCGCCGAGTTACTGGTCTATCCCAGACTGTATCCGGTCAATCTGCTGCCTGCCCTGCGGCGCCAGCCGGTCGGGGATAGCCGCTCGCACTGGAGCTTGGCGGTGGATCCCTGTCGGCCTTTTGGCATTCGTCCTTTTGTCGCCGGGGACAGCCTGCGTCATGTGCATTGGAAGGCCACGGCCCGCCAGCGGCACATGCAAGTCAAGGTGTTCGAGCCGACAGTGAGTGCTGAGTTAGCTTTGTTTGTGGCGGCGGAAAGCTTCGCCGGTGCGCCGAAAGCGTTCGAACTGGCCTTGAGTACGGCCGGCTCCCTGGCCAGACAGGCACTGGCGGCGGATATCCCCGTCGGCCTGTACCTGACAGGGACGGATGGCCGCAACGACGATCCGGTGTTGCTTGCACCCGCCGCCCGGCGTCACCAACTGTTGCTGATCCTGGAAGCGCTGGCCGCCGCCACGCGTCGCCCCGCCCTGCCGCTGGCGGCGATGCTGGAGCCGGCAGAGCGGCATCTCTCCGGCCGCGCCACGCTGATGGTCTTGCTGCACCACCTGGATACCGCGTTGCTGGAACGGCTGGCGGTACTGGCGCATCGGCGCCATCACCTCATATTGTTGCAGATCGGCACACCGGATCCGGCCTGGCCCGCCCTTGCCTTACCGGTTTGCCCCATTCGCACACCCGCCGATTTGCGTTGGGCGGGTTGGGAGAAGGTGGCATGAAGGCTCTGCCACTGTTTCTGGCCGCCGCGATGAGTGCCTGCTGGAGCTGGGCGCTTTTGGCGCTGGCCGGGAGTGCCCAGATCCCGGCGCCAGAGGTCTGGATGCTGCTGCCGCCGGCGTTGGCCGGTTTTACCCTTCGCCACCTCCTGCCTTGGCGTGGCTGGCGGGGCCGTCTGATCCTCATCGCCGGCGCCGTGCTGGCTTCCCTGGTTCTGGCGGTGTGGGGCGCACCGGTCGTAGCGCCCGTGCTGAGCAAAGCCTGGTGGGTGGCTTTGTTTGCCGATCTCTACCGGCTGCACGCCGGACTCAACGGCAGCATACTCTGGTTAGTGTGCGGTGCTGCCGCTTGGTGGCTGGGGGCGCGCCTTGCCCGTCGTGACTGGAACCAGGCCGAGGCTCTGACGGAGTTCCGGCTCGGCCTGCTTGGCCATGCCTTTTTGCTCATCGCGCTGCCCTTGCGCCTGCCGCTGACGCCGCTGTTGAACGCCGCGCCCGTTTTCCTGCTCCTCGCTTTGGCGCTGTTGGCTGTGACCAATACCGGTGGAGACCGGCGCGGTCTGTCCTGGCTGCTGCTTTGTCTGTTGCTGGCAGGCGGCGGCTACTTCGGTGCCACCGCGCTGCGGCCTGAGCCTTTGCACCGCGGTGTTGACTGGTTGCAGGCGCGGGCCGCCGATTTGGGCCACACTTTGGCGGATTGGGTCGGAGCGCCGCAGTCGGTGCGGTTCTCGTCCGCTTCCAAGTCGCCCCCTTCGGTTGAAAGCCAGGTTCGCCAGGAACGGCAGCAGATGTTGCAATGGACTTTGCCCGAACGCCTGCGCAATGCCCTGCGGCTGGTGCTCAACATTGTATTCATCGGCGTTGCCTTGCTGGCTTTGCGGGCCCTATTACAAATGCTGGTGCACAGGCTGGCGGTGCGGACGGGCGATCCCGGTATGCGGCCCGGAAATGCGAATATCTGGGACGATCTCCGCATGCTTTGGCAGTCCTGGCGGGAATGGCTGCAGCGCTGCCTGAGACGCTGGCGCCAGGCTTGGGCGGCCCGGCGATCTGAAGCCGTATTGCCTGCGCAGAGCCGCCTGGCGTTGCGCCGTTACCGTGACTTGCTGCGCTGGGCGCGACGCCGCGGAATGCCGCGCGCCGCTTGGCAAACGCCGCGTGAATTCGGCCAATTTCTGGCGACACGGCGGCCGGATGCCCGTGCCGATTTCATCACTTTGACCGAAGCCTTTGGCCGTGTCTGCTATGGCCGGCAGACTCTGGCCGAGGCCGACGTCCTCCAAATTGAAACCAGTTGGCGACGATTGCGGCGTCTGCCGCACCGTGCCCTTTCCGCGACCCAGGGAGCCCTTCCATGAATACCGATGTCACTGCGGTGCAGCAAGCCGCCGAAACTTTCTTCCGCAACATTGACCAGGTTCTGGTCGGCAAGCGCGACACCATCGAACTGGTTTTCGTCGCCCTGCTGTGCGAGGGCCACGTTTTGCTCGAAGACGTGCCCGGCGTCGGCAAAACCATGCTGGCCAAGGCGGTGGCGGCATCGCTCGGCGGCAGTTTCCACCGCGTCCAGTGCACGCCGGATCTGCTTCCTTCCGACGTGACCGGGGTGCAGTTTTTCCATCCCCAGACCCAGGTGTTTGAGTTCCGCCCCGGCCCGATTGTGGCCAATGTCGTCATCGTTGATGAAATCAACCGGGCCATGCCCCGCACCCAGTCCTGCCTGCTCGAATGCATGGAGGAACGTCAGGTGACGGTCGATCTGGAAACCCGGCCCTTGCCCCGGCCCTTTCTGGTCCTGGCAACCCAGAATCCGATCGAGTCTGAAGGCACGTTTCCGCTGCCTGAAGCGCAACTGGATCGTTTCCTGTTGCGTACCGGTCTTGGCCACCCCAGCCACGAGGAAGAGGATCAGATTTTGCTGCGATTCCAGTATGGCAGTCCCTTGCCGAACCTCAAACCCGTGCTGGCCCTGTCCGATCTGGAGCGGCTGCAGGGCTTGTGCCGTACCGTCCATATGGAGGCGAGCGTGCGCGACTACCTGTTGCGCGTCGTGCGCGCCACCCGCCAGCATGCCGGTCTGACCCTGGGCGCCAGCCCGCGGGCCTCCCTGGGCCTGAGTCATGCGGCCCAGGCTTTGGCCGCCATGCAGGGGCGCGACTATGTGCTGCCGGATGATATCAAGCGCCTGGCGGTGCCTACTTTGGCGCACCGCGTCATGCTGGCCACTGAGGCGCGTCTGCATGGCCGGACGGAAACGGATATCATCGAAGAAATCTTGGGGCAGACGCCCGTGCCGATGTAGCGGCTGACCTGATCCGCACCGCTTCCAGTGCTCATTCAGTGGGGTTAGGATGCAGTCTTGTCGTGGCTGAACGCTGTTGTCACCAGATTAACTGGAGGGTGTCTTGCTGATGCTGACAACAATTTCGAATGAATTTGGGGAATTCTGAGATGTTCCTGATACGCCCGCTTTCCAGAATTCCCTTGCGTACCCTGCTGACGCTGCTGTTTTGTTTATTGGCGGCTGTTGCTTTGGCAATGGCGTTATTCGGCGCGTTGGCCAGCATTGATCAATTCACAAAGGCCGCGCAAATTGCTGAACGCAACCGCGTTGCCTCCTCCTGCTTGGCCGCCGTCAAGGATCTTGCCTTCGAACGAGGCCGAACCAACGTTATTCTGCGTGGGCAGTCGGTCATCTCCAGCGCCAATCGGCGTTTCATCGACGAACGCCGGCAGGGTGGTGATCAGGCGCTGGAAGCGACTCTGGCGGCCTTGCCTGCGGTTTTTGCCAGCGCCGGTTATGAAGTTGCCGATGCCTGGAAAAATATCAAGGCGTTGCGCGAAGAGGTTGAACGCGATTTCGTTCGTCCACTTTCTGAGCGGAATCCTGACTTGCCGGTTCGCTGGATGGCTGCCGCCAACAATCTCGTTTTTCGTCTGGAAAACTTGCTCGTGCGTATTTCGCCGGTCATTGAGGCGGATTTCACCTTCACCAAGCTGGCTGATCTGCGTATTGCCGCTTTGCAACTGCGCAACACGGTGGGTTCGGAATCGGTGCTGCTTGCCAGCGCTTTGTCGGCGAAACGCGTTCCCGATTCCAAAGTTGTCCGCGAGGTGCTGATCCTGCGTGGACGATCGCAGCAGTTGTGGGAACGGATCGAGGCCGATTCGGCCATTCTGTCTGACCCTGCCTTTGCCGCTTCGCTGGAGACAGTGCGGCGAAGCCTCTTCATCGGTTTGCGTCCGCTGCAGGAAGAAATTTTGCAATCGTGGGGTACGGTGGTTTTGCCCTCATTTACCGTGGAACAGTACACTGGAATGGCGGTGCCGGCACTCGACTCGCTGATTGCGATGACGGCCAGTGTGGATCGTGCCGCAGAGGAGTATGCCCAGCGCCAGCTTGTCCAGGCGCGCAGGCTCATGGCTGGGGCGCTGGCCACTTGCTTTGCGGCGGTGTTTCTGACGGTTCTGTCCTTATATGTGCTTGCTCGACGATTCAGTAAACCGTTGCAACAAATCCTGGCGCGCATTGATGCGTTACGTGGCTCAGACGACATGGCACCGGTCCTGCCGGGAAACGATTTGTTGAGTATCAGCAATGCCCTTTCCAGACTGGAAAATACCCTGGTCGAGCTGCGCAAGGCTCAGTTTGCGGCTGAGGCGGCAAGCCGCGCCAAGAGCGAATTTCTTGCCAATATGAGCCATGAGATCCGCACACCGATGAATGCCGTGCTTGGCCTGACCCAACTGGTGCTGGAGGGCGAACTGCAACCGGCGCAGCGCGAAATGCTGGAAAGGGCGCACGCTTCGGCCAAGGCGCTGCTCGGCATCCTGAACGATATTCTCGACTATTCGAAGGTGGAGGCGGGCCGCCTCGAGCTGGAGCGTCGTCCTCTGCACCTGGACCATCTGTTCAGGAGCCTGGGCCACCTGTTCGATGCCGAGGCGAGCAGGAAGGGATTGACCCTGAGTTTCCATCGGGCGCCGGATGTGCCACAACAGCTCATTGGCGACGAGTTGCGTCTGTCCCAGATTCTGGCCAATCTCATTAGCAACGGCATCAAATTCACCGACCAGGGTGCGGTGGCGGTGCAGGCCGAATTGGCCGAACGGGGCGCTGACGCCATAACCTTGCGCTTGACCGTGCGCGACACGGGCATCGGATTGCGCAAGGAAGAGGCCGAGCATCTTTTCCAGGTCTTTTCTCAGGCCGACAGCAGCATTACCCGCCGTTTTGGTGGTACCGGCCAGGGGCTGGCGATTTCGCAGAAGCTGGTGCGGCTCATGGGGGGAGAGATCGCCGTCAGTTCGGCGCCGGGGCAGGGCGCGAGTTTTTCTTTTACCGTTGTCCTGGGATTGGCCGAAGCCGGCGGGGAGGTGGGCGTCCCGCCTGCGGGGCCGGATTGGGCCAAGCTGCGCTTCGACGGCGCTTCCATCCTGGTGGTTGAGGACAACGCCTTCAATCAGCAGGTCGCCAAGGAATTCCTGTGCCGGCGTGGCGCCGACGTGGTGCTCGCCAGCCATGGCGGCGAGGCCATTGATCGAGTGCGCCACCAGCATTTTGATGCCATTCTGATGGATTTGCATATGCCGGAAATGGACGGCCTCGAGGCGACCCGACAGATTCGCGCCTTGCCCGGAGGGCGGGAGGTGCCCGTCATCGCCATGACGGCGGCTGTCATGGCGGAAGACCGGCAGCGCTGCGCCGAGCTGGGCATGAATGACTTCGTTGCCAAGCCGATGGATCCGGACGAATTGCTGCGCAGCCTGGCGCGCTGGATCGCCCCCGCCGATCCGGCCGGAAGGGAAGGGGCGTAAGCCGCGTCGCCTTATTCCGGCCAGGGGAGCAGCTTGTGCTCCATGGCCTCCTCAGGCGTCAGCGCCTTGCTGACACCGATCAGCAGGGCGTTGGTCAAGCGCGTGTCGCCGAGCAGAACCCCCCGGCCAGCTTGCCGTCGCGGAAATAGAACTTGCTATAGGTGCTCTGGAGCTCGTCCCGGCTGCCGATTTGGCGGTAGGTGGCGGAGGGGTCGTGCCCGAGATCGCCGAGCGAGAAGAGTTTGCTGCCGAAGGCGTGCAGGGTTGCCGCCAGTTCCTTGGGGTGGTAGCGGATCGCGTCGCCGACCGCGTTGGCGCCCGCCGTTTTTCCCTGTTCGATGGCGGGTTCCCACAGTCCTTCCGTCCTGCCGCCAAATGAAGCGCAATCGCCGGCGGCGAAAATGTCGGGATCGGAAGTCTGCATTCCGTCACTGACGAGGATGCCACGGTCGACCCTGAGACCGGCAGCTTTGGCCAGCGCCGTGTTGGTGCGGATACCGGCCGAGATGATGACGATGTCGCAGGGAATGGCCTGGCCGCGCTTGGTTTTGATCTGGACGACATGCTCGTCGCCTTCGATTTCATCGACGAATTCATCGAGGATCAGCCGCATGCGCGCTTTGGCGATGATGTTTTGCAAGACCGGGCTGCCTTCGGCGTCGAGTTGCCGCGGCAGGATCGAGGGCGCCGCCTCGATGACCGTTATTTCATGTCCGGCATCGAGCAGGGCGCTGGCCGCCTCCAGTCCGAGCAGGCCGCCACCGATGACGACGATGCGCTTCTTGGCCTCGGCGATCATCGCCTTGAGCCTGGCCGTGTCTCCGGCACTGCGGATGGCGACCACTTCCGGCAGGTCGGCACCTTTGATGGGCGGGATGAAGCATTCGGCGCCGGTGGCGATGATGAGCTTGTCGTAGGAAACGGTGTTTCCTCCGGCGGTGATGGTCTTGGCTTGCCGGTCAATGGCGCTGACGGGCGAATCGAGGCAGAACCGGATATTCTGCTCCTCGTAGAAATGCGCCGGGTGGAGGTAGAACTCATTGTCCGGGATGGCGCGGGTCAGCGATTTGGTCAGGAGTGGCCGGTAGTAAGGAAGAACGTTCTCCTGCGAGTGGATTTCGATTTCCGCCTTGGGGTTGCGCTTTCTCGCTGCTTCTGCCGCAAACACGGCAGCCGCGCCGGAGCCGATAATGACCAGTTTGAGGGGTGTTTCACTCTGGAAGTTGACTACTTCCGGAGTGAATTCGACAAACGCTTCCGACCCGGCGCCACACACCGGGCAGACATCCGGGGGCAGGGCGCCCTCGAAGATTTCGCCACAGACGACACATTTCCAGAAAGTCCTGCCGCTGGCGGTCGTCCCGATTTTTTGCCATTCCTCCTTGAGTTTGCGGCCGAAGCGGCGGCCATAGTTTTGCGCCGCAAGTTTCTTTTCTTCATTCGGCCTGAACTTGATGCGGAGCGCCGGCTCGATGGTCTTCATGCGCAGCAGTTTCAAGCGCTCCATCAACATCTGCGGTCCTTCGCCGCTCCAGCCATAGTCGCCGAAGGCGCCGGCGACCTTGCCGCCCTGCAGCACGCCGTTCAGTTGCATGACGAGGTCCTGCACCGGTGGCAAGGCATCGCCGTTGATGGTGGGCGAGCCAAATAGAAAGCCGTCGGCAGCAGCGAGTTCGGCAGCGACCTGGTCGGCATCGGCCGTCACCATGTCATGCAATGCGATGTCGGCGTCGATTTCGGCGCGGATTCCGGCGCTGATTTCATGGGCAATCTGCTCGGTGTAGCCGTAGCAGGAGACATAGGGAATGACGACGCGGGGCAGCGGGCCGCGCGCCGGGCGGTCGTCGTCGCTCCATTTGCGGTAGAGGTCGAGGTAATAGTCCAGATTGCTGCGCAAGACCGGGCCATGGCCGGGGGCGATGATGCGGATGGGCAGGTCTTTGATGCGTTCGAGCGCATAGCGCACATTGGGCTTGAAGGGCCCCATGATCATTTCGAAATAGTAGCGATAGGCCGAAAGGAAATCGCCTTCGATCAGATCGTTGCAGATGCGCTCGTCGGCATAATGACAGCCGAAGGAATCGCAGGTGACCAGGATGTCCGGTCCCTCGATCCAGGTGTACATGGAGTCCGGCCAGTGCAGCAGGGGAACCGACAGGAATCTGAGCCGGCAGGTGTCGAGTTCAAGCACGCCATTGTCGAGCGCCGGATGTACCGGTAGTTCGCGGTTACAGATGTCGGAGAGGAAGGAGAGCGCGACCGGCGAAGCGACGACTTTGGCCTTCGGCGCCAGTTGCAGCAATTTTTCGAGCGAGCCGCTGTGGTCGGGTTCGGTATGATTGATGACGATGTAGTCGATGTCGACCGGTTCGCAATGCTCGGAGAGGCGCTGCAGGAAACCATCGAAGAACTTGATCTTGACCGTCTCGAACAGCACCTTGTACTTGGGCGTCGTCAGCAGGAAGCTGTTGTAGCTGGTCCCGAATTCGGTGCGCATGATGACGTCGAAGACCCGCAAATCGGGATCGAGCGCGCCGACCCAGTAAAAATTTTCGGCAATTTTCTGGCTGTTCATCGGCAAAACTCCGGTTGGGGCCGCCATCCGAGCGGCATGGGGGTTGGTCAGACTGACAGTTTGGCACAAGTGTTTGGCTTTCGTGAAGCCGGACCAGATCGGAGTCTGGTAAAAAGCGGCTTGACCCTGGCGATGTCCGCGCAAATACTTAGAAAGTGCGTTTCCAACATCGTTGGGGGTAGGGATGGCGCTGCTCGAATTGCGCAATATCACCAAACGCTTCGGTCGTCTGGAGGCGGTCAAGGAGGTTTCGCTTGCTATCGAAGCGGGCGAGTTTTTCACGCTGCTCGGACCTTCCGGTTGCGGCAAGACCACCATCCTGCGCATGATTGCCGGGTTTGATGCGCCGGATGAAGGCGAATTGTTTCTTGACGGCAAGCCGCTGTCCGGCATTGCGCCGGAAAAGCGGCCGGTGCATACGGTCTTCCAGAGTTATGCCTTGTTTCCGCACCTGACGGTGGCCGGCAATATCGCCTTTCCCCTCGAAATGATCGGCCGGCCGGCGGATGAAATCCTTCAGCGAGTCAGGGAAACGCTTGAACTGGTGCATCTGGAAGACAAGGGAAGCGCTTTTCCGCATGAGCTTTCCGGCGGGCAGAAACAGCGGGTCGCCTTGGCGCGGGGGTTGGTCAACAAGCCGCGTGTGCTCTTGCTTGACGAGCCTTTGGGTGCGCTTGATGCCAAGTTGCGCGAGCGCATGCAGGGCGAACTGGTTGCCTTGCAGCGTGAGGTCGGGGTGACCTTTGTGTTTGTTACGCACGCCCAGCAGGAAGCCCTGGCCTTGTCGCATCGCATTGCCGTGATGAATGCGGGCAGGGTGGAACAACTTGATGTGCCGGAAGTGCTGTATTCATCGCCGAAAAATCGCTTTGTGGCCGATTTTATCGGCAACATCAATGTGCTGAATTGCCTTGTGGCCGAATCGAGCCCTCACGGTTTGCGCCTGAACGTGGAGGGATTGGGCGAAATCGCCGCGCCCGCACATCCGGAAATTGCGGCCGGGACGCATGGTGTTCTGGCGCTGCGCCCGGAATATCTGCGCGTCGGGCCGGCGACGGTTCAGGCCAGTTTGAAGAACCGTTTTCTGGGAACAGTCAGCGAATATCTCTTTCTCGGCGATGAGACGGTCTACAAAATCCTCCTCGATAACGGGACGGTACTGGAGGCACTGGTGGCCAATGCAGCGCCGGGGCGGGCGCGCTTTCACGACATCGGCGAACGGGTACAGGTGGAATGGAGGCATGATGCGGGCGTTTTCCTTCTGGCCTAAGGGCTTTCTTCAGTGCTTCCTGAAAGGCGATCGGCTGACGCGTTGGCTGGTGACCCTGCCGCCTTCGCTCTTTCTGGTCATCTTTTTCCTGCTGCCGTCGCTCATCATGGTCGCCGCCAGCTTCCGCGAACCGGGCGAATTTGGTGGGCTGGCGCCGTTGGCCGAGCGCGGTTTGACGCTGGAGGCCTACCGTTTTCTGGCCGAAGACATCATCTATCTGTGGATCCTGGCCAAATCCTTTCTAGTGGCGGGGCTGACCACCCTGTTTTGTTTGTTGCTGGCTTTTCCCGTCGCCTTGCTGATTGCCCGCAGCCCGAAGCGCCAGCGCGACTTTCTGGTACTCCTGGTCATTTTGCCCTTTGCCAGCAATTTCCTCATCCGCATCTACGCCTGGATTATGATTCTGGGGCCGATGAACCTGCTCTACAGCCCGGTGGCGGTGATCCTCGGCATGGTCTATGTGCATCTGCCTTTCATGGTCCTGCCGCTCTATACCAATCTGGAGAAGCACGACCCGGCGCTGCTCGAAGCAGCGCAGGACCTGGGCGCCGGCGCCTGGACGCGCTTCTGGCGCATCACCTTTCCGCTCTCGCTGCCGGGCGTCTTCTCCGGCGCGGCGCTGGTGTTCATTCCCGTGCTCGGCATGTTCGCCGTGCCGGAGCTGCTCGGCGGCACCGGCGACATCCTGATCGGCAACCTGATCAAGGAGCAATTCCTCGATAACCGCGACTGGCCGCTCGGCGCCAGTCTGTCGCTCGGGCTGACGGCGGCAGTGTTGGGGGTGGCGGCGCTCTCTGCGGTGTTGACCCGTCGGCGCACCGGCAAACTGGGGGCCGGAACATGAAACGCGGTTTCTTGCTCTGGTGCGCGGCGCTGGCCACCTACGCCTTCCTATACCTTCCGCTGGCAGTCGTGGTGCTGTTCTCCTTCAACGATTCGGAATTGAACGCGGCCTGGGTCGGTTTTACGACGCACTGGTACAGCCGCCTGCTGGCCGACGAGGTGTTGTTGCAGGCGGCCGGCAATTCGTTGCTGATTGCGCTGGTTTCCAGCTCGATCGCCACCGTGCTGGGCACCATGGCCGGAATAGCGATGCATCGCTGGCGGCTGCGCCTGTTGCCCTTTCTGGTGCTGACGCCGGTGGCGATGCCGGAAATCTTGTTGGGTGTTTCGCTGCTCCTTTTTTTCCGGCAGGTGCTCGATCTGACGCTGGGCCTGTTCTCGATTCTGGTGGCGCATATCACCTTCTCGATCGGTTTTGTCGCCATCATCGTGCGCGCCCGTCTGGCCGGAATGGACGAAAGCATTTTCGAAGCAGCGCGCGACTTGGGGGCCAGTCCGTGGCGCACGTTCACGCGGATCACGCTGCCGCTGATTCTGCCCGGTATCGTGGCCGGCTATTTGATGGCGTTTACGCTGTCGATCGACGATTTTGTCATCACCTTCTTCGTTGCCGGGGTGGGCATGTCCACCTTACCCTTGCAGATCTACTCGATGATCAAGGTGGCGGTGACACCGGAAATCAATGCCATTTCGACCTTGCTGATGGGCTTGACCCTGACGCTGATCGGGCTGGCCTCGCGTTTTGCGCCCGAACTCTGGCGGAGCAAGTCGTGAAAGGGCTGGCGCTTCTGTTGCTGATGTTGTGCTCGCTGGCGTGCGCCGAGGATGTCCTCTACCTGTACAACTGGAACAATTACATTTCCGAGCAGACCGCAGCCCGTTTCGAGGCCTGGTGCCGTTGCAAGCTCAAGCAGGATTACTATTCGGACAACGAGGAGATGCTGGCTAAGCTGGAAGCGGGCGCGACCGGCTACGATCTGCTGGTGCCGACCGGCAATGCAGTGGAAACGCTGATCCGCAAGAAGGAATTGCGCCCCATCGACCCGAAGCAATTACCGCATTTCGGCAATCTCCATCCGGCGTATCGCGATGCCTGGTACGACTCGGGCAACCGCTATTCGGTGCCGTATGCTTACACGGTGACCCTACTCGGCTATAACGCCACACGCCTGAAAGAACTGGGCCTGCCGACCGATACCTGGGCGCTGATTTTCGAGCCGGCCTATCTGAAGAAATTGAAGGGCAAAGTGACGGTACTGAACAGCCAGCGCGAATTGATGGCGGCGGCGCTGCTTTATCTGGGCCATCCGGCGCAGGATACCGATCCGCTGCACTGGCAGGCGGCGCGCGATCTGATCCTGCGCGCCAAGCCCTATTGGGCGGCCTTTTCCAACAGCACCTATATCAAGGATCTGGCCATCGGCAATATCTGGGTGGCGCATGGCTACTCCAACGACATGTTCCGGGCGCGCGAGGATGCCAAGGCGGCACATCGGCCTTTTTCTGTTGAATTCAGGATTCCGAAAGAGGGCGCCGTGCTGGCGGTCGATAATTTCGTCATCCACAAGGCGTCGCGGCGGCCCGATCTGGCGCATCGCTTCATCGATTTCATGCTGTCCGGCGAAAATGCCGCCGATGTCTCCAATCTGATTGGCGCCGGCAACCCGAATCAGGCGGCCTTGCCGCACATCCGCCCGGAAGTCGCCGGCGAAACGGCCATCTTTCCCAATGCCGCCGACCGCCAGCGCCTCTCTATGCTGCGCGACCTGGAGCCGGCGCAACGCCGGCTGATGTCGCGCATCTGGACGGAAATCAAGGTCAGGTGATTTGTGCGCCGGGCTGTGCGGCACAGCACTGGTATCTTTGTGCGCTGACGTCATGTTCAAATCTCAACCATTTGCAGTCGTAGAAAATGTTATTGTCTCTTCGACGGCCCGCAGTCAAGGAATAGGCACGATGATGCTTCGTCACATCGAGGCGTTCTGCCTTGTCAAGGATTGCTCCAAGATCATGCTGCTCAGTTCAGCCAATCGTGTGCAAGCGCATCGCTTCTTCGAGCGCGCTGGTTTCGGCGGATCGGAAAAATGTGGCTTCATCAAGTATCGTCGCAACTTCGCAGAAACATCTTAGGCCGCTAGAGGAACCTCCCAACCCGGGAATACAAGGACGGCCGGATGGCATTGGAGGGCACGAGCGAGAACCTTGGCGCGCTCAACGCCCAAATTCACGCGACCATTCTCGATAGCCGAAATAGTAGCTTGGGGGATGCCAGTCAATTCGGAAAGCTGGGTTTGGCTCAACTCCTGAAGTTCGCGCAGGATGCGAACAGACTCTCCCACAGAGACTTCAACCCGTTTTTTCGCAGGATGGAATTCTTTCATTCTAGGGTCTCCTGTAATCATGGGGAGTAACGTTAACCACTTGGATCAATAAGACTCTTGCTACAACTCGGTAAATTACACGCCATTGGAGTCCAAGCCTTGAAGACCGATGGCCTTTCCATTCGCCAGACAACGCTTCATCGTGAAACCCTTTGATGACCCGTAGTCCGTTCGGCCCCGAAAGCCTGGCGATGTCTTTCCATTTCTCGTATCGCTTCAAGACCTCTATAGGAACCGAGTCTGAAAGCTGTTTGTCGACGCGACGGTGTTCCTGAATTTGCCACATGCCTCATTATGTATATACCAATAATGATATGTCAAGGACGATAATGTGTCTGGCGGTTTGCCACAATTTGTATGGTGATTTCTCACTTCTGGCAGCCTGGGCAGTAATAGCTGCTTCTTCCGGCTTGGCGGATTTTGCGCACCGTGCCGCCGCAGCGCGGGCAGGGCTGGTGCTCTCGACCATAAACCGCATATTCGAGTTGGAAACAGCCGCTGCCGCCGTCACTGTGCCGGTAGTCGCGGATGCTGCTGCCGCCGGCGGAGATGGCTTCCTGCAGCGTTTCGCGGATCGTTTTTGCGAGCCGCAGGCAGGCCGCCAGGCTGACGCGGTTGGCAGCACGCAAGGGGGAAATACCGGCGCGAAAGAGGCTTTCCGAAGCGTAGATATTGCCGATGCCGGCAATGGTTCGGGCATCCATCAAGACGTTTTTGACCGGCGCGCTGCGCTGCCGGAAGGCTCTGTACAGCCACTTACCGGAAAATTCCTCGGACAGGGGTTCGATACCGAGACCAGCCAGGAGCGGGTGCCCTTCCGGATCGGCGCCGTCGTGCCAAAGGATGAGGCCGAAGCGGCGCGGATCAGTGAAACGCAGGATTGGCCGATTGGTCAGCAAATCGAAGTGATCGTGGCGTCCTGGAGCCTGTCCAGCGGGGACGAAATGCAGGTTGCCCGACATGCCGAGATGGATGATGAGCCAGCCGCGCTGACGACCGCGTCGGCAGTCGAAGAGCAGGTATTTGCCGCGCCGGATGATGTCGACGATGCGCCGGCCGGCAAGAGTATGGTGCAGTTCCGCGGGCAAGGGCTGGCGCAAGTCCTTGGTGCTTGTCCGGACGCCGGTCACGCGCTGGCCGGCCAGGGCGGGCAGCAGACTGAGGCGGCAAACTTCGACTTCGGGCAATTCCGGCATGGGGTATCCCTGCTGAACGATCGTCTTGTTGTCGCGAAGGCGGCCGAAATGGAATACCATCGCGATACCCTGCCGCGGAACCTTCTGCGGCGTTTTGTGACCAACCTACAGTTCACACGATCCTGCCATGTTCCGCAAGCTGCTCATCGTTCTCCTCGCCTGTTCTGCCTTTTTATTGCCGGTGGCCCACGCGCGCCCGGCCAAGGCGTCCGTCGTTCCACAACAGGGTGGAGAGGATCTGTTGCCCCGTGCTGTGTTTGAGGTCTTGCTTGGGGAAATCGCCCTGGATCGGGGCAAGCCGGATGTCGCGCTCAGCGCCTATGTCGATCTTGCCCGGCGCAGCAAGGACCCCCGCGTCCTGCAGCGTGCTTTCGAGATCGCCACCGACAGCCGCCTGTTCGAGCTGGCGCTTGAAATGGCGCGGTTGTGGAGCCAGAACGATCCGCAGTCCTTCCGCGCCCAGCAGGCGATCACGGCAGCCCTGGTGCAGCTCAACCGGCTGGACGAGTTGACGCAGCAAATCGCGCTGATGCTGGAACTGGATAAAGAGAGATTGGCCGAGCACCTTCTTTATCTTAACCGCATGCTGGCGCGGCAGCCGGACCGGGCAGCGGTCAGCCGGCTGGTCCGCAAAGTGGCTTCGCCTTATGCCGGAATGGCCGAGGCGCACTATGCCATGGCGGTTGCCGCTCTGGCGGCGGACGAACAGCAGCAGGCGCAGGACGAGGCGTTGAAGGCCCTCGAACTGCGGCCCGACTGGGAACCGGCTGCCCTCGTCCATGCCAGAGCGCTGGCCAAGACTGCTCCGGCCGAGGCGCTCGCCTTCCTGCGCCGTTTTGTCGATGACAACCCCAAAGCAGCCGATGCGCGGCTGATGCTGGCCCGTCTTCTGCTGGGCGAAAAAGCCTACGAACAGGCGCGCGCGCAGTTCAGCCGCATTCTGGAAGATTACCCCGATAGTCCGGAGGCGCTTTTCCCGGCGGCCATGCTGGCCTTGCAGCAGGATGACCGGACAAGCGCCCGGGCGATACTGGAGCGCCTGCTTTCCGGTACGTTCCCGGACAAGAGCACGGTGCATTACTATCTGGGCGAAATCGAAGAAGAAGAAAAAAATATGGGGGCGGCGTTGGTGCATTATCAACAGGTGATCGCCGGCGATCAGTACCTGAGGGCCAAGGGCCGCGCCGCCTTGATTCTGACCCGCCAGGGGCGTTTCGATGAAGCGCTATCAATGCTGCGACAAAGCAAGGCCCAGACCAAGGAAGAGCGCTTGCGTCTGGGTTTGGCGGAGGCGAGTGTGCTGCGCGAGGGCAAGCGCTCCGGCGAAGCGTTCGAGGTGCTGGACCGGTTGTTGAACGAATCGCCGGACGATCCCGAACTGTTGTACGAAAGTGCATTGACCGCCGAGCGCCTCGGCCGGATCGAAGTGTTTGAAGCCCGCCTGCGGCGCCTCATAGCCCTGAAACCGGATGACGCTCACGCCCTGAATGCCTTGGGATATTCCCTGGCGGATCGGAATGTCCGCCTGGACGAAGCCTACGACCTCATCAAAAAGGCCTCCGATCTCAGTCCGCAGAATCCCTTTATCATGGACAGTCTGGGCTGGGTTCTCTTTCGCCAGGGCAAGATCGAGGAGGGACTGCAACTCCTCCAGGCCGCCTACAAGCTCCGGTCCGACCCCGAAATTGCCGCCCACATCGGCGAGGTGCTGTGGGTGCTTGGGCGGCAGGACGAGGCGCGGGCCATCTGGCGCAGCGCCGCCGAACAATACCCGGACAATGAGGCGCTTTCGGCTACGATCAAGAAATTTCAGCCCTGATGTTGCGATTGAATTCGCGGGAAGCCATGAGTGCGCGCGCCCTGCTTTTGCTCCTGATTTTGTTGCTGACGGCTTGTGCCGCTCCTTTGCGCGCACCCGAGGGGCTTGCGCGGGAAGAACTCCGCAGCTTTCAGATCGAGGCCCGTTTCAGCCTGCGTCTTGAACCTGACCCGTCAAAAACGGAGCCGGGGCAGGGCGCGAGCGGGCGTTTGATCTGGCGCCATGACGGCGAATCCGACCACATCGTGTTTTCCGGCCCGCTCGGGCAGGGACTGGCGGAATTGTCCAGCACGGCCTCCGGCGCAAGGCTGCGTCTGGCCTCGGGCGAGGAACGGCAGGCCCGGGACGCGGCGACATTACTGAAAAGTTTTTGGGCATACCCGTTGCCGGTCGATCAATTACCCCGATGGCTCCTGGGCCATTTTAGTGGCGCCGGCAGCCTGTTGCGCGATGCGCAGGGACGCCCGAGCCAGTTGACTGATGCGGGCTGGGAGATCGGCTACGCTTATGAGGATGAGGCTGTGGGCGCCTTGCCGTCGCGCCTGACCGTGCGGCGCGAGGGAGAATTCGAATTACGGTTGAGGATCGAAGAATGGCAGATCAATCCCTGACGCGGCGCGGCTGGGACAGCGTCTGGCCGGCGCCGGCCAAGCTCAACCTGTTTCTGCACGTCGTCGGGCGTCGTCCCGACGGCTATCACCTGCTGCAAAGCGTTTTTCGCTTCATCGACCGCTCCGATTTGCTGCGCTTTGCGCCGCGCGATGACGGTGAAATCTGCCTGTTGACGCCGATTCCGGGCGTGCCGCCGGAACAGGACTTGACCGTGCGGGCGGCCCGCCTGCTGCAGTCGGCCAGCGCCTGCCGCCAGGGCGTCGACATCGTTCTGGAAAAGCGCTTGCCCATGGGAGGCGGGCTGGGGGGGGGCAGTTCGGACGCCGCCACCGTGCTGGTGGCGCTTAACCAGCTCTGGGGCATCGGTTTTTCGCGGTCGCGCCTGCAGGAAATCGGCCTGGGCCTCGGTGCCGATGTTCCTGTTTTCATCAATGGCGAAAATGCCTTTGCCGAGGGCGTGGGCGAGAAGTTGACGCCGGTCGAGGTGCCGCCGGCCTGGTATCTGGTGTTCGAACCGGCCGTGCAGGTTTCCACTGCCCTGATCTTCGGCGCGCCCGAATTGAGGCGCGATACGCCGGCCATCGCTGCAACGGATTGGCGCTCCGGTTTTGGCCGCAATGATCTGGAAGCGGTGGCCTGCAGCCGTTTCCCTCCGGTGGCGGAAGCACTGGCCTGTCTGCGGCAATTGGCTCCGGCCCGCATGACGGGTTCCGGCGCCTGCGTTTTTGCCGAGTTTCCCACGCCGGACGCGGCCGAGGCTGTTCTGGCGCAGCTTCCTGAAGGGCTTACAGCCTGGATCGCCGAAGGACTGTCTGCTCATCCGCTGTGCATGTAATTTCTTATCTCGAAAGCGCAGTGAGGTGAAAAAAGCGCTGCGGGGTATGGATTTTGATGCCTATTTTCGGTAACATTCGGCCCTCTCGAACGAGCCGATCGTTGTGAGGAACTACTGGGGAGTCGCCAAGTAGGTTAAGGCACCGGATTTTGATTCCGGCATTCGAAGGTTCGAATCCTTCTTCCCCAGCCAAAGATTTTTCGGGCAGGTTTGAACAGCCTGCCCGCTTTGCTTTGACCGTTCTCCTACAGGGAAGAGGCGGAGGGAAGCCCGAATGGCCTACGATAACTTGATGATTTTTACCGGCAATGCCAATCCGCGTTTGGCTGCCGATGTGGCGAAGGAATTGGGAATCGAAATCGGGCGTGCCGATGTCGGCCGCTTTTCCGATGGTGAAGTGAGCGTCGAGGTGCAGGAGCATGTGCGCGGCAACGACGTGTTCGTCCTGCAATCGACCTGCACGCCGACCAACGATAACCTGATGGAATTGCTGATTATGGTCGATGCCCTGAAACGGGCCTCGGCCGGGCGCATCACGGCAGCCATCCCCTATTTTGGCTATGCCCGCCAGGATCGGCGCTCGCGTTCCTTGCGCGTGCCGATTGCCGCCAAACTGGTGGCCAACATGCTGGTGGCCGCTGGCGTCGACCGCGTCCTGACCATGGATTTGCACGCCGAGCAGATCCAGGGCTTTTTCGACATTCCGGTCGATAACGTCTACGCCATGCCGATTCTGCTGGACGATATCCGCAAGCAGCATTACGAAAACATCATCGTGGTTTCGCCCGATCATGGCGGCGTCCTGCGTGCGCGGTCGCTGGCCAAGCGTCTGGAGTGCGATCTGGCCATCATCGACAAGCGCCGTCCCAAGGCCAACGACACCGAAGTGATGAACATCATCGGCGAGGTTTCGGGCCGCACCTGCATCATCATGGACGACATGGTCGACACAGCGGGCACCTTGTGCAAGGCGGCCACTGCGCTCAAGCAGCATGGCGCCCGGCAGGTCTATGCCTACTGCACGCATCCGGTGCTTTCCGGAGCCGCCGTCGAGCGGCTCAATTCTTCCGATCTCGATGCCCTGGTGGTGACCGATACCATTCCCCTGCGCAGCGATGCCGAATCTTCACCGCGCATCCGGCAACTTTCTGTGGCCAAGATTCTGGCCGAGATCATCCGCCGCATCAGCAGCGAAGACTCGGTTTCCTCGCTTTTTATCGACTGATTTTTTTCAACCTCCGGTCTGGTCGCGGGCCGGAAACTTTAGGAGTCACCATGCAATTTGAAATCACTGCGCAACAGCGCGTTCAGCAGGGAAGGGGTGCGAGCCGCCGTCTCCGCCGTGCCAGCAAAGTTCCTGGCATCGTTTATGGAGGCAGCGAGGCACCGCAGTCTATCGAACTTGACCACAATCAGTTGCTGCTCAACCTCAGAAAAGAAGCCTTTCGCTCTTCCGTTCTTGATCTGGCGGTCGACGGCAAAAAACAACAGGTGCTGCTGCGCGATGTGCAGTTCCACCCGTACAAGCCGTTGGTTCTGCATATCGATTTTCAGCGCGTCGATGCGACCCATGAGCTGCACATCAAGGTGCCGCTGCACTTCATCAACGCCGACATCGCCCCGGGGGTCAAGGTTTCCGGTGGTATGGCCAACCACATCATGACCGAAATTGACATTGCTTGTCTGCCGGCCGATCTGCCCAGCTTCATCGAGGTCGATTTGTCGACGCTGAATATCGGCCAGAACATTCACGTCTCCGGACTGACCTTGCCCAAGGGTGTCAAGGTGGTCGCGCACGGCAGCGACGATCCGATCGTGGTCACCGTCGTTGGCAGGGGTGGCGGGTCGGAGGAAGAAGAACAAACCACTGAGGAAGGCGGTGAGGACACTGCCGCGCCCGCTGCTGCTGCCTGATTGCCTTGGTCTCTTGAAAAAGCCGCCACCCTTTGGGGCGGCTTTTTTCTGACCTATGACCTCTCCACGTCTTGTCGTCGGCCTTGGCAATCCCGGCCCGGAATATGAGGCGACGCGCCATAATCTCGGCTTCTGGTTTGTCGACCAGTTGGCACAGAAGCTCAACGTCAGCCTGCTGCCGCAGGGCAAGTTTTTCGGGCGCGCCGGCCGTGCCGGAGAACTTTGGCTGCTTGAGCCGACGACCTACATGAATCGCTCCGGCCAGTCGGTTTTGGCGCTGGCGCAGTTTTACAAGATTTTGCCGGATGAAATCCTGATCGTGCACGATGATCTCGATCTTGTTCCGGGCAGCATCCGCATCAAGCAGGGTGGTGGTAATGGTGGCCACAACGGGCTGAGGGATATTCAGTCCAGGTTAGGCACGCCGGAGTTTTGGCGCTTGCGCCTGGGGATTGGCCACCCGCGCGAACTTGGATTGGTACAGCCCGTTGCCGATTTCGTCCTGCATCCGCCCCGGAAGGAAGAATTGCCGGAAATCGAACGTGCGCTCGACCGCTGCCTTGCCGTCTGGCCGCAGTTAGCCGTCGGCGATTACGCCGCCGCCCAGCAACAGTTACACCCCAAAATTCAGGAAAACCCATGAGTCTCAAATGCGGCATCGTTGGCCTGCCCAATGTCGGCAAATCGACCCTCTTCAATGCCCTGACCAAGGCCGGCATTTCTGCCGACAACTATCCCTTCTGTACCATCGAGCCCAATGTCGGCATCGTTGAAGTACCGGACCCGCGCCTGAAAGCGCTGGCCGAAATCGTCAAGCCGCAGCGCGTTGTACCGGCCACGGTCGAATTCGTCGATATTGCTGGGCTGGTGGCGGGCGCTTCCAAAGGAGAAGGGCTGGGCAACCAGTTTCTGGCCAACATCCGCGAAACGGATGCCATCGTCCATGTCGTGCGCTGCTTTGCCAACGACAATATCGTGCATGTCGGCGGCCGCATCGACCCGATCTCCGACATTGAAATCATCGACACCGAGTTGGCGCTGGCCGACATGGCGACGGTGGAAAAGGCGCTCAACCGGTACCGCAAGCCCGCCAGCGCCGGCGACAAGGAAGCCAAGCTCCTGGTTGCCGTGCTGGAAAAATGCTTTGCTCAACTTAACGAGGCTAAGCCGGTACGCGCCCTCGATCTTTCGAAGGAAGAATGGGCCAACCTGAAGCCCTTCTGCCTGATTACGGCCAAGCCCGTTCTGTATGCTGCCAATGTGGCGGAGGACGGTTTCGAGAACAATCCTCATCTCGATGCCGTCAAGGCGCATGCTGTAACCAGCAAGGCCGAAATCGTCGCTGTCTGCGCCGCCATTGAAGCTGAAATCGGCGATCTGGACGACGAGGAAAAGCAGATGTTCCTGGCCGATCTCGGATTGAGCGAACCCGGCCTGGATCGGCTGATCCACGCCGGCTACAAACTGCTCGGTCTGCAGACCTATTTCACCGCCGGGGTCAAGGAAGTACGGGCCTGGACCATCCATCAAGGCGATACGGCGCCGCAGGCTGCTGGCGTCATCCACACCGATTTCGAGCGCGGTTTTATCCGGGCTCAGACCATTGCCTACGACGACTTCATTGCCTGCAAGGGTGAAGTTGGCGCCAAGGAAGCCGGCAAGATGCGTTCCGAAGGCAAGGACTACGTCGTCAAGGACGGCGACGTTTTGAATTTCCTGTTCAACGTCTAATACTTCCGTCGCAGTAAGCGCCCGTCATTGCGAGGGCTGTCAGGCCCCGTGTTCTCCAGGGGGCGGAATTGCAGTGCCGGAGAGGCTACCGGCCGATCAGCGTCATGGCGCCGGTCTTCTTGTCGATGCGGATCGAGAAGGCGAAGGCTTCCTCCTCGCAGCGGTTGGTGCAATAGCGGTGCATGCCGCGAAAATCGGCGCGGTAGCTGTCGTCCTTGTCTTCTTCGCCGGTCAGGCAGAGATCGGCTTCCAGATGCCAGTAGGTTTCGACGATTTGCGCCAGCAGCAGGAATTCGACCAGTTTGGCCGGCGACAGGCGTTTGAAGGCGAGATCGCGGAAAGTGCCAATGGCGTGCTCGGCATTCTTGGCCAGCCGCGTCGCGTCACCCCGGCGCAGGTCGCTGAAATAGTTCTGGTTGATTTGCACCGTTTTGCTTTGGTCGTTTTTGGCCAGCAGAATGTTTTTCTGGTCGAAGCTGGCAAGGGCAGGGAAGGGGGTGTGGTGCTTTTCAATGGGGCTTGCCTTGACCAATTTGTTGGCCTGTTCACGTTCGTAGGTTTCGGTCATGCCGACCCAGGGGCAATCGGCGCGCGTGATCAGCAGCTTCTGATTGCAGGTTTCGGGCGCTTTGGTTTTGGGGGGCATGGCAAACACCTCCAGAGGCAGGGCGAGGGCAAGCAGCAGGCAGGGCAGAATGGCAAGGCTTTCTTTCATGTAGGTTTTCCTTACTGCGTGTTTTTATGATTTGAGCCGGTTTTCAGCACAATCGACCAACGAAAACCGTGGGTGTCCCCTATTATTTCCGGCGGAGCGTCCCTCTGGCGCGGCGGGTTGGGCATCACGGCTCCGAGATGTAAGTGAACTCTTTCCATATTTGGCCATCATCTCCAGCAACATTCCCAAACTCCAACCAGATCGTGGCGGCGAGATCATCTACTTCGGCAGAGAATTCCTTTAACTCATCTAGCGTTATCGAATGCTTCCCCGAGCGAGCGGAGTCAATCCGATAAATTGCTTTCGACTCCTGCGTCTCAGGATTGACGTATAGGTTCAACATTAAGGGGTTGTGGGCTATTAGGTTTCTCGTTTTGGCAAGTTCCTTGGCGCGCTTGAACCCGTACCGTAGCCGAGATAGCGGTGGGGCCAACTCCTTCCGGTTGTCTAGGATCTCGAGAAGGACGTCAACTCTGCGTGAGAAATCCAGGCCCGCCGTGGAAGCGAAAACTCTCTCGCCCGGTATCACATCCAAGCACCGAACGGAGACGTACTCGATGTCTCCGAACCTAAGAAGGGCGCGCCCAACAAGCGACTCCCATTCAAGGTGATCAGAGGCGGTCGACGGTCGTTTCATAAGGCCCAATAATAAAGTTGAGCATCAATAATAAAGGATAGACTACGCTTTCAAGGAAATAAGGGGCCAGGTTCGATTTTCATCAAGGTATTCCTCTTAGGTCGGTCTGGCCAACCGCCGGTATTGCGCGGCTTCGGCAATATGCGTCGACTGGATACCGGCGCTGTCGGCGAGATCGGCGATGCTGCGGGCAACGCGCAGCACGCGGTGTAAGGCGCGCGCTGAAAACCCCAAGCGGGTGGCAATCTGGTTCAATAGTGCCGAACCGGCAGCGTCCGGCTGGCAGTATTGGTGGATTTCGCGGGCGGTGAGGGCGGCGTTGCTTTTGCCTTGTCGCGCTCTCTGCTTTGTCTGGGCTGCTGTCACGCGCTGACGCACGACTTCGGACGTTTCGCCATCGGCGGCCTGTTGCAAAGTTTCGGGTGCGACCAAGGGAACCTCAACAAGCAGATCAATGCGGTCGATGAAGGGTCCCGATAGCCGGCTACGATAGCGCGCCACCTGATCGGGCGTGCAGCGGCAGCGTCCGGAAGCATCGCCGTGAAAGCCGCAGGGGCAGGGGTTCATGGCGGCAACGAGTTGGAAGCGGGCGGGGAAAATGGCGTGGCGGGCGGCGCGGGCGATGTGGATGCTGCCGGATTCCAGCGGTTCGCGCAGGGCTTCGAGCACCTTGCGGTCAAATTCCGGTAGTTCATCCAAAAAAAGAACGCCATGATGCGCCAACGAAATTTCGCCCGGACGTGGTGGGTTGCCACCACCCACCAGCGCGACGGCGGAGGCGGTGTGGTGTGGGGCGCGGAAAGGACGCTGGCCGAATTTTTCCGGCGTGAACTGACCGGCCAGCGACAAGACTGCCGCCGACTGCCGCGCCGCCGTCAGTTCAAGTTGCGGCATGATCCCCGGCAGGCGCATCGCCAGCATTGATTTTCCGGTTCCCGGCGGTCCCATCATTAGGAGCGAATGCTCGCCGGCGGCGGCGATTTCGAGGGCGCGCTTGGCCTGCGCCTGACCCCGCACATCGCAAAGATCGGGGCCAAAAGGCTGCATCTGCGCTGCCTCCGGCTTTTCCTCGGTGAGTTGCGTCCGGCCGCAAAGATGGGCGCAAACTTCGAGTAGCGAGTCTGCGCCGTAGATGCCGACATTTCCCGCCAGCGCAGCTTCGCGGGCGCTCATGCGGGGCAGGACGAAGGCGCGTCCGGCGTCGGCGCTGGAGAGCGCCATGGCCAGGGCACCGCGAATGGCGCGCAATTCGCCGGAAAGGGAGAGTTCGCCGGCGAATTCGAATTCTGCCAGTGTCTTGGCCGGAATCTGCCCGCTGGCGGCCAGGATGCCGAGGGCGATGGGCAGGTCGAAACGGCCGGATTCCTTGGGTAGGTCGGCGGGCGCCAGATTGACCGTGATGCGCTTTTGCGGAAACTCAAAGCCGGAATTAACGAGCGCCGCCCGCACCCGGTCGCGCGCCTCCTTGACCTCGGTGTCCGGCAGCCCAACCAGAGTGACGGAGGGCAGACCGCCGGCAAGATGGACTTCCACCGTCACGGGAGGCGCCTGGGTGCCGTCCAGCGCCCGGCTGTGGACGATGGCCAGAGCCATCGGCGCTTAGCTTGAAAGCCGCTGAGGCGGCTCATAAACCTCCCCTCGCCCGCCTGCGGGAGAGGGGGCGGGGGAGAGGGAAACGGGCACGGCTTTCACGATCCGTAATTTTGTCAAAGCCTTGCCCGTTAGGCTTCTTTTCCCGCGCGTTCCAGCGCCTCGACGCGGGCTTCCAGCGCCTTCAATCGTTCCTGGGTGCGCACCAGGACTTCCGTCTGGACATCGAATTGCTCCTGGGTGACCAGGTTAAGATTGGCGAAGAGGACGCCCAGCATGGCCCGGATGTTCTTTTCCAGGTCCTTGGCCGGACTGGCGGCGATGAAGGCGCTGATTTTGGCAGTGAATTCGTCGAGCATCTTGGGATCGATCATTTCGTGGTCTCCTTTTGGGGGCGATGTTAGCACAGGCATTTATGCAGTTTGTCCTGAGCGGTGCTGGTGCGCCACCATGTTGCGTTGCACTACGGCGGTGCGCCGAATGCATCCTATCTGAGTCATTGTTTATTAGCTTGTTGATTTAAAAAGATAAAACAATCTGGCACGACTGATGCTTTGCACTTTACGCCCGATTGCTTTTTTGGAGAAATGAAATGAAAAAAACCTTTGCCACGCTTGCGCTGACAACTGCCTTTGCCGCACCGGCACTGGCCCAGACTGCTGCACCGGTGAGTCCGCACAGCTTCAGCGGCAATATCACGCTGGCCTCAGATTATGTCTTCCGGGGAATCAGCCAGACGCAACACCAGCCCGCTCTGCAGGGTGGACTCGACTACGCCCATACCAGCGGTGTTTACCTGGGCGTTTGGGCATCCAATGTCAGTTGGGTCAGGGAAACCGGACTAATGAACAACAGCAGCATGGAGCTTGATGTGTACGGCGGCTACAAGTGGGCGCTGGGCGCGGATACGACCCTGGATCTCGGTGCCGTCCACTACCACTATCCCGGAAACCAGGTGGCCGGCCTGCCGACGCCGAATTCAACAGAAATCTATGCCGGCCTGAGCTGGAAATTCCTGATGCTTAAATACAGCCACGCGGTGTCCAAAAACCTGTTCGCCTGGGAGTCGGCGCCGAACGAGCGCAGCAAGGGGTCCGGCTACATCGACCTGACACTCAACTTCGATTTGGGCGATGGCTGGGGCGTGACCGGCCATGTCGGACATCAGAAAATCAGGAGAGCTCATTTTGCCGATGCTGCTGGGATTGACAGGAATGCCTCCTACACCGATTGGAAGCTGGGAGTGAGCAAGGACCTTGGATTTGGCACGCTGGCGCTGGCCTATACCGGAACCAATGCCAAGGGCAACTGTGCGCTGGCGCAGCCGTATTGCTGGGGAACCGCCCCCGACCGGAAAAATGTCAGCGATGATCGTATTACCCTGACCTTCAGTAAGACCTTTTGAACACCGGCGCGAAGCGCATATTTTGATATACCCATTTGAAGGAGAACGTTATGAAATTTGTTACCGCTATCATCAAGCCTTTCAAGCTGGATGAAGTGCGTGAAGCCCTGTCTGCCATCGGTGTGCAGGGGATTACGGTCACCGAAGTGAAGGGATTCGGCCGTCAGAAAGGCCACACCGAGCTGTATCGCGGCGCCGAGTACGTGGTTGATTTTCTGCCCAAGATCAAGGTGGAAGTGGCCATCAGGGCCGACCTGGTCGAGCAGGTGATCGAGACCATCGAGAAATCCGCTGCCACCGGCAAGATCGGCGACGGCAAGATTTTTATCTTTGACCTGGAACAGGTTGTGCGTATTCGTACCGGCGAAACCGGTAGTGACGCTCTTTAAAAAAGGGGTGAACATTATGAAACGCTTATTTACCGTATTGGCCCTGCTGGGCTCTTTGATCTGTACGATGCCGGCCTGGGCGGAAGAAGCCAGTTCCGCCGCGCCGGTGGCGACATCGGCTGTCACGGCGCCTGCTTCGACGGCTGCTGCTGCGCCGGCGGCCGAGGCGGCAACGCCAGCTCCAGCTGCTGCGGCAGCTCCGGCAGCAGTGCCGAACAAGGGGGACAACGCCTGGATCATGGTGTGTGCGGCTTTTGTCATCCTCATGTCGATACCTGGGCTGGCTTTGTTCTATGGTGGCCTGGTGCGCACCAAGAACATGCTCTCGGTGCTCATGCAGGTCTTCGTGATCTTTTCCCTGGTCACGGTGCTCTGGGTGGTCTTTGGCTACTCTCTAGCCTTTACTGAGGGCGGCAGCTTTTTCGGGACTTTCGACAAAATCTTCCTGAAGGGCATCACACCTGAATCCGTGGGGGCCACTTTCTCCAAGGGCGTGGTCATTTCCGAGCTGATCTTTGTCATCTTCCAGGGCGCTTTTGCCGCCATTACCTGCGGCCTGATCGTTGGCTCCTTTGCCGAACGCATCAAGTTCTCGGCGGTGCTGCTCTTTACGGTGATCTGGTTCATTTTCTCCTACATCCCGATGGCGCACATGGTCTGGTATTGGGCGGGTCCGGATGCCTACACCAGCGCAGCAGCGGCAGAAGCGGCGGGCAAGACAGCGGGTTTCCTGTTCCAGAAGGGCGCGCTCGATTTCGCCGGCGGTACCGTGGTGCATATCAACGCCGCCATTGCCGGTTTGATCGGTGCCTACCTGGTTGGCAAGCGCACGGGCCTGGGCAATGTCTCGATGGCACCGCACAGCCTGACCTTTACCATGATTGGCGCATCGCTCCTGTGGTTCGGCTGGTTTGGGTTCAACGCCGGTTCAGCGCTGGAAGCCAGTGGGGGCGCCGCTCTGGCGATGGTCAATACCTGGGTGGCCGCCGCTTGTGCAACGCTGTCCTGGATGGCAGCGGAGTGGGTGTTGAAGGGCAAGCCTTCCATGCTGGGTGCAGCGTCCGGCGCGGTGGCTGGTCTGGTCGCAGTGACGCCAGCCGCCGGTTTTGTCGGTGTCGTCGGTGCCATCGTCATTGGCCTGCTGGCCGGCGTGGTCTGTCTGTGGGGAGTCACCGGACTGAAGAAGCTGCTGCGCGTCGATGATTCGCTCGATGTGTTTGGCGTGCATGGCGTCGGCGGCATCCTTGGCGCCATTTTGACCGGCATCTTTGTTTCTCCCGAACTTGGCGGCACCGGCGTCTATGACTATGTGGCCAACAAGGTCGGCGACTTCGACATGGGTACGCAACTGGTCAGCCAATTCTGGGGTGTGGGCACGGCCATCGTCTGGTCTGGCGTGGTTTCCTTCATCGCTTACAAACTGGTCGATCTGGTGATTGGTCTGCGCGTGCCGGAAGAAGAGGAGCGCGAAGGTCTCGACCTGACCGCGCACGGCGAATCGGCCTACCACCACTAGTTTTACCTCAGTCTCTTCCTTTCTCGGGCGCCTGCGGGCGCCCTTTTTTGTCGCCGTTCCGGATCGGGCTGGTCTGCCTACAACAAAATGAGCGATACTCGCACTGGACGCACTTTTTTTAAGGATGACGCCATGAAGCAATTGATTGTTTATTCCCATCCCAATCCGCTCAGTTTCAATCACGGTATTCTCGATACCCTGACCAAGGCGCTGCAGGCCAAGGGCGATGAGGTCGTTGTCCGCGATTTGTACGCGCTGAAATTTGACCCCATGCTCAAGGCGGCCGATTTTGAAGCGCTGCATCAGGGTGGGGTGACCGATGATGTCAAAGCCGAGCAGGAGCAGGTCCGCTGGGCCGACATTATGACCTTCATTTATCCGGTGTGGTGGGCCTCGATGCCGGCGGTGACCAAGGGCTATATCGACCGGGTGTTTTCGCACGGCTTTGCCTATGTCTACGACGCCAATGGGCCGCGAGGCCTGCTCCAGGGCAAGAAAGTCATGGTGATCAGCACGCAGGGCGCGCCCGAGCCATACTATGCCGGGAACGGCATGTTCCAGAGCATGGGACAGACCATCGACGATGGTATTTTCAGGTTCTGCGCCATGGAGGTTCTGGGCCATCGTTACTTTGGCGAGGTGCCGACGACGACGCCGGAAAACCGTGCCAAAATGCTGGAAGAGGTGGCCAGGATGGCAGCGGCGCTGAAATAGGCTGCTCGTGCGGGAAGTGGCCGCGTTGCACGGTGGCAGCATCCGTTTGGACAATCACCCGCAAGGCGGAGCTGAAGCCGTGCTCTGCCTGGGAAACGACTCTGGGAGAAACCGATGATGAAGCTGCGCTCCGTCCTTCTGTCCATCATGGGGTGGCTTTTTGCCTTGGTTTTTGTTGTCTTGTTGATTCTGGTCATCGTCAATTTCATTGACGATGACCTCAATCCCGAAATCCAGGCCATCCTCGACGAGAAACCGGCACAGATCGCCAAAGGCGAGAACGGCTACTTCGCCTGGATCGGCATGGCCGGGCCGGAAAATGAAGCGCCGCAGGCCTGGGGCGAACGCCTCTTCCAGGAGGTTCTGGCTACCGATAAAAAAGCCCTTGAGACCCAGAAGGCCGTCGAACTTTCCCTATACAAAAGCAAGCGGCAGGAAACCCTGAAACGCGACAAAATTCCCTGTCACAAGATCGAGACCTGCCTGCAGGCCGTGGCGGCTGATCCGAAAGCGGCCGAGGAAGCCATGCAACAAGGGCGGGTGACGCTGGCGCGGGGCGATGAGGCGCTTCGTTTCGCGGCCTATCAGGAGGCCTGGCGTCCGCAGGCTTCTCTTCATTCAGCGATGATCAACAACCACTTTACGTTGTGGACGCCCCTGGCGGCCACCCGTTTTGCGTTGAAGGCGGAAAAGGGCGAGCAAGATGAGGCATTGGCCGACCTGGGACGTGAAATCGCTTTCCATACGCGGCAGATACAAGGCGCCCATACCCTGATCGAAACGCTGGTGGCGCAAAACAATCTGCTGACGCGCTATCAGTTGCTCAGCCAATATCTGGCGCACCATCCACAGCCCGCCAAGGCCAGGGCCGAAAAGATTGCCATGCTGTTGGCGCCGTTTCCGGCTGATGCCGCCAGCCTGAAACCGGCGATGCGTTCTGAAGTGCGCGTGATTTCCCGATCGCTGCTTCATTTGAAGGTGGTTCCCATTGACTTCTATTCCGGTCAATTTCCGGAATTGCTGCTCCGGCCCTTCTATCTGCCGAAAGCGACCATCAACCAGATTTATCAATGGCAAAAGGTCCTGATGGATGCCGATGATAAAAGCGGCGACGAATACCGCCGGCAACTGGCGGAGTACCGGAAACTTCTTGGGGACAACAACGAACAAATTCCCTTTGCCGTGCGCAACCCGGTGGGCCATATCCTGAACAGAATCGCCATGCCTGATTTTGGCCGCTACTTCCTGCGGCGCGACAATCTACTGGCGATGCGTGCTCTGGTGGCCTTCCAGCTCGACCTGCTCAAATCGGGGACCAGCCAGCCGGAGGCCATTGGCAAAGCCATCGAGAATGCCAAGTTGATCCATCCCCATACCGGCGATAAAGCAAAATGGGACGCTGAAAAGCGCACCATCGGTTACAGCGATCTGCCGGAGGGCAAGGAGTTGGTGATCCATATCGGAAAGCTGTGATTGAGATAGGAAAATGCGGACTGAAGATTCCTCTGATGGCGACCTCAGTTTTGTCCTGATGCAGGAGGTTATGCAGCAAGGCGGTTTCGGCGTATCCATCTACGATGAGCGCTTGTTGCTGGTGGCTTGCAACCAGCGTTATCGAGAAATCTTCAATTTACCTGCCGAGCTGCTGCAAAAGGGCGCCGCATTCGGTCTGGCGCTGCGCTTTTTGGCCGAACGGGGGGGGTATGGCCCAGTGGCCGACGTCGATCAATTCGTAGGCGATACGCTTGCATCAATTTCCCGGATGGATTCACCCCGGCTAATGGAGTGCTGTCTTGCCGATGGCCGATATTACGAGACCAGGACATCGCGATCGGAAGCGGGCCGCTACGTCTGCATTCATACGGACATTACCGGCAGGAAACAGCGCGATAGAGAACTTGAAGCCCAAGCGGTCGAACTGGGGCTGATTCTGTCGAATGTTTCGACCGGAATTTGCACCGTCGTACCCGGAGGGGCAGGCGGTCGCATCCTGAAGCACGTCAACCCGGCGCTGGCAGAAATGCTGGGGTATGAACGTAGCGAATTGGAAGGACAGGACACCCGAAAGTTGTATGCCGAGGACGCTGAGCATCAGAAGGTTGGCAATGCCTATGCCGGAATGATTCGCACCGGTGTCCGTTATCGCGGCGAACATCAGTTCCGGCACAAGGATGGCCATTGTCTTCGGGTGGCATTGTCCGGTTCGCTGATCGATACCGGTGATTGGTCAAAAGGCGCAATCTGGCTCGTTGAAGACATCACCGAGAGAAAGCGCATCGAGGCCGAACTGTCGCACAAATCGGAACTGCTGCAGGCCGCCATCGACCACATGCCCGGCGGCATGGTCGTCTTTGACCAGGATTTGCATTACACCCTGTTTTCACACAATGTCGGCGCCTTTTTTGATTTGCCGCCGGAAATGATCCGGGTCGGTCTGACGTATGAAGAGGTGCTGCGCTACTTTGCCGAGCGTGGCGATTTCGGGCCGGGCGACATTGAAACGCTGGTTGAACAGCAAATCCGGCCGGTACGCGAGCGCACGATCGTACATAGCGAGCGCAAGATACCCAATGGCACCATCCTGGAGGTCTGGCGTCGCCCTCTGCCTTCCGGTGCTGTCGTCAGCGTTTTTCAGGACATCACTGAAAGAAAGCGCATCGAGGCTGAACTGTCCCAGAAATCGGAACTGTTGCAGGCTGCGATCGATCACATGCCCGGCGGCATGGCCGTCTTTGACCAGGATTTGCGCTACACCCTGTTTTCACACAATGTCGGCGCCTTTTTTGATTTGCCGCCGGAAATGATCCGGGTCGGCCTGACGTATGAAGAGGTGCTGCGCTACTTTGCCGAGCGTGGCGATTTCGGGCCAGGCGACATTGAAACGCTGGTTGAACAGCAAATCCGGCCGGTACGCGAGCGCCAGGTGGTGCATGGCGAGCGCAAGATACCCAATGGCACCATCCTGGAAGTCTGGCGTCGGCCCCTGCCTTCCGGCGCCATTGTCAGCGTTTTTCAGGATATTACCGAAAGAAAGCGTGGCGAGACCGAACTCAAAAAGGTGACGGAATTCCTCAATGCGGCGGTCCAGTCGATGCCGGGTGGCATGGTCCTGCTCGACGAGGAGTTGCGGTATCTGGTCTGGACGAAACGGGTAGAGGAATGGTTTGACCTTCCACCGGGCTTTTTGTTTAACGGAAGACCTTATTCGGAGGTGCTGCACTTTTTTGCCGAACGCGGCGATTTTGGCCCGGGCGACATCAACACGCTGGTACAAAGCGAGCTTCAACCCTTGCTGGATAAAAAATCCATCTATCGGGAGCGGTCTTTACCCAGTGGCATGATCCTCGAAGTGCGACGCGGCCCCATTCCTACGGGTGGCATCGTCAGCGTCTTCCAGGATATTACTGAAAAGAAACACCTTGAAGCGGAACTGGCCGAGAAGACGACGCTGCTGAAGGACGGTGTCGAGAACATGGCCGGCGGCATGATTATCTGGGACGAAAACCTCCGCTACAAATTATGGACTCCGAACACCGAGTCGCTTTGGGAACTTGCGCCAGGCACCATCCAGTCTGGTCTGCCCATAGCGGATATGTATTATCTTCTTGCGGCACGTGGCGATTATGGCCCGGGAGATCCGGAAGAACTGACCCGGAAAGCCCTCGAGCCTTTCCAGGCGCGGGAATCCATATTCGCCGAGCATCATATGCCGAGTGGCACCATCCTCGATGTGCGATTGAATCCGCTTCCGTCGGGTGGCTATGTCAGCGTTTTTCTGGACATCTCGACACTGAAACGCATGGAAGAAGAAATCCAGCATACCAACGATGAGCTTTTGATGACGCTGGATCACCTGAAGAAGGCGCAAAATGAACTGCTGCGCAGCGAAAAACTGGCTGCGCTCGGTTCGCTTGTCGCCGGTGTGGCGCACGAATTGAATACGCCGATCGGCAATTGCTTGATGGTTGAGAGTACCTTGCAGCATGAGACTGAAGAAATAGCCCATGACTTGCAGATTGGCCTCAAGCGCTCGACGCTGGAAGATTATATCAGTCATACCAGCAACGCCTGTGATTTGGTTATTCGCAATCTGCAACGGGTCGCCGAACTGGTCAGCAGCTTCAAGCAGGTTGCGGTCGACCAGAGCAGTTCGGAACGGCGGTGCTTCAATCTCGACGCCATGGTCAACGAACTGATGGTCACACTCGGCCCGACATTGAAGAAAACGCCCTATGCGGTCGAAATCGATATCCCGGAAAGTATTGTCATGGACAGTTTCCCCGGCCCGCTGGGCCAGATTCTGACCAATCTGATCAGCAATTCCATTCTTCACGGTTTCGAGGACAGGCCGTATGGCAAGATCACCGTGGAAGGATTACGGTGCGGTGCGGATCGGGTCAGAATCACCGTGCGTGACGACGGCATGGGCATACCGCCAGAACATATTCCCAAGCTTTTCGACCCATTTTTTACGACCAAGCTCGGACAGGGCGGTAGCGGCCTGGGGCTGAGTGTCGTTTACAACGCCGTCACTGGCCCCCTGGGTGGCAACATTGAGGTCGAAAGCGAGGTCGGGGTTGGCACCGCTTTTATTCTGTCTTTGCCCCTTGTGGCACCTGCCGGGAAAGCGGCCGAAAGCATCTGAAAAAGGGTTTTCCGATTATCGGAAAACGACCGTCTTGTTGCCATGAGCCAGGACGTGGACTGCTGGTGTTGCGCGTTCCGGTATTGTTGTGGCCCGGAACGCGCTCGACATTGGCTTTGGCCGCTGTAACTACCGCCGGAAGAAGAATTGGCACAGGCGTTTGAGCCGTTCCGACTTCATCCGGTTCATCATCCAGGATTCGCTGGTGCGCTTGGTCAGGAATCCCATGGTCGGGAAGGAATGCTGCAAGAAGAGGATGTCGTGCATGCGCAGCCCCTTCTGGATGGCCAGCGCCCACTCGTTGATCATTTCGCCGGAACCTTCGCCGACAATGACGACGCCGTGGATTTTCCCCGAGGCGCTGACAAAGGCCTTGAGAAATCCGGTGGGGACGTTTTCGGCGATGGCGGCGCCGTAATCGCCATAGTTGATGCGGACGGTTTCGAAGGGAATGCCTTCCTTCTTCAGCATTGCTTCGGTCTTGCCGGCCGCCGAGACTTGCGGGTCGGAAAAAACAGTCCAGGGAACAAGATACTTGCGGAAGTCCTTCCGGAAAGGCCAGGGCATCATGCTGTTCATCAAGGCGATCATGCCCTGGTGCATGGCGGCGTGGGAGAAGAGGGCATGGCCGTTGCAGTCGCCGACGGCGTAGATGTGCGGGCAGCTCGTTTGCAGATGGCGGTTGACCTCGATAAAGCCACGCGCGTTTGTCTTGACGCCAGCGTTGGCAAGTTCCAGCGCGGCGCTGGCGGGTTGCCGGCCAGCCGCCACGAGCAGGCGCGCGCCACGGAGTTCGTCGCCTTCCTGGGTTTCGATCCGGATTTCGCCGTCGGCTTGGGTGATCTGCTTGATGCAGCGTCCATTCAGAACCTGGATGCCTTCCTCTTCAAAGATCTGACGGAGCAAATCGCTGGCATCGGGGTCGCCGGCCGGGATCAGGTGCGGATCGGCATGCACCAGCGCCACCCGTGAACCCAGGCGCGAGAAAGCCTGCGCCATCTCGGTTCCGATGGCGCCGCCGCCGATGATTAGGAGGCTTTCCGGCACCTGGTCGAGGGCGAACATGTTTTCGTTGGTGAGGACGCCTTCCACCGTGTCGAGTCCGGGAATCGGCGGCAGCGCCGGGCGGGTTCCGGTGCAGATGAAGATGCGGCGGGCCGAAAAGACCCGCTCATTGACCCGGACCTGATGCGGGTCAACAAAGACGGCATCGCCTTCGCCGAGGATCAGTTGTACCTTGGCGAACATGCCCATCGTCTTTTTGTCGTTGATGTATTGCAGATGGGCGCGGATGCGCGCGAATGGGGCGCGGACGCCGGGCAGCTGTGCCGGTTCGAGTTCCATGGCTTCAAACAGGCGCGCTGCCTGCCGGGTTTGGGCCATCCGCAACAAGGCCTTGCTCGGGATGCAGCCGACATTCATGCACTCGCCGCCCACCTTGTGTTTCTCGATGGCGCAGACGGACAGCCCCATTTCGGCGGCCATGATCGAAACCGCCATGCCGGCTGGGCCGAGGCCGACACAGATCAGGTCGTAATCGTATTTCATGCTTTTCCTTTCCGATGCGTTGTCGTCGGGAGAAAGAGGGCTCAGCGAAACACCACAGTTTTGTTGCCATGCACCAGAACGCGGTCTTCCAGGTGATAGCGCAGGCCACGGGCCAGCACGGTTTTCTCGATGTCCTTGCCGTAGCGCACCATGTCCTCGGGGTTGTCGGAATGATCGATGCGGATGACATCCTGCTCGATGATGGGGCCGGCATCGAGTTCCGAAGTGACGTAGTGGCAGGTGGCGCCGATCAGCTTGACGCCGCGTGCGTAGGCCTGATGGTAGGGCTTGGCGCCGGCAAACGAGGGTAGGAAGGAATGGTGGATGTTGATGATGCGGCCCGGGTTCGCTTCACACAGGGCGGGCGGCAGAATCTGCATGTAGCGGGCCAACACCATGCAGTCGCCGCGCACCTCGTCGAAAATGCGCTGAATTTCGGCGTATGCCGCCTCCTTGCGGTCGGCTTTGACCGGCACATGGTGGAAGGGGATGCCGTGCCATTCGACAAAACCGCGAAAGGTATCGTGGTTGGAAATGACGCAGGGTATTTCGATATCCATTTCCTTGGCCTGCCAGCGCGCCAGCAGGTCGTAGAGGCAATGTTCCTGCTTGGAGACGAGGATGACCACCCGTTTTTTGACGGCGCTGTCGGTGATACGCCAGGTCATCTGCAAGGGCTCGGCAACGGCGCTGCCAAAGCGCTCGCGGAATTCGGCGAGCAGGAAGGGCAATGAATCGGCCTTGATCTCGATGCGCATGAAGTAGCGGCCGGTCAAGGCATCGGCGTGGTAGCTCGATTCCAGAATCCAGCCACCGTGCTGGGCGATAAACCCGGAAACCTTGGCGATGATGCCGACCTGATCCGGGCAGGAGGCCGTCAGGGTATAAAAGTGCTGGCTGTGCATTATGAGTAAAGGGAGAAGGGGGAGGGGTGAAGGGTAAAAGCCAAGGCGTTAGAGTTTGGCAAAAGCGCGGTCGATTTCGGCGCGCATTTCAGGGTAATTCAGAGTGACCGGGAATTGCGGAAATTCGCGGATGACGTTTTCCGGGGGGTGGAACAGGATGCCGGCGTGCGCTTCGGCCAGCATCGCGGTGTCGTTGTAGGAATCGCCGGCGGCGACCACCTTGAAATTGAGTTCCTTCAGGTGCTTGACCGTTTCACGCTTCTGATTGGGCAGGCGCAGGCAGTAGTTGGTGACCTTGCCATCCGCTGCGACCTCGAGCGAATGGCAGAACAGCGTCGGCCAGCCGAGCTGGCGCATCAGCGGGTGGGCGAATTCATAATAGGTATCGGAGAGAATGAGCACCTGATAGTCTTCACGCAACTGGTCGAGGAATTCGCGGGCGCCGGGCAGCGGCCCCATGGCTGTGATGACTTTCTGGATATCGGGCAGGCCGAGCTTGTGTTCTTGCAGGATGGCGAGGCGGTAGCGCATCAGCTTGTCGTAGTCCGGCTCGTCGCGGGTGGTGCGGCGCAGCTCGGGGATGCCGGTACGCTGGGCGAATTCGATCCAGATTTCCGGAACCAGAACCCCTTCGAGGTCGAGACAGACGATCCGCACGAGATTTCCCCAGCAAAGACGAAAGTGGCGAATTTTACCGCAAGGGGATGGGGCTGGCACGAAAGCGGCACCAGAAATCTGCCGGGTTGATATACTGGAGAAATGTCAAATCACTATTGGCGGCAATTGTGGGCAGCGTGCTACCCACGCTCCAGACCAATTCGGCCAACTGGTCACAACCGGCGCAGATCAAGGAACAGTACAGAAACGCCAGTATTCTCAAGAACCGGCGCGTCGTGTTCGTGCAGAAATGGTAGGTTCCCAAAAATAATAGGGGACACGGATTATATTTCTCCCCGAAACGCGCATCGCCTGTGAATTCAAGCGTTGGCTGGCACGACCACGCTCGCGGGGTCAGTGGCGGTCGCTTCCACGTGGAGGGAAAGGGAGGTAGGATGCCGCCCATCATGTCTCGGGAAAGTTGTCATGCGCGTTGCCCTGTTTGTGACCTGTCTGGTCGATGTCATGCGGCCTTCCATTGGGTTTGCCACAATGCGGTTGCTGGAAGCAGCCGGATGCGATGTGGTGGTGCCGGAGGATCAGACCTGCTGCGGCCAGCCGGCGTGGAGTGCGGGCGAGGCCGATGCGGCGCGCGCGCTGGCAAAGAAAAACATCAGCGATCTGGCCGGATTCGAGTATGTGGTGCTGCCTTCCGCTTCCTGCGCCGAGCATATCAAGAACGCCTATCCGGAATTGCTGGCGGGCGAGCCGGAATGGGCTGAAAAAGCGGCCGACTTGTCGAAGCGTACTTTTGAGTTGACCAGCTTTCTGGTCGATGTGCTGAAGGTAAACGAGGTGCCGGGAGACTTTCACGGCAGTATCACCTATCACGATTCCTGCAAGGGGCTGCGCAAGCTGGGCATCAAACAGCAGCCGCGCCAACTGCTGGCCAAGATGAAAGGGGTTACGCTTAGGGAGATGGGAGAGAGCGAGGAATGTTGTGGCTTTGGCGGTGCCTTTGCGGCCAAGTTTGGCGAAATCTCAACCGTGATCGTGGATCGGAAATGCGCCTCGATCCGTGAAAGCGGCGCCGAGGTGGTCGTCGGTGGTGATCTGGGTTGCCTGCTCAATATCGAGGGGCGCCTGCGGCGGCGTGGTGATCCGACGCGGGTGCTGCACATTGCTGAAGTGCTTGCCGGGGAGGGTCAGTGATGCGCTCGCAGGCCATGTTTTTTCAGGAGCAGGCGGCGCAGAAGGCCTGCGACCCGCAGATGCAGAAAACGCTGGCGTATGTCCGCCCCCTCTTTGTCGGCAAGCGCAAGAAGGGTTTGGAGGGCTTGGCTGCGGATGGCCTGGGCTTTGAGGAGATGCGGGTGGCGTGCCAGGAAATCCGCGATCGGGTTGTCGACAATCTGGATGTCTGGCTGGAATTGTTCGAGGCGCGGGCGCAGGCGACCGGCGCCAAAGTGTTGTGGGCGCGCGATGGCGACGAGGTGGCCCGCCTGCTGGTCGATCTGGCGCGGCAGCATGGTGTCAGGAAAGTCGTCAAGTCGAAGTCGATGCTCTCGGAAGAGGCCGATTTGAATACGGCCTTCGCCGCTGCCGGGATCGAGTCGATCGAGACCGATCTGGGCGAATACATCATTCAACTGGCCGGGGAAACCCCTTCCCATATCATTGCGCCGGCGGTGCACAAGACCAAGGAAGAAGTGGCCGATCTGTTTGTCGCGCACCACGGTTTGCCGCGCCAGAGCGATATCACGGCGCTGGCGCGCGAGGCGCGCGGCGTCTTGCGCCAGCATTTCCTCTCGGCCGATATGGGCGTCAGCGGCGCCAATTTTCTGGTGGCGGAAACCGGTTCGGCGGCGTTGGTGACCAATGAGGGCAATGGCCGCATGGTGACAACCCTGCCACGCTTGCATGTGGTGATTGCCGGCATCGAGAAAATCATTCCGAACCTGCAGGATCTGGCGACCCTGATGCGCCTGCTGCCGCGCTCGGCGACCGGACAGAGCATTTCCAACTACGTTTCCGTGCTGACGGCCCGGGGGGGCTTGGCGCTGGATAGCCCGGTGCAAGGGCCGGAAAAAATCGTCTTTGTGTTGGTCGACAATGGCCGTGCAGATTTGCTGGGCGGCGAGTTCGCCAGCATGCTGCGCTGCATTCGCTGCGGCGCCTGCATGAACCATTGTCCGGTCTATACGGCGATTGGCGGCCATGCCTACGGCTGGGTTTATCCTGGCCCGATGGGTTCCGTGCTGACGCCGCTCTACACCAGCCTTAAAACCGCGCAAGACTTGCCGCAGGCGACGACGGGCTGTAACCAGTGCGGCGCGGTGTGTCCCGTTGGCATTCCCTTGCCTGAACTGATGCGGGCCTTGCGCCGCCGCACCTTCGAGGAAGGGCTGAGGCCGTGGCTCGAGCGTCTGGGTTACAAGGTCTGGGCCTGGGCGGCGTGCCATCCGCGTTTCTACCATTGGGGCGTGCGGCGGGCGGTGCGCTATCTCAAGTGGCTGGCGGGCGGTGAGGCCTTTATCCGCGTTCTGGGCATGGCGCCGGGCTGGACGGGGGGGCGCGATTTGAAAGCGCCGCCGGGCAGGAGTTTCCAGGAACTCTGGGCAGACAGGAAGAACAGGGGTTGATGGAGTCGATATGACGAAACAGGACAATCACGCTGCCCGTGCCGAGATCATGGCGCGGGTCAGACAAAGGTTGGCGCCCGTTACGGCCGCCGATGCGGATGTGCGCAAAGCCCAGGCCGAGGAAGCGATACGCGCGGTGGCACGCGGGCCGCAGCCGCGCATGACGGGGGATTTGGTCGAGCGGCTCTTGCGCAAGCTCGAGGAGATGTCTTGCACGACCGACCGGGTGGCGCGTCTCAACGAGGTGCCGCGGGCGGTGGCGCGTTATCTGGCGGCGAATAGCCTCGGTTTATCGGCGGTGACCAGTCCGCCACTGGCGTCGCTGGAATGGGAAAACGCGGGGGTGTCGGTGGCGGTACGCGGCGCCGCCGATGCCGACCTGGTGGGGTTAACGGATTGTTTTTGCGCCATTGCCGAAACCGGGACGCTGATGCTGCATTCCGCTCCCGATTTGCCGCCCACGCTGAGCCTGCTGCCGGAAACGCATGTCGCTGTGGTGCCGCTCGAGCGCATCGTACCCACGATGGAAGAAGCATTTGCGCGCTTTCGCGCCCAATTTTCCGACATGCCGCCTGCGGTCAATTTCATTTCCGGGCCGTCGCGCACCGCCGACATTGAGCAGACCATTGTCCTGGGGGCGCATGGTCCTTGCCGGGTGCATGTTGTTTTGGTCGGTTAACAGGCTGTTGAAAAACTCGCCGGGAGAATGCGTTTGACACGAAAAATGCACAGATGCGCGACGCGCGACGAAGGTCGTAGCCGGGACTACGATGCCGAGGAGCGCAACACTGCAGATGGGCATTTTTCGCGCAAACCCGGAGGGGCGCGTCTTTCCGGGCGGTCTGCTGTGTCAGGAAGCTCGCCAAGGGGATCGACCATTGGCTTCGCTTCCTTTCGTGCATGCAGCGCCGGAGCGCGACCCGAGGGGCCCCCGCAGGGGGATCGGGCAGCGGAGGCGAACACGGGCTCGCGCTTACGCGGATGGCGCTGCTACGGCTCGCTTCACTGCGCACGTACCGAAGCGCCACGTTGCGCGAGCCATCCCGGAAAGCCTGCGCCGCAACCCCGTGGAGTATTTCAGCAGCCTGTTTAAGCTGTCGAAAATTTACTGCGCTTGCCAGCTTGCTCTTGCGCGGTACTCGCTCCTCGCCGTACTTCGTGTACTGTCTCGTCGCTGTGTTCCGGGCGCGGCCAACCTGGCTGCGCTCGCTACAATTTTCTTTCAGCTTCTTGGGTACTGAGCTTCTGTTAAAATTCGCCCGCGTCCCTTCCGGCCACGCTTCCCTTGTTCCCGTTTTGCAGCCTGTAAGGAAACCCCATGACTGCCCAAGTTCTCGATGGAAAAGCCCTGGCCGACGAATTGCGCGCCAGTTTCAAGGAGCGGGTTGCCACATTGGCTGCGCGCGGCCAGCGTCCCGGCCTGGCGGTTGTCCTGGTTGGCGAGGATCCTGCTTCACAGGTCTATGTGCGTAACAAGGTCAGCGCCTGTGAAGCGGCCGGCATGCATTCGGAAAAAATTGTCTACCCGGCCGATGCCAGCCAGTCCGAAGTGCTGGCCAAGATCAATGAGCTGAACCAGGATGCCGCCATCCACGGCATTCTGGTGCAACTGCCCTTGCCCAAGCATATCAATGAAGATGCCATCCTCGAAGCCATTTCGCCAGCGAAGGATGTCGACGGTTTCCATGCCGAGAATGTCGGCGCGCTGGTGCAGGGCCACCCGCGCTTCATTCCCTGCACACCCTACGGGGTGATGAAGATGTTCGAGAAATACGGCGTCGACCTGGCCGGCAAGGAAGCCGTGGTCATCGGCCGCTCCAACATCGTCGGCAAGCCGATGGCGTTGCTGCTCATCGCGGCGGGCGCCACCGTCACCGTCTGCAATTCAAAAACACGCGACCTGGCTTCCCACACACGCCGCGCCGATCTCGTCGTCGCCGCGCTGGGCAAGCCGCGCTTCGTCAAGGCCGACATGCTCAAACCCGGCGCCATCGTCATCGATGTCGGCATCAACCGGATTGCCGAGGGCCCGGACGCCGGCAAGCTGTGTGGCGATGTCGACTTCGCTGCGGTCAAGGAGGTGGCCTCGCTGATTACCCCGGTGCCTGGCGGGGTCGGCCCGATGACCATCACCATGCTGCTGGCCAACACCATCGAATCGGCAGAACGCATTTTGCAAGAAAGGAACTGAAATGAGTGAACACACCCTGCCCCAAGTCGGCATCCTGATGGGTTCCGATTCTGACTGGCCGGTCATGCAGCAGGCCGCCCGCATGTTCAAGGAGTTTGGCATCGCCTGGGAAGCCCGCGTGCTCTCCGCCCACCGCACCCCGGATGAAGCGCTCGATTATGCGGCCATGGCCAGCGAACGCGGCCTGAAAGCCATCATCGCCGGCGCCGGCGGCGCAGCACATCTGGCTGGCGTGCTGGCGGCCAAGACCTTGCTGCCTGTTCTGGGCGTGCCGATGCAAACCAAGTCGCTCGGCGGCGAGGACTCGCTCTATTCGATGGTACAGATGCCCAAGGGCATTCCGGTGGCCACTTTTGCCATCGGCGAGGCCGGTGCCGCCAACGCCGCCCTCTTTGTCATCGCCATGCTGGCGAACGAGGACGCGGAACTGCGCCAGAAACTGGCAGAATTCCGGCAGGCGCAAAGCGCCAAGGTGCTGGCGATCAAACTACCGGAACTCGACTGACAACGTGATTCCTTCCGAAACCGAGTTCGCCCAAGCCGTAGTGCTATTAACAGCCGGCGAGCTCGTTGCTTTCCCGACCGAAACGGTTTATGGACTTGGCGCTGATGCTTCCAATGCTGATGCTGTCGCCAAAATTTTTGCCGCCAAGGGACGTCCCGCCGACCACCCGCTCATTGTTCATTTGCCGGCTGATGATTGGGTGGAACATTGGGCGCAGTCCATCCCGGACCCGGCGTGGGAATTGATGGAAAGCTTCTGGCCTGGCCCGCTGACGCTGATCCTGAAAAAACAGCCCTGGGTGCCCGACCTCATCACTGGTGGCCAGCAGACCGTCGGCCTGCGTGTTCCCGGACATCCGGTGGCGCTCGAATTGCTGCGCCGTTTTGCCCAGCGCAATGCCCAAGGCGGCATCGCCGCACCCTCAGCCAACCGCTTTGGCCGCGTCAGTCCGACCACGGCCGCGCATGTCCGTGCCGAATTGGGCGAACAGTTGATGGTGCTGGAGGGCGGCGCCTGCGCGGTCGGCATCGAATCGACCATTGTCGATTGCTCGCGCCAGGAGCCGGTCATTTTGCGCCCTGGCCACATCGCACCAGCCCATCTCGCCGAAGTGCTCGGGTTTGCGCCTGAAATCGAAACCGCCGAAGGCGCCCCGCGCGTTTCCGGCTCGCTGCCGGCGCACTATGCCCCCAACACGCCCATGCGCCTGCTCCGGCCCGGCGAACTGGACGCATTGTCTCCTTCTGTGGGTACGGCCCTGCTGGCGCACAGCCCAGCACTGGCCGCCCGTGCCGCGCACTGGCCTGCCGGTCGCATCAAGTTGCTCCCTGCCGAACCGGTCGCTTATGCGCATAACTTGTATGCCGCGCTGCGCGCGCTGGACAAGTCGGGCGCCGAGATCATCCTGGTTGAGCTGACGCCGGACGCCCCCGCCTGGTCTGCGGTCAATGACCGTTTGCGCCGCGCGCTGGCAGGCTCAAACTAAGCACTATTCTGCTTCTTCGCCGCCCAGTGCTTCGACCAGCTCCGGCAGGAAACGGCCGAATTCGCCGCTCATCAGGGCAAAATCGGCGTCAAACTGGTCTTCAGCGTTCCCGCGTTCCGCTTCTTCCTTCAGCAAATCGAGGAAGGCAATGCGCTTGATTTCGAGCTTCTCGGTCAAGACGAAGGAAATGTGGTCGTTCCAGGTCAGCGCCAGGCGCGTCGGCGCTTTGCCGGCGGCCAGATGGGCGCGGATTTCGTCGCCCTCCAGCGGGTGCCGCACATAACGCACCGCAGCCTTCTCTTCGCTCACCGATTTGAGTTCGCAGTCGCGGTCGATGGTGAAGCCGGCCGGCGCTTCGCCGGAAGCCAGCCAATCGGCCATCGCCGCCGTCGGCGAATGCGCGGTATGCAGCAATTCCAGCGGAAATTCATCGAGCGACCAGCGCAGATGCTCCAGGACTTCCTCCGCTTTGGCCGGGCTGGCGGCATCGATGCCCAGCCAGCCCTGTTGCGGGTCGATCCAGACCTGGGTTTTGCGTTTTCGGGTAAAGGCTTTGGGCAACAATTCCTCGGTAACCCGCTCGCGCAACTCGCGCATTTGCTTGCGGCCGGGCGGGAAGCCGCTTTGCGCCGCCATTTCAGCGGCACGCTCAGAAACCACTTCGCCGATCACGGTCGAGGGTAAAAGGCGTTGCTCGATGCACAAGCAGAGCAGCCATTGCCGGTTCTGCGCATAGACTAGGGCGCCGTCGCCGCGTGGCGAGACCCAGCCGCGGCTCATCGGCTCGTTGCTTGGGCAGCGTTGAAAGGCGCCGCGCGCTAACTGGTTTTCCAGTTGCTCAAGGGTGATTTGCCAGGGTACGGGCAGGCGAAAGAGTTGCAGGTTTCTGAACCACATGAATCGATCCGGAGAAGGATTGGCAAAAACGCCGACAAGACAGAGCGGTATCTCTGGCTGGGGCAAGACGGCAGAAGACGAAACGCTGCGGAGTTTACTACCGAATAGCGTGACAGGGACGTGCTCCGTTGCTGAGGCGCCACGGTACTGATTCTGCCGGAAGCATGCGCACGCCAAAAATGCCATCAATGGCTACAATGCCCATACGAACCCATTGGGATTGAGCGCATGCGCACCAGTTCGGATGAAGTCTTTGCAGCAAGACATAGAGCGGCGCGTGTCGCTGGTTTGTACATGTTGTTCGGGGCTTTATGGATTCTCGGCTTCGAGGGGCTGTTGGCCTTGCTGCCCACGGGCCCGGAATTCCTATTCAAGTTTGGCATGGCCAAGGGGGTCGTATTTGTTGCGGTCTCCGCACTGTTTCTCAACTTGCTGCTGCGCCGGGAGCGCGCTTTTGCCGGAAGCGAGGTTCCCGTTGGTGGCGGGCGTACCCCGGTAGGCGTGTTTTTTGGGCTGGCGCTGATCGTGCCGCTTGTCGCTGCGATGATTGTGTTTTTGCACGCGCCGCACATGCGGCAGCGCGCGATGGATGATCTACGTTCCGTCGCCAGCCTCAAGGTCAGTCAGATCGAGTCCTGGCTTGCCGAGCGTCAGGCCGATGCCGAGATGGCCGCCAAGCTGAAGGACTTTGTGAGCCATGCCAACCGGTTGGCAATGGACGGTGATGCGGATACCCGCCGCAAGGTGACCACGAGCCTTTCCCTGTTTAAAAAGGATGTTGGGTTTGATAAGGCTTTTCTGGTCAATGCCGATGGTGAAGTTTTGGCTGCCAGCACGGAACATGTCATACCATGTCGGGAGCTGCGATCACTGCTGGCGGCTGCCCTTGCCAGCGGACAGGTACGCCGGAGCGACCTGCACCGCGATCCCGGCGGCAGTATTCTCTTGACTTATGTTGCGCCATTGCCCGAAGGAAAGGCAGCCTTGGTACTGGATGCCAGGGCCGACGAATTTCTCTTTCCGCTTATCCAGACCTGGCCATCCGCCAGCCTTAGCGCGGAAACCCTGATTGTGCGCCGTGACGGCGACGAGGTGCTCTTTCTTAACGATCTACGCCATCGCAAGGGAACAGCACTTGAGTTACGTATTCCCCTTCACCGCGACAATGTTCCGGCAGTTGCTGCCTTTACTGCCGACCAAGCTACCCTCATTGAGGACGGTGTGGACTACCGCGGCATTCCGGTACTTGCCGCGACGCAGCCGGTGGCAGGCACGCCTTGGCACGTGATCGCCAAGGTGGATCGCAGCGAAGTGCTGGCGTCGTTGCATACGCTGATTCTCTGGGTAGGTCTGGTGACCTTTGTGGCGGTGGCCGTCATTGCACTTGCGATATTCTTGTTCTGGCGCCAAGTGTTGCTGACGCAGCGTCTGGCTTTGCAAGCCAAACAGGCGGAGGCCGACCGTGTTTTGCACCACTTCTTCAACCTGCCTTTCATCGGCATGGCGGTTACTTCGCCCGACACTCGAGACTGGACGAGGTTCAATGACCGGCTGTGCGATATTCTGGGTTATTCACGCCAGGAATTGTCTCAAACGAACTGGGCGGAATTGACGCATCCCGAGGACCGCTATATGGAGGCAGAAGCGTTCGAATCTATTCTGAGCGGCGAGTTAGAGGGCTATCAGATGGAAAAACGTTTCTTGCGCAAGGATGGTGCCCTTGTTTATGCCACCATTGACGTCAGGTGCGTGCGCAAGGCTGATGGGGCCGCGGATTTCTTCGTGGCCACCATTGAGGATATTACCGATCGTAAGCGGGCCGAAGCGGAAGTCCGGCAACTCAACGCCGAACTCGAACAGCGTGTTGCCCTGCGTACTGCCCAGCTGCTTGCCGCCAATGCCGACCTGCAGAGTTTCAGTTATTCCATTTCCCACGATCTGCGTGCGCCGCTACGCGCCATTAGCGGCTTTGCCGACATCCTGATCGAGGATTATGGCGCGTGCCTGGATAGCGAGGGCAAGCGCCTGTTGCAGGTGGTGTGTGACAACGCACGCAGAATGGGACAACTGATCGAGGATGTCCTGGCGTTTTCCCGTGCCGGCGCCAGCGAACTGCACGCGGAGAGGCTCGACATGAACGCGCTGGTTCAGGAAGTATGGCGTGTGCTGGAGCCGCGCCATAGGGGGCAGGTTGACTTTCAGGTGGCGGAACTGCCTCCTGTCTGCGGCGATCCCGTTGCCGTGCGCCAGATATGGATGAACCTGCTCGACAACGCCATCAAATTTAGTTCCGGTTGTGCCACGCCGCAGGTCAAGGTGGTTGGTGAGTGCCAGAATGGGGAAGCCAGGTTCTACGTGCGCGACAACGGCGCCGGATTTGATATGGCTTATGCGCATAAGCTTTTCAACCTCTTTCAACGCCTGCATGGCACAGACGAATTTGAAGGCACGGGGGTTGGTCTGGCCATTGTCAAACGCTTCGTTGCAAAACACGGTGGGAGGGTCTGGGCGGAAAGCCAGCCCGGCGCGGGCGCGATGTTTGGTTTTTCGCTACCGGCGGCAGGCGTCGAAACGCAGACCAATGGGTGACTCGTTAGAATTGCCAGTTGACCGTTTGAGACGCCCTGCATAGCATGGCGTTTCCCGGGGGTAATCAAAAAGAGGGCGCGCGCGGTTTTTGGTGTTGCCCAAAATCTGCAGCGCTAATAAAAAAGGGGAGCTATGGGCAGCGAAAATGCCGTCGATATTTTACTGGCTGAGGATAACTCTGCCGATGCCGAATTGACGATGCGTGCTTTGCGCAAAAGCCGGCTTTTCAACCGTATTGAGTGGGTCAAGGACGGCGCGGCAGTGCTCGATTATCTGTTCTGCCGGGGTGATTATGCCAACCGGCCTTGCGGCAACCCGCGCCTGGTGTTGCTTGACCTGAGCATGCCCAAGGTGAGCGGGTTGGAAGTGCTGCAGCAGATGCGCGCAGATGAACGGACCCGTCTCGTGCCGGTGGTGGTGATGACCTCTTCCAAGGAAGAATGGGATGTCGTCGAAAGCTACCAGTTTGGCGCCAACAGCTATGTGCAAAAGCCGGTGGCCTTTGATGAATTTTCCAACACGGTGGGGAAACTCGGACTCTACTGGTTGCTGATCAATTCAGTGCCCACCTCACAGCACACTGACGTATCTGTCAAATGAGCGACCCGTTGCGCATTCTGCTGCTGGAGGATAGCCCGACGGACGCCGAGCTCAGCGAGCGTTTGTTGCGCAAAGCGGGCATGGTCTTTTCGTCGCTGCGCGTTGAAACCAGGCAGGCCTTCATGGCGGCGCTGGAAGAATTTCGCCCGGATCTGATCCTGGCCGACTACAAACTGCCGGGATTTGATGGCTTGCAAGCATTATCGATCGTGCGCGAACGTTCGCCGGACTTGCCCTATATTTTTGTCACTGGCGCCATGGGTGAGGATTGGGCGGTTGAGGTGTTGAGGCAAGGCGCGACCGACTACGTTCTCAAGGAGGGATTGGCACGCTTGCCGGCAACTGTGCGGCGCGCTCTGGCGGAAAAAGAAGCGCGTGGCCAGAAACGTGACGCCGAGAGTCAATTCGCGCGCTTCATGGAGGTGATTCCTGCGCTGACCTACATCAAAGACAGCGATGGCCGGGTGCTCTATGTCAATCCGATGCTGGAAGCCATGATAGGGACCAGCGACTGGAAAGACAAACACACCAGAGACCTGTTTCCAGGGCAACTGGGCTTGGACATGGAGCGCGATGATCGGCAGGCGCTCGCCCAAGGGTATCTCCGGGTTGAAGAAGCGGTGACTCAGTCCGACGGCAGCAAGCGTTACTTCGAAACACACAAATTTTCGATACCGCGCCAAGCCGCGCCGCCGTTGCTGGCCGGAGTTACGTTGGACATCACCGAGCGCAAGTTGCAAGAAGAGCGCATACGCCAACTGCAAATTGAGCAGCAGGCAGTGCTGGATCATGTCCAGGTCGGTATCGTGCATTTGAAACAAAGGCGCATCGTTTCCTATAACCGCCGACTCGTGGAACTTTTCGGCTGTGATCGCGATGAGCTGGCCGGCGAATCGACTGAGAAGATTTTCGATTCCCAGGAAGATTTCCTGGCATTTGGGGCACGCGCCTACGCGGCGCTGGAAGAGCATGGGGTGTTCAAGGAAGATCTGTTGCTCAGGCGCAAGGATGGCAGCCAGTTTTGGGCGGCGTTGGTTGGGCGCGCAGTCGATCCGGAACGTCCACTGGAGGGAAGCGTTTGGGTCTGCGCCGATATTAGCGAGCGCAAAGAGGCCGAATTGCGGATACAGGAAAGCGAGCAGCGCTACCGCACCCTGGCGGATACCGGACAGGCGCTGGTCTGGGCCTCTGGTACCGACAAGTTGTGCAACTACTTTAACCGGATTTGGCTGGAGTTTACTGGGCGCAGCCTGGAACAGGAACTCGGCAACGGCTGGGCTGAAGGGGTGCACCCGGACGATTATCAACGCTGTCTGGACACCTATGTGGCGGCTTTCGATCAGCGTGAACAATTCAGCATCGAATACCGCTTGCGCCGCCACGACGGAGAATATCGCTGGATTCAGGACGACGGGTGTCCCCGTTACGACAGTCAGGGCGAGTTCATCGGCTACATTGGGCACTGCCTCGATATCACCGAACGCAAATTGATGGAACAGGAACTCATTGCCAGCGAGCAACGCTTCCGTGGCGCCATAGAGAGCATGCGGGATGCCTTTGTTCTCATCGAAGCCGAGAATGGCGGTGTGCTTGTCTGGAACCGCGCCGCCGAGAAGCTGTTCGGTTACTGCCGGGAAGAAGCGCTCGGACAGCCGCTGTTTGCATTTATCTCTCCTTCATCTGCTCGCGAGGAGTTGATGGGGGTGGTGAAACGCCTCGCTAGCGATGGAGAGAATTTGGTCGTCGAAAAACTATTGGAACTTTCTGCATTGAACAAGTTTGGCAGGGAAATCCCAGTCGAATTGTCATTTGCCCCGCTGCAGCATGGGGGGGAATGGTATGTCTCCTGCGTTGTCCGTGACATCCGGGAACGTAAGCATTATTTGGCGCAACTGGAGCGTCAGTCCAATTATGATGACCTGACGAGATTGCCCAACCGTAACCTGCTGACGGACAGGCTTTCCCAGGCGATTGCGCACTGTGATAGGTATCAGAAACAACTGGCAATACTGGCGTTTAATCTGGACCACTTCAAGCAGGTCAACGATAGCCTGGGATTTACGGTTGGGGACGAATTGCTTTCGAAGGTGGTTTCCAGGTTGCGGCCACTCCTGCGCGGTGAAGAAACCTTTGCGCGTTTTGGCGGTGACCAGTTTGTGATCTTGCAGGAACTGCTTGCCGAGCCGCAGGAAGCTGCCGTGTTGGCGAAGCGCATCCTGGAAGCCTTGTCCCAGCCGTTTGCTCTGAACACGTCCCAGGAGATTTTTCTGAGCGCCAGCATTGGCATCGCGCTTTGCCCGTCCGATGGGGGCGTCGCTGACGATCTGCTGCGTAATGCCGACGTTGCGGTGTTCCAGGCCAAAAGTTCGGGCGGTAACCGTTTTCGCTTCTACACGCAGGATATGAACACAGCGGCGCTTGCTGATCTGGAAATGGAAGCCTTGTTACGCCGGGCGTTGGATCGTAACGAGCTGGTACTGCACTACCAACCCCAGGTGGATTTGCAGACCGGAAAAATCAACGGCGCCGAGGCCTTGCTGCGCTGGGATCGCAATGAGCAAGGATTGGTTCCGCCGCAGCAGTTTATCCCGCTTGCGGAAAAATCGGATCTGATCATCGACATCGGTAACTGGGTCATCGATGCCGCCTGCCGGCAATTGCGCGTTTGGCGTGATGAGGGGCTCAGGGCGTTGCGGGTCAGCGTTAATGTCTCGGCGCGCCAGTTTCAATCCGGCAATTTGCCGGATGAAGTGGCACGCGCACTCGCACGCCACGAAGTTCTGCCGCAATACCTGATGCTTGAACTCACTGAAAGCATGCTTATGGCGCGGCCGGAAGAGTCCATCGTCCAACTCCGCGAGATCAAACGCATCGGAGTCGGGATCTCGCTCGATGATTTCGGGTCAGGCTATTCCAGTCTGGCCTACCTCAGCCGCTTTCCGATCGACGCGCTCAAAATCGACCAATCGTTCGTGCGCGACATTGCCACTGAACCGACTTCAGCCACTATTGCCACCTCGATCATCAGTCTGGCGCATCGGCTGAACCTGCAAGTGGTGGCCGAAGGGGTTGAGAATGACATGCAACTGGGGTATTTGCGGATGAACCAGTGTGACAATATGCAGGGCTTTAATTTCAGCAGAGCCCTCCCGGCGGACCAGTTCGCCGATCTGCTGCGGCAGGAAAAGTCGATTGCCGCTGCCCGGGATCAGGATGACGCCGGGCGCCGCACCCTGCTCATTGTCGACGACGAGGCCAATATCCTGTCCGCGCTGCGGCGCATGCTCCACCAGGAAGGCTACCGCATCCTGACCGCGGATAGTGCAAGTAGTGGGCTGGAAGTTCTGGCGCAAAACTCTGTTCAGGTCATCCTGTCCGACCAGCGCATGCCGGAGATGAACGGTACCGAATTCCTGCGGCGGGTCAAGGAACTGCATCCGAATACTGTGCGTATCGTGCTTTCCGGCTACACTGACCTGGAAAGCGTGACCCAGTCGATCAATGAAGGGGCGCTCTACAAGTTTCTGACCAAACCCTGGACGGATGAGCAGTTACGCGAGCAAATCCGGGATGCCTTCCGCTACTACGATGCTGTGATCAAACCCAGAAGCAATACAGCCTGAGTGGATGGCCGAGCGTGCCGTCTACCCTTTGAACATTGTCGGACAGGAGAATTCATGAATAGCAAGACCAAAACAACACGCCGCATCCTCGTTTTGGACGACGAGCCGAACATTGTCAGCGTTGTCAGAAGGGAACTGCTCACGCCGCCAACGGGCCGCTACCATCTTGAAGTGGAGTGTTTTACCGAACCCGAGTTGGCATTGCGGCGTGCCAGTGAGCAGGCGTTTGATCTGGTGCTTTCTGATTACCGCATGCCTGGTATGGATGGTATGGCCTTCCTCAAGGAGTTCGCCAAGGTGCAGCCCGATTGCGCCACCATCGTCCTGAGTGGTTGGACCGATCTGGATGCGTTGACCGAAATGGTCAATCAGACCCACATTTTCCGCTTCATCCCCAAGCCCTGGCACGATTACTTTCTTAAGAGTTCGATTGAGCAGGCGCTGGCCTACAACAGCGTTGTTCTCGAGGCCAAGCAGTTGGCGGCGGGAGTGCGCGAGCGCAATATTGAGGTGCTGCCGTCGTCTGGAAAAATCGACCATATTTTGATCGTGGAGGGCAACGCCGCAGTCCGTGAGGATTTGGCACAGCGGATTTCCAGTTTCAGCAAGATGGATAAGCTCTACCATGCGATCCATCGCGAAATACTTGAACAGGTGCCCTATTCGCTAAATGAGGACAAGATCAACATTGTTACAGCGGCCACACCGGAACAAGCCCTTAATACTGCCAACGACCTGACCTTTTCGGCCATTCTCACCGCCTACGCTTTGCCAAAAATGGATGGCGTCGAATTGCTATACAAATTCAGTGAAATCGAGCCTGATTGCGCCCGTTTTTTGATGGGCAATGTCAGCATGGAGGTGTTGGTTGCGGCTGTCGACGCGCACATCTTCGGGGTGTTCCATGATCCGCTGAAAGAAACCGCTCAGCTTAAGTCCGGTCTGGCACAGGCGCTTGTCCGGCGCAAAATGATGATTGAAAACCGAGTGCTTGCGGAGTTGTTGCGCACCGCTCCCTAATGCCGACCACCGGTGGTTCTGTCAGGAGAAATCTCTGAATGAAGGTCGACAGTAACGTCAGTAGTGACATTGACTACTTTAAAGTGCTCGACGCGGTGAGTACCCCAATCATGCTGCACCGTGCCGGAAATATTATTTATGGCAATGCCGCATTCCAAAAAATGGTCGGGTTCGCCACACCACAGGAAATGCTTTCTGCACCCTACTACGAAATAGGCTACGGGGAGTGGCATGACATCCTGCGCAGGCGCGGTGACGCCAGGATGCAGGACGAAAAACCTGTCCCGGTCTATGAATTCCGGCTTAATACGCGTGATGGCCGGGAATGCTGGGTCGAACTCACCGCATCGAAAATCATGCTCGGCGAATATCCGACCATCTTTTGCTCCTTTGTCGATCTGACCGATCGCAAGCGTGCCGAAATCGCGCAGCGTAATCTGCGGCAGTTGTTGGCGGAAATTATCGACCGTGATCCGGTGGCTACTTTTGTTGTCGATGCTCAGCACCGAGTGACGCACTGGAACCGGGCCATGGCTATATTGACGCGTTCTCCACCTGAAGAGATGGTTGGGACGGATGCGCAATGGAAGGCCTTTTACCCCGGGCCGCGCGACACGATGGCCGATATGCTGTTGCGGCAGCCAAGTCTGCAAGAGATGGCGGCGCACTACCCGGATGCAACCATCAGGGTCTCGGAGGTTGACCCCGAGGCTTTTGAGGGCGAGCGCTTGGTTACGCTCATTGCCCGCGATGAGCAGCGCTGGCTGTTTTTTACCGCTGCTGTGCTGCGCGATTCTGAAGGTAATATTTTTGGCGCTGTCGAAAAGATCCAGGATGTGACCGACAAGCGTATTGCATTGGAAAGCCTACGTGAGCATCAGACGCAACTTCAGAAACTGGTCGACGAACGCACTGCGGAACTGGCCGAGGCGAATGCCCGTCTGCAAGAGGATATCAACCGGCGCGAAGCGGCTGAACTCGAATTGCGTCGCCGTAACGTGGAATTACTTCTGCTCAACGCCAAAATTTCACAAGCCCAGAATCAGTTGATGCAGGCGGAAAAACTCGCCTCCATCGGGCAACTGGCCGCAGGAGTTGCCCACGAAATCAACAACCCGATTGGCTATGTTCAATCGAATCTTGGTACGCTGGACAAGTATTTGGGTTCACTCTTCCGCTTGCTGGCTGCGTACGAATCCCATGCAGCGGCAGTACTCGCTGCGGGTGAGTCAGGCGAATTGGCAGACCTGTGTGCGCAAATTGATATCAATTACTTGCGCGAAGACATTCCCTTATTAATCAGTGAATCGCGCGAGGGGGTCGCGCGCGTCAGCAAGATTGTCCAGGATCTGAAAGATTTTTCGCGGGCCGATAGTGCCCAGGAGTGGCAGATGGCCGATGTGCACCAATGCATCGATTCGGCAATCAACATTGCTACCAACGAAATCAAATACAAGGCAGATGTCATCAGAGAGTATGGAGACCTGCCGAAGATCGAGTGTATCCCGATGCAATTGAATCAGGTGTTCCTGAATCTTTTGGTGAATGCAGCGCAGGCTATTGGTGATAAGCGTGGTCTCATCGCTATTCGTACCGGAGCCAATGATGCGGAGCAAGTTTGGCTGGAATTTGAGGATAATGGTCAGGGCATGAGCGAAGAGGTGAAATCAAAGGCATTCGATCCCTTCTTTACCACCAAGCCCGTGGGAAAAGGAACCGGTCTTGGACTCTCCATGTCATACGGCATCATTCAGAAACATGGAGGCAATATTTCCTTCGACAGCACGCCAGGAGTAGGTACGATCTTCCGCATTACGCTTCCGGTGGCGCAACCCAAGGACACAAAAGAGGTGGATCATCGGCCCTGAAGTTGTCATGCCTTACGTTTTTACCTGCGCTTTCGAGCAGCGGGTGTTCTCAGGCACGGAGATTGATTGATGAGCGCTACGCTGCCCATCACCGATGCGCAAGATTGGAAAATCCTCTGCGTCGACGACGAGCCCAACATTTTGGCCGCGCTACGCCGCCTCTTCCGGCAGGCCGGATTCCAGGTGCTGGTGGCCGGTGGCGGTGCCGAGGCGCTGCAAATACTCGAAGCGGAAGCGGTGGACCTCGTGATTTCCGATATGCGCATGCCCGGAATGAACGGCGCGGAATTCCTGCATGAGGTGCGGCAGCGTTGGCCCGAACGCATGCGCATCCTGATGACCGGGCAGTCGGACATGGCATCAACGATCGATGCCATCAATCGGGGTGAGATATTCCGGTATGTCCCAAAACCTTGGGATGACGGCGATCTGCTGCTGACCGTACGCGATGCCCTGCAAGTACAAGCGCTCAGGCGGGAGAAGGAGCGGCTGGAACGGCTGACGGCCGAACAGAACGAGGAATTGCGGCAGCTTAATGCCAGCCTTGAAACCAAGGTGATGGAGCGTACCCTGGAATTGCAGCAGGCGCACGAAAAACTGAAAAAAACCTTTTTTACCTCGATCCGGGTTTTTTCCAACCTGATTGAACTTAGAGAAATTTCTTTGGCAGGGCACTCGCGGCGCGTGGCCGATCTTGCCCGCAAGATTGCGTCCAATTTAAAAATGGGGGTGGAAGTCTCGCAAGACGTTTTTCTTGCCGCGCTGCTCCACGATATCGGAAAAATAGGATTCCCCGATGATCTGCTTGTTAAACCGGCCAATCAACTGCGCGAAAAGGAGCTGGCGCTATACCGCAAACACCCGGAAAAGGGCGAACAGATTCTGATGGCGCTTGAAGATTTACGCGTGGCGGCAAGCATGTTGCGTGCACACCACGAAAGGTATGATGGCACCGGCTTTCCTGACGGACTGGCCGGGGAGGACATCCCGCTGGGCGCCAGGGTATTGGCCGTCGCCAACGACTTTGACGCGCTTCAACTGGGGTTGTTTTCCTTGCGGCGTTATTCGCCTGACGAAGCAAAAGAGATCATCGTCAAAGGGAGCGGGCAGCGTTATGATCCAAACGTCGTCAATGCCTTCATCGGGGTTGCAGCCGAGGAAGCGGCCCCCAAGGAAGTGCACGTTTCGGCACTCGACCTCAAGCCGGGGATGGTGCTGGCCCGAGACCTTGTTGCCCGCGATGGCATTCTCCTGCTTGCCGCCGAGCACATGCTCAACGATGGCTTGGTTCGGCAGATACGGCAGTATGCGGTCGCAGAGTGCCCCAACCTGATTGTTGCAATCCGCTCTTAGGCACAATTGGCCACGGGCTTCATCCCTGAGCCTGCGGCGCTACGCTTTGACGTCGACGGATTGCCCCAGGTGATCCGGATTGACAGAACCTTGTGTTGCCGCCGCGACCAGTTGCAGCGCACTCTGCCCTTCCATCTCCAGGGCTTTCTTCATCACCAGTATGGATACCGCATCGCCGGTTCTTGCTGCCGCAAGGGCGCTGGCCAGACTGCTGAGCTGTGTGACTTCCATCGTCTTTTCCTTTTGGGACGTGCAACCTCAGTATAGAGGTTCCGGGCCGAAATCAAATCCATGACTACAGGCGGGAACTCAGAACGCGCTCAGGAAGACCGCAAGTCAGGCGCTTCTTCCTATGGCGACGGAATGTGGGCGGGCGAGCGCTTTGCCAAGCTCGGGTAAAATCCGCATTTACTCTTCGTTACCGCGGTATCGCGCCCCATGGAAATTTCAAACAGCGTCCTCAAACTCAAGAAACAACTCGAAACCCGGGTTGGTAAAGCCATGTTCGATTACAACATGATCGAGGCAGGCGATACGGTGCTCGTTTGTGTTTCCGGTGGTAAGGATTCGCATGCCTTGCTTTCCATCCTCATGGCCTTGCAGGCCAAAGCGCCGGTGAAATTCCGCCTGATCGCGATGAATCTTGACCAGAAGCAGCCTGGCTTCCCTGCCGATATCCTGCCTGCCTATTTTGCTTCCCTTGGCATTGAGTACCGCATTGTCGAGCGCGACACCCATCGCGTGGTCAAGGAAAAAATACCCGAGGGCAAGACGGCCTGCTCGCTCTGTTCCCGATTGCGGCGCGGCGTTATTTACCAGACGGCCAAGGAATTGGGGGCGAACAAAATTGCGCTGGGACACCACCGCGACGACATTGTGCACACCCTGTTTCTTAATCTTTTCTTTGGTGGCAAATTGAAGGCGATGCCGCCCAAGTTGCTTACCGATGACGGTGCCCACATCGTCATCCGGCCGCTGGCTTACTGCTCGGAAGCACTAATCGCCCGCTTTGTGCGCGGCATGGGCTTCCCCGTCATTCCCTGCGGGCTATGCGGTTCGCAGGATAATCTACAGCGCCAAAGAGTGAGAGAGATGATGCAGGCGTGGGACCGGCGCTATCCCGGATGTAGCGAATCGGTATTCAATGCCCTGCAACACGTCGTTCCGTCGCATCTGGCCGATCATGGTCTATTTGACTTTCGGGGCTTGGCGCTCAGCCCGTCCGCTCAACAGTCTTTCTTGACGCCACCGGAACCCTCGGGGATAATCACGCCCTCCTTGGCCAGGTAGCTCAGTTGGTAGAGCAGCGGACTGAAAATCCGCGTGTCGGCAGTTCAATTCTGCCCCTGGCCACCAATTCCAAAAGCCCGAACCCGTTTCGGGCTTTTTCACGACTGCCCGCCGCGCCAGTGCTGGCGGGCCTTCGCGGATTTGCCTCGCGAGCGTCACGCCTCCCTTCCACGCGTTTTTGGCCCTCCCTGGCCTCTCTGTTCTCTGTTTTTCTCTGGTGGCCTCGCGAGCGTGCGCGAGGCTACTTCCTGTATTGGCGCGGGTTTTGGGACGGTCGGTTGTGGTTGTCCACTCCTGTGGCGGAAGCGACTGATCAAGAACCTTGAAAATTTCTCCTTGCATCGAGCGTCAACTTTCTGGTCTGTCCTACCTCACCCTGCCGACTGCAATCCCTCAAGGACCAAGTCTAGGTATTCGGCCAGATAACGCTCTGTCGGTACGTCCGACCCGCCACAGATGAACGAGTGCTCCCAGATCACGCGCATCAGAAGCGGTGCCAGGATGATGTGGGCTGCAATCTCGGGATTGACCGAACGAAACTCCCGGCGCGCCATACCGCGCATTACGACCCTGCGTAGCAGATCGATACCCGGCTCGATCACGCAATCGTGATAGGTATGGGCAATATCGGGAAAATTGCCCGCCTCAGAGAGCGCCAGTTTCAGCACGGCTCCGGCCTGGTCCGATCCGAACATCCGCGAGAAATCCAGAACGAGCTCCCCGAGCAAGTTTGACGAGTTGCCCGCGTCATTTGCAAGCCGCACCTCCCACCCAGACAGCGCCGCCACCAGGCCTTCACGCACGACCGCGTTGAACAGCGCCTCCTTGCTGTCAAAGTAGAGGTAGATGGTGCCCTTCGAGACCCCGGCGCGGAGTGCTACATCATCGAGTCTCGTTGCTGCGTATCCCTTTTCGTCAAAGAGGTGCAAAGCGGCGGCGATGATCTCAGTTGGGCGAGCTTCCTTACGTCTGCAGTGCGCGGGTTTTTCTAAGGAATGATCTGGCATGGTCGGTATCAGATCCATAAGCAGGGATGAATAAGGAAAGCATCCAGTAAGACAACCGTATAGACTATCCAGTATGATAGACTAGACAGTCTAGTAAATCCCAAGTCCGTGTGCCATTCACCAAGACATGAGGAAACCCATGGTTCGTCCGGCAGCCGAAATTGCGCACTCCGACAGCCGTCAACGCCTGATTGACGCTGCGCTTGAAGCTTTTGGGAAAGAAGGTTATCGCGCCAGCATCGACCACATTGCGCAGGCGGCCGGCGTGTGCAGGCAGACCGTGTATAACAATTTCGCCAGCAAGGAAGACTTGTTCAGCGAGGTTGCCCAGCGGGCCGCCCAGGAGATACAGAGCTCGCTGGAGGGCGATGGCGGCGATGTGCGCGAGCGCCTGCTCGGTTTCGCCACGCTCTTTCAACAGCGGGTGCTGAGCCGGGAAGGTTTGGCCTTGTTCCGTACGCTGAGCGCGGAGGCTCCCCGTTTTCCGGCGCTGGGCCAGGTGTTTTATGACAAGGGGCCCAAAAGAACCCTCGATGGACTGGCGGCGTTTCTCGCCCGCGCGATGGAGGAGGGGCGACTGCGACGGGATGCCCCGCAGTTTGCCGCCGAACTGCTGATGGGCATGCTGGTCGGTTTCGAAAAAACCCGCCGCCTGTTTTGCGCCGAGGCAGCCCGGGCGCAGGTCGAATCCGGCCGCGCCGAACGCATCGTCGATTGTTTTCTTCGCATCTATTCGCTTTAAGGACCGTTTCCATGAATCTGCTCAAGCTCGCCGCCGTCAGCATGTCCCTGATCTCTCTTGCCGCTTGCGGACCCGGCGGAAAACCACCGGGCGGCGGGCCTGGCGGGGGCATGCCGCAGGTCTCGGTGGTGACTCTCCAGTCGCAGAAGGTGACCCTCACCACCCAGTTGCCAGGGCGTACCTCCGCTTATCGCGTTGCCGAGATTCGGCCCCAGGTCAGCGGGCTGATCCAGAAGCGGCTGTTTACCGAGGGTGCCCTGGTCAAGGCAGGCGATGTCCTCTACCAGATCGATCCGGCGCCTTTCCAGGCGGCGCTGGACAACGCCCGAGCCGCACTGGGACGAGCCGAGGCCAACTTGCCGTCGGTCAGGGCCAGGGCGGAAAGATTCCAGGAATTGCTGGCGGACAAGGCGGTCAGCCAGCAGGACTACGACGATGCCTCCGGCGCCTTGAAGCAGGCGGAGGCGGACGTCGCTTCATGGCAGGCGCAGGTGGAATCGGCGCGTATCAACCTCGGCTATACCCGCATCACTGCGCCGATCTCCGGACGCATCGGTAAATCGAACGTCACCGAGGGGGCCATCGTCACCGCCTACCAGCCGATGGCGCTGGCGACGATCCAGCAGCTCGACCCGGTCTATGTCGATGTCCCGCAGTCGAGCAGCGATTTCCTGCGCCTGCGGCATCGGCTGGAGCAGGGCGGGCTCAAGCATGGCGGCAAGGAGCAGAACAAGGTCGGGATGCTGCTGGAGGACGGTCGCCCCTACCCCCGGCAGGGAGTCCTGGAGTTTCGCGATGTGACGGTCGATCCCAGCACCGGGTCGATGACCTTGCGCATGGTCTTCCCCAATCCGGACGGCGTGCTGCTGCCTGGCATGTTCGTGCGGGCGACGGTGGAGGAAGGCGCCCTCGATGAGGCGATCCTCGTCCCGCAGCAAGGGGTGCTGCGCAACCCGAAAGGCGAGCCCTATGCCTTTGTCGTCGATAACGAAGGCAAGGTCGGCATGCGGACGCTCACCCTCGAACGCGAGATCGGCGACCAGTGGCTGGTCACCACGGGACTCGCTGCCGGCGATCGGGTGATCGTCGAGGGCGTGCAGGTCTTGCAGAGGCTGCGGCCGGGTACGCCCGTGACCGTCAAGGCAGAGCCCTTCCAGGCCGGCGCCACGCCGCCAGCGGGCGCGCAGCAGGCCAACGCCGCCGCCCCGAACGGCGCGGCGAAATAAAGGAGCGGCCCGATGCTATCGAAATTCTTTCTTGCCCGGCCGGTGTTTGCCTGGGTCGTCGCCATCGCGATGATGGCGGCGGGCGCCCTGGCGATCCACAACCTGCCCATCGCCCAATACCCGCCGATTGCGCCGCCGGCCATCGCAGTCGATGCTTTCTTCCCGGGAGCCTCGGCGGAAACCGTTGAAAACACGGTCACCCAGATCATCGAGCAGAAGATGACAGGGCTGGACGACATGCTTTATCTGTCAGGCACCAGTTCCTCCTCTGGGGCATCGCGCATCGAGCTCACCTTCGCCCCCGGCACGGACCCGAACGTCGCTTGGTCGAAGGTGCAGAACAAACTTCAGCTCGCCATGGCCAGCCTGCCGGCCGTCGTCCAGCAGCAGGGCGTCAAGGTCAGCAAGTCGACGCGCAACTACCTGCTGATCGTCGGTCTGATCTCGGAGGACGGCAGCATGAGCGGCGACGACCTGCGCGACTATGCCCAGTCCAACCTGGAAAAAATTCTCTCGCGCGTGCCGGGCGTGGGCGAGGTGGAAAACTTCGGCACCCAGTACGCCATGCGCGTGTGGGTGGACCCGGACAAGCTGACCAGCTACCGTCTGACCGTCGCGGACGTGATCGCGGCGCTCAAAACCTACAACGTCGAGGTCTCCGCCGGCCAGTTGGGCGGTTCGCCGGCCGTGCCGGGGCAGCGCATGAACGCCGCCATCGTCGTCCAGCACCTGCTGCAAACGCCCGAGCAGTTCGCCAACATCCCCATCCTCACCAACGCGGACGGCTCGGTGGTACGCGTCAAGGACATCGGCCGCACCGAACTCGGCACCGAGCGTTACGACATCGTGGCCAATTACGTGGGCAAACCCGCCGCCGCGCTGGCCATCCGCCAGGCCGCCGGCGCCAACGCCCTGGAGACGGCGGACAACGTCAAGAAGAAGCTGGCGGAGATGAGCCGCTATTTCCCGCCGGGCATGAAGGTGATCTACCCCTACGACACCACGCCCTTCACCAAGGTCGCCATCGATGATGTGGTCAAGACGCTCATCGAGGCCGTGGTGCTGGTGTTCCTGATCATGTGGCTGTTCATGGGCAACCTGCGCGCCACCCTGATTCCGACAGTCGCCGTGCCGGTGGTGCTGCTGGGCACGTTCTTCGTGCTGATGCTGTTCGGTTTTTCGATCAACATGCTGACGATGTTCGCGATGGTGCTGGCCATCGGCCTGCTGGTGGACGATGCCATCGTGGTGGTGGAAAACGTCGAGCGTATCATGAGCGAGGAAGGTCTGTCGCCCCGCGAGGCCACCGCCAAATCCATGGAGCAGATCACGCCAGCGCTCATCGGCATCGGCGTGGTGCTGGCAGCGGTGTTCCTGCCGATGGCCTTTTTCGGCGGTTCCACCGGCGTCATCTACCGGCAGTTTTCGGTGACGGTGGCCGCGGCGATGCTGTTGTCGGTTGTGGTGGCCCTGGTGCTGACACCGGTGCTGTGCGCCACCTTCCTCAAGCCCGTGCCCAAGGGGCACGAGCCGGCGGAGGCCGCCATCTGGTTCCTGCGTCCGTTCTTCGTGTGGTTCGACCATGTCTTCTTCCGCTTCCGCGACTGGTACGTGCGCGTCGTCGGCCATGTCCTGGCGCGGCGGCTGCGCTACGTGCTGGTCTACGCGCTCATTGTGGCCGGTCTGGGATTCCTGTTTGCGCGCATGCCCACCGCCTATCTGCCCGACGAAGACCAGGGCATCCTGTTTGTGCAGGCGGTGTTGCCTTCCGGCTCGACGCTGGAACAAACCCAGGCGGTGATGAACCGGGTGCGCGATCACTTCGCGCAGAACGAGAAAGAAGCGGTGGATTCCTTCCTCGGCGTTGCGGGCACCAGCTTCGGCGGCCAGGGGCAGAACGTCGGCATCGGCTTCGCCAAGCTCAAGGACTGGGATCTGCGCCAGCGGTCCGACCTCAAGGTCAAGGCCGTCGCTGGGCGGGCAATGGGAGCCTTCTCGCAGATCAAGGGGGCGATGGTGTTCGCCTTTCCGCCGCCTTCGGTGATCGAGCTGGGCAACGCCAGCGGCTTCGACTTCCAGTTGCAAGACCGGGGTGGCCTGGGGCACCAGCAACTGATGGACGCACGCAACATGGTGCTCGGCATGGCGGCCCAGGATCCGCGTCTGATGCAGGTGCGTCCCAACGGGATGGAAGACGCGGCCGAATACCACGTCGACATCGACTGGGACAAGGCCGGCGCGATGGGCGTGCCGGTGAGCACCATTCACAACACCATCGCGGCGGCGTTCGGGAGCGCCTACGTCAATGACTTCATCCAGGCCGGGCGGGTCAAGCGCGTCTTCCTCCAGGCCGACGCCCCCCTGCGCATGCAGCCCACGGATCTCGAAAAGTTCCAGGTGCGCAACAAGGAAGGCAAGATGGTGCCCTTCACCGCCTTCGCTTCCGGCCGCTGGGTGCAGGGTTCGCCGCAGCTGGAGCGCTACAACGCCTTCCCGTCGATCAACATCTGGGGCAGCCCCGCCCCCGGCTACAGCACCGGCGATGCGATGCGCGCGATGGAGGAGATCGCCGCGCGCCTGCCGCAAGGGATTGGCTACGATTGGACCGGCCTTTCCTACCAGGAGCGCATGGCCAGCGCGCAGACCACCTTGCTGTACGCTTTCTCCTTCTTCGTCATCTTCCTGTGTCTGGCGGCGCTGTACGAGAGCTGGCCGATCCCGATCGCGATCCTGCTGACGCTGCCGCTGGGAATCATCGGCGGGGTGATTTCCTCCAGCCTGCGTTTCATGCCCAATGACGTGTACTTCCAGATCGGGATGCTGACCACGCTGGGTCTGACCACCAAGAACGCGATTTTGATCATCCAGTTCGCCAAGGAGCGGGTCGAGGCGGGCGCAGGCGTGATCGAAGCGACGCTCGAAGCGTCCAAGCTGCGGCTGCGCCCGATCGTCATGACCTCGCTGGCATTCGGTTTCGGCGTGCTGCCCCTGGCGCTGGCGGGCGGAGCCGGTTCGGGGGCGCAAATGGCCATCGGCACCGCGGTGCTCGGAGGCATGATGACCTCGACCCTGCTGGTGATCTTCTTCGCGCCGCTGTTCTACGTGATGATCTACAAGCTGTTCGCCCGGCGCGTCGGGACGGCTGCGCCCGCGGGCGCAGGCATGAGTGAAGGAACTGATCATGAATAAAACCCGCTTGCTCGCGTTTTCGGGTATCGGGCTGGTGCTGGCTGGCTGTTCGCTCGCGCCGACTTACGAGAAGCCGGAAACACCGGTACCCACTGTCTGGCCGGCTGGCTCCGCCTACCCGGTGCCCGATGCCTCGGCGCCACGCGCGGACGAAGTGAAATGGCAGGAATTCTTCACCGATGCACGCCTCGAAAAGCTCATCGAGACGGCACTGACGAACAATCGCGACCTGCGCCTTGCGGCGCTGAACGTCGAGCGGGCGCAAGCCTTGTATGGCATCCAGCGGGCGGAGATTTTCCCGAGCGTGGGTGCCCAGGGCAGGGGCGGCAAACAGCAGCGCTCGCTGGACCTGATCCAGCCCGGTCAGCCCCGCACCGTCGGCCAGTACAGCATCGATCTGGGCATCGCAGCCTGGGAGATCGACTTCTTCGGTCGCATCCGCAGCCTGTCCGATCAGGCGCTGGAGGACTACCTCGCCACCGACGAGGCGCGGCGCGCGGCGCAGATCGCCCTGGTCGCCGAAGTCGCGCGCGCCTGGCTCACCCTGGCCGCCGACCGGGAAAACCTGAAACTGGCGCAATCCACCTTTGAGAGCCAGACGCAGGCATACGCCCTGGTGAATAAACGCTTCGAGGTCGGGATGGCCAACGAGTTGGACCTCAAGCGCGCGCAGGTGCCACTCGATACTGCGCGCGGCGATGTCGCCCGCTACACTCAGCTCGTGGCGCAGGACAGGAATGCCCTCGACCTCCTGGCTGGCACGCCCGTTGCGGAAAACCTGCTGCCCTCCGATCTCTCCGGCGTCTCGCCGCCGAAACCGGTCGGCGGGGGGCTCTCCTCCGAGGTGTTGCTGCGCCGGCCCGACGTGATGGCTGCCGAGCACCGCTTGAAGGGCGCCTATGCCAATATCGGCGCGGCGCGTGCGGCGCTGTTTCCGCGCATCTCGCTGACCACCACGATCGGCACGGCCAGCAACCAGCTCTCCGGATTGTTCGATTCCGGAAGGGGCACCTGGGCCTTTACGCCGCAGTTCGTCATGCCGATCTTCGACGCCCGTCTGTGGGCCGCCTTGCGGGTCAGCAAGACGGATCGGGAAATCGTCCAGATCCAGTATGAAAAGACGATCCAGACCGCCTTCCGCGAAGTGGCCGATGCACTGGCCGTGAATGGCACCATCGACGATCAGCTTGCCGCCCAGCAGTCGCTTACGGCGGCCCTGGCGGACAGCTATCGCCTGGCCACGCGACGTTACGACAAAGGCATCGACGGCTACCTCTCCGTGCTGGACGCGCAACGCGCCCACTTCGCCGCGCAGCAGGGCCTGACTTCTTTGCGCCTGGCCAAAATGGCCAGCCAGGTAAGGCTGTATGCGGTATTGGGAGGAGGAGCGGACGCGGAAGATGCCTTGTCTGACCAGACAAATTCCGCGTCGAGACCATGAGCTTACACCCTTGCCGAGGCGCTCTTGGCCGGCCCGAAACAGGTCGGGCAGGCGCATAGTGGGCCTATGCAACGAGAAATCGGGGAAAAATGGACCGCTCTTCCCACCGGCGCAGTAGATCAGCCTCAAGTCCGGCAGGCTGCTAGGACCAGCCAGAGCCTTGCAAAGGGACAACATATGATGAAGAACATCGGCAAATACATCCTTACCGGCCTTGTCACCATGCTGCCGGTGATCCTCACGCTGTATTTGCTCTACTGGCTGGCGGTATCCGCCGAAACCCTGCTGGGCGAACTGATCCCGCAGGAGATATATTTTCCCGGCATGGGCGTCGCTGTAGCGCTGCTGGCGATGTTCATCGTCGGCATGCTCATGCATACCCGGCCGATCAGGCAGATCTTTCTGCGCGGCGAGCGCATCTTCTACCAGCTGCCGGTGGTGAAATCGATCTATGCCGCTTTTCGCGATTTCATGGATTATTTTTCGCCGGGAAGGAAAAAGGATTTCGAACAGGTCGTCACGGTAACGTTCGGGGATACCGGCATGCGCCTGATCGGCTTCGTCACCCAGGCCGACGATCAGTTGCCGGAGGACTTTCAGCGCGATTACGTCATGGTCTACCTGCCCATGAGCTACATGCTCGGAGGCTATGCCGTGCTGGTGCCGCGTGCGTCGGTGCAGCCCCTCAACATGAGCATGGAAGAAGCCATGCGCTACGTGCTGACCGCCGGCGTCACCCGCCTCTCGACACCGGTATAGCCGGGGGCAACCTCGTTTCCCGCCGCCCAGCGCTGTTCTTCGCATCGCAATGCCTCCGCTCACGAGGTACATGTGATGGCATCCGAAAAGCGAGGCGATGGATGCCGCTCGGTATGGCAAGTATTGCCCAGGAAACCTCAGGGACAGGCCGCTAGTTTATCCCGCGCGGCGCGGCGCCAGCAGCCCCGCCAGCGCCACCAGCGAGAACGCGGCGCCGACGTAGAACGTCATCGCAGGACCTGCCCACGTCCACAATCCGCCGGCGATGACGCTGGCGGCGAGCAGCGCAACCCCGCTCACCAGGTTGAACACGCCGAAGGCGGTGCCACGCAGATCGGCCGGCGCGGCACCGGCGACGAGTGCCGAGAGCAGCCCTTGCGTTGCGCCCATGTGCAGGCCCCAGATCGCCGCGCCGAGGCCGACGGCCCAGGCGTTGGCGGCGAGCGCGAGAACAATGTCGGCCGCGATGAGGAAAATCACACCCCAGACCAGCAGGGTGCGGCGGCTGACCTTGTCGGAGAGCATGCCGAAGGGGTAGGCGCTGGCCGCGTAGACGACGTTCATCACGATCAGGATCAGCGGCACCCAGGTCGCGGCAAGGCCCACGTTTTCGGCGCGCAGGAGCAGAAAGGCTTCGGAGAAGCGCGCCAGCGTCAGCACTGCGGCAAAGGCCACCACCCACCAGAAACGGCTCGTAAGCCGCGCCAGACTGGCGCGCGTGATGGGAAACGGCACCTTGGCCGCGGAGCGCGCAGTTTCGGGTTCCTCGACCACGAAGGCGATGAGCAGCACGCACACGGCGGCCGGAATGACCGCCACCCAGAACACCAGGCGGAAATCGTCGTGGCTCGCCGCCATCAGGCCCATGGCGGCGAGCGGCCCGGCGAACGCGCCCAACGTGTCCATCGCCTGGCGCAGGCCGTAGGCCGCGCCGCGCTGCGCTTCGGGCGTAATGTCGGCGATCAGGGCGTCGCGTGGGGCGCCGCGTATGCCCTTGCCGATGCGGTCGAGAAAGCGCGCGGCGAGCACGGCCGAGACGCCCGTGGCGAGGGGGAACAACGGCTTGGTCAGCGCCGCCATGCCATAGCCGATGAGCACCAGCGGCTTGCGGCGCCCCACCCAGTCGGAGATCACGCCGGAGAATATCTTGGCGATCGAGGCGGTCGCCTCGGCGATGCCTTCGATGAAGCCGACCGACATCGCGGACGCGCCCAGCACCGTGACCAGGAACACCGGCAGGAGGCTATGGATCATCTCCGAGGAGAGGTCCATGGTGAGGCTCACCAGGCCGAGTGCGACGACGCCCCCGGGCAGTTTCATGCGCGCGCTCCTCCTTCTCGTTGGCCGCTGCATCACGCCATCTGGCTGATGCTCTTACGGAAATGCGCCAGGGCGGCGAGGAAGAATACCGCACCGATGATCGCCAGCGCGAGAATGTGCGGCCAGATGACATCAAGGCCCGCGCCGCGATAGAGGATGGCCTGGGCGGCGGCGACAAAATGCGTGGTGGGCGCAAGCTCCATCAGGTTTTGCGCCAGCACAGGCATGCTTTCGCGCGGCGTGGCGCCGCCGGAGAGCATCTGCATCGGCAACAATACCAACATCATGAGCAGTCCGAACTGCGGCATGCTGCGGGCGAGCGTAGCCATGAAAATCCCCATCGAGGTGGTGACAAACAGATGCAGGGTGGCCACCGCGAGGAACAGCATCACCGAGCCTTCGATCGGCACCCTCAACACTCCCTGAACCATGAAGTGCAGGGAGAATGCGGTGGCCAGCAAAACCACCAGGCCCATCGACCAGATTTTGCCGAGCATGATCTCGGCCGGGGTGACGGGCATCACCAGCAGGTGTTCGATGGTGCCGTGCTCGCGCTCGCGGATCAGCGCGGCGCCCGCCAGCACGATGGACAGCATGGTGACGGTGTTGATGATCTCCATCAGCGAGCCGAACCAGGCCTGCGTCAGGGCCTGGTTGAAGCGCATGCGTATCGCGATATCCACCGGGGGCGTGGCGCCGCCGCGATAACGCTGGACGAATTCGTTGACTTCACCCATCACGATCTGCTGGATGTAGCCGCTGCCGGTGAACGCCTGGCTCATGCGCGTGGCGTCCACATTGAGCTGGATGGCGGGTGCGCGTCCGGCCAGCACGTCGCGCTGGAAGTTGGGCGGGATATTGAGTGAAAAAGTGTACAGCCCCGCATCCAGCCCGGCATCCACCTCGGGCAGGGTTGCCTGTTTTGGGGGCATGAATTGGGGGGGATGGAGCGCCATGATAATGCGCGTCGACAGCGGCGAGCCGTCTTCATCGACCACCGCGATGGGTACTTTGCTCAGCCCTTCCGGCATGGCGGTGGCGGCTACATAGACCTGGAAGCTGAAGCTATAGGCAATCAACACCAGCATGATCGGGTCGCGCAGCAGACTCCACAGCTCCTTGATGCCAAGGCGATAAATGTTGGATGCCCAGGCCCTGTTCATTGCTCCTGCTTTCTCAACATGGCGATGGACAAGCCGAGTATGAACAGGGCCGCCAGAATCATCGGCGTGAAGGCGGCGTGCAGGTCCGCCATGCCCAATGCCTTGTTGAATACGCCGCGGCTGATCGCGATGTAGTGCGTGGCCGGATAAGCCTGGCCAATGATCCGGCCGGCGCCTTCGAGTGAGGAGACGGGGTTGATCATGCCGGCAAACTGGATGGCCGGCAGCATGGAGCCGATCATGGCAAAGAACATCGCCGCGATCTGGCTGCGCGTGAAGGTCGAGGCGAACAGGCCAAAGCCGGTGGAGAAGCCGACATAGATCAATGTCGCCAGTGCCAGGGTGAGGAAGCTGCCCTTGACCGGCACGTCGAACAAGGTCGTGGCAAACAGGCTCATCAGCAGAAAGTTGAGCATGGCCAGCACGATATAGGGCAACTGCTTGCCGATCAGGAATTCGCTGCGGGTGACGGGCGAGACATAGAGGTTGATGATCGAGCCCAGTTCCTTTTCGCGTACCACCGAGAGCGCGGTCAGCATGGCGGGAATCATCAGCAGCAGCAAGGGAATCACGGCGGGCACCATGGCGGGCAGGCTTTTGACATCCGGGTTGTAGCGAAAGCGTGTCTCGACGGCCGCGGCACCACTCGACAGGTCCTGGCCGAACTGGGTCTTTGCCACATCCAGCAACCAGCTTTGGTGCATGCCCTGCACATAGCCGCGCACGGTTTCTGCCCGTTGCGGCATGGCGCCGTCGATCCAGGCACCAATCTGAACCGGCTTGCCGCGCGCCACATCGCGCGCGAAGCCGGGCGGAATTTCAATCGCCAGCGACAGTTCGCCACTCCTCATGCGCCGGTCGAGATCGGCATAGCCGGTGATCGGCGGACGCTCGATGAAGTAGCGCGAACCGGAAAGATTCAAGGCGTAGTTCTGGCTCAGCGTGGTCTGGTCCCGGTCGAGCACGGCATAGGGGAGGTCATTCACATCCTGGGTGATGCCAAAACCAAGAATGAGCATCAGGATCAGGCTGCCAAACAAGGCCATCACCAGGCGCACCGGGTCATGGCGCAATTCCAGCGCCTCGCGCAGCATGTATGCGGTCGCGCGCGCGACGCTGAAGT
>JAKJFA010000019.1 GCA_022705135.1 Pseudomonadota bacterium | reverse complement strand
GTTCCTTATCTTCGCGAATCACTGCGGTCGCCTGCTCGGTATCGAGCCGGGCAAAGGCATCCAGCGCCCGGCGCAGCAAAGCGCTGGCAACACTCGCCAGATGCCGGATATTGGCCGTCTCGGACTCGATCAGTCGTTGGCCGCGCTCTTGTATGCGGCGCACCCCCTTGGCCACCTTCTTGGCCTCGTCACCAATGCGTTCCAGATCGGTGGCAATTTTGCTGACGCTCATGACCAAGCGCAAATCAGAAGCCGTCGGCTGCCGTTTGGCAATGACATGGATGCAGTCGTTATCGATATTTTTCTGCAGGGCGTTAACCTGCCTGTCGCCGTCGATCACCCGTGTTGCCAGCGACAGGTCGTTCTGGTCATATGCCGCTGCGGCAGTGGCGATCTGCGCTTCGACCAGACCGCCCATTTGCAGCAATTGGGAGCGCAGTTTTTCAAGTTCCGCATCAAATTGCCGGGAAAGGTGTACTTGTTCGTTCATGGTTTCTCCAGACTCAGCTCAGGCGGCCGGTAATATAGTCTTCCGTGCGCTTGTCGCGCGGCTTGATGAAAATCTCGTCGGTCTTGCCGAATTCGATCAGATCGCCCAGATACATATAGGCCGTGTGGTCGGAAATCCGGGCGGCCTGCTGCATGTTGTGGGTGACGATCAGAATGGTGACGCGCTTTTTCAGGTCATGCATCAGTTCCTCGATCGACGCCGTCGCAATCGGGTCAAGCGCCGAGGTCGGCTCATCGAACAGCAGCAGTTCCGGATCGGTCGCCAGCGCCCGGGCAATGCACAGGCGCTGCTGCTGGCCGCCAGACAGATTAAAGGCCATGTCCTTCAGTCTGTCCTTCACCTCATTCCACAAAGCCGCATCCTTCAGCGACTGCTCGACCTTATCGTCCAGAACGCGACGGTTGCGCTCGCCGCGCACCCGCAGGCCATAGGCCACGTTCTCGAAAATGCTCTTGGGGAAGGGATTCGGCTTCTGGAACACCATGCCGATGCGCATGCGCACTTCGATCGGATCGACCTCAGTCGACAGCAGATTGGTATTGTCCGGATGAAAAACGATTTCGCCTTCGTAGCGGTTGCCGGGATAAAGATCGTGCATGCGGTTGAAGCAGCGCAGGAAGGTCGACTTGCCACAGCCTGAGGGACCGATCAGCGCCGTCACCTGACGTTCGTACAGCGGCATATCAATCGCCTTGAGCGCCTGCACCAGGCCGTAGAAAAAATTGAGCTTCCTGGCTTCGGCCTTGACAGGATAGGGATGTTGATTCGGATTCATTGGCAAGGGTCCTTTTTACCACTTGATATTCTTGCGCAGGCGATAACGCAGCCAGATGGCCAGGGCATTCATGCCCAGCGTCATCACCACCAGCACAAAACCGGCCGCGCCGGCATTGATCTGAAAGGCCTCCTCGGGCCGCGAAGTCCAGTTGAACATCTGGATCGGCATCACGGTAAAAGGGGACATCACCCAGTCGAACAGACCAGCGCCCTCGACCAGTGGCAGCGGCGGCAGGAAGGCGATGAAGGTCAGCGCACCGATGGTGATGATCGGCGCCGTCTCGCCGATGGCGCGCGCCAGCCCGATGATGATGCCGGTCAGGATGCCGGGCATGGAATAGGGCAGGATGTGATAACGCACGGTCTGCCATTTAGTTGCCCCCAGCGCCATCGAGCCTTCGCGCATGGCGCCGGGAATAGCCCGGATCGCTTCGCGCGTGGCGACAATCACAATGGGCAGGATCAGCAGCGCCAGCGTCAGCCCGGCCGATAAGATGCTGCCGCCGAAGCCGAACTGGTAGACGAAGATGCCCAGCGCCAGCAAGCCATAGACGATGGAAGGCACGGCCGCCAGATTGGTGATGTTGATTTCGATGATGTCGGTCACCCAGTTCTTCTTGGCGTACTCTTCCAGATAGACGCCGGCGCCAACACCGAGCGGCACCGCGGCAAAGGCCGTGACCAGCATCACCAGCACTGAACCGACCCAGGCCGAAAGGATGCCGGCATTGGCGGCGCGTCGTGACGGGTAGCTGGTGAAAAAATCGAGGCTCAGCCGATCCAGCCCCTCAAGCCCCATCTTGCCAACCAGAACCAGCACAGTCAGCAAGCCGAAGGCCAGACAGATCAAGCCGATCGCCGCGAAAAGATAATCCCAGCGCTTGCCGCGCCGGATGACGGCATGAATGTCCGCGGTTTTATCCTGTTGCACCATCTCAGTAATGCTCCCGATACTTTTTGCGCATCCACAAGCCAATGACGTTGAGGGTCAGCGTGATCAGCAACAGGGTGAGGCCAGCGGCAAAAATGGTGAGGTAGCCGATGGAACCATGCGGCAAATCGCCCAGCGCCACCTGAACAATGAAGGAAGTGATGGTCGCTGCCGGCTCCATCGGATTGAAGGTCAGATTGGGCTGCATGCCTGCCGCCACGGCCACGATCATGGTCTCCCCTACCGCCCGCGAAATGCCCAGGATATAGGAAGCCGCCAGCCCGGAAGTCGCGGCCGGCACGACCACCTTCAATGCTACCTGCAAGCGGGTCGAGCCCATGGCATAAGCGCCTTCGCGCAGACTCATCGGCACGGCGCGCATGGCATCCTCGGACAGCGACGACACATAGGGCACGATCATCACCCCCATGACCAGACCGGCAGACAACAAGGAAAACCCCGGCAACTCCGGCAATACCCTCTGCAACAGGGGCGTCACCACCATCAAGGCGAAATAACCGAAGACGATGGTGGGAATGCCCCCCAACACTTCCAGAATGGGTTTGGCCACTTCGCGCACCCGCGCCGTGGCAAATTCAGAAAGATAAATGGCGATGATGGTACCGACCGGGATGGCGACCGCCAGCGCTACCGCCGAAGACACCAGGGTGCCGGAAATCAGCACCAGGATGCCGTAGTGGGCATCGTCAAACAATGGCGTCCAGCGCGTGTCGGTCAGAAAATCGACGATCCGGACATGCTGGAAGAAAATGATCGACTCCTTGACCAGCACATAGACAATCCCCAGCGTCGTCAACACGGAAACCGCTGCCATGCAGAACAGCAGGCCCTCGATCAGACGCTCGCGCCAGTTGCGCAGGGCGTTTTTGGCCAGACGCGGGCTCACCCGCCCGGCGGGCCCGCCCCATGAATTATCGGTCACACTGTTTTCAGTCATTCCCAGACTCTATCCGAAGAACTCCGGCCCGCGCGAGCGGAACCGGAGTCTGGCACAGCAATCAAAACAGATCAGTACTTGGCTTCACGCGCCATCAACTCGTCAATTTTGACGCCGATGGCCTCTTCGCCGCCATACACCGTGCCGATCTTCTTCTTGGCCACATGCTCCATGTTCAGCGTATAGGCCTTGGCCGGCAGCGGTACGTACTTCACTTCCCTGACCAGCTCAGGACTGTGCTTCATGTAGTACTCGACGAACGCCTTGACTTCCGGCTTCTCAAGCGACTTGGCATTGACATAGATGAAGATGGGGCGGGAGAGCGGCGCATAGGTGCCATTTTCCACCGTTTGCGGCGACGGCAGCACGGCTTCCTTGCCGTTGAAGATGGGAACGGCCTTCAGCTTTTTCTGGTTTTCGACATAGTAGGCAAAGCCGAAATAAGCCAAACCGCCCTTGTCGCGCGAGACGCCCTGCACCAGCACGTTATCGTCCTCGGAGGCTGTAAAGTCGGTGCGCGAAGCCTTGGACTTGCCATTGATGGCTTCGGTGAAATAATCGAAAGTGCCCGAATCGGCGCCCGGTGCAAACAGCTTCAGCGGCACATCCGGGAAGGCGGGATTGACGTCCTTCCAGCTCATCACCTTGCCGGTAGCGGCCGGCTCCCACATCTTTTTCAACTCGGCCGGGGTCATGGACTTGACGAAATCGTTCTTAGGGTTGATGACAACGGTCAGCGCATCGAACGCCACCGGCATTTCATAATACTGGATGCCGGCTTCCTTGCAGGCCTCCATTTCCTTCTTGGAAATCGGGCGTGAGGCATCGGAAATATCGGTCTCGCCGCGGCAGAACTTCTTGAAACCGCCGCCCGTACCGGAAATCCCCACGGTAACCTTGATGGCATTCTTCTTAGCCTTCTGGAACTCCTCGGCCACCGCCTCGGTAATCGGATACACGGTGGAAGAACCATCAATCTTGACGATCTGGGCATGGGCGATATTAACGGAAAGAAGGCCAACCCCGGCCAAGGCAGTCCATTTGCTGAATCTGTTCATGCTAAAACTCCTGCGTTTTGTGGTTGAGACCAGCGCAGCTTAAAACGCGATTGTTACATTAGCATGACAGAACCCGGGGACTTACAACAGGCCTGGAGCAATAACCCCCCTTAACACCACCTGTGGCTCATTCAGGCGCTCGCGGCTGGAAAACCACCATAAAGCCCCCTTTTTGACGGCCCAGTCCGCCTCCTGGCCCGCCAAAAGCAAGGAGGCCAGACGGCCCAACACTGGCTGGTGCCCCACCAGCAACACGGCGCCTCCGTCGGACGGCCAGTCCGCCAGGGCAATGAGATCGGCGACATCGGCGAACGGCCCCAAACGGCGATCAGTCTTGAAAGAAATCCCCAGAGCCTCGGCCGTCTGCTGAGCGCGTTTGGCCGGACTGGCATAAGTCTTGAGGTGCTTGGGTAGCCGGGGACGCAACCAGTCCGCCATTCGCAACGCCTGTTTGACCCCTCTGGCGGTCAATGGCCGCGCTAGATCGTCCTTGCCCTCTTCCGCCTCTGCATGGCGCCACAACAACAATTCCATGGTTCTCCCCACTACGACATGACCAAACCGCGGATTCTGCCCGGACATGATTGCAGGACTATTTCCAGGGCGGCTTCCGGGCCAGCCAGTTTTCCAGGTCTGGCGGCAACCGGCTCAGCTGCAACATCGCCGACTGCCCCGCCAGCCAGCCCAGCAGGAACCGGCCATGCCGCTCCCCCATGTGATCATGCACCAGACGGGCGGCCGTATCCAGATCGTTGAGCCGTCCCAATCCTTCGAGCAGGGGCAGCAATGCGGCCTGATAGCCTTTGAAACGCTTGCGCGCCAGCAGCGGCGCCATGAATTCAAGAGCGTATCGCAGCTTCTTGAGCGCAATGCGCAGGCGATGCCAGTCCGCAGCGGACGGCGCTTCGGCAAAACGCGCCTGCAGACGCGCCCTGCGCTCCAGCTTGCCGACGCGCCCGATGAAAAAGTCGCCCAGCGACGGCGCTGACTCCTGCTCTTCCAGCGCGAACAGCCGCGCGACAAACACCAGGACAAGCCGGGCATAGCCCTCGCTGGCAAACACGTTCTCGACCTGCCGGTGCGCCTTGCCGGCCTGGGCCAGCGCATTTCTGCCGCAGTGCACCAGCCCCCTGTCTCCAGGAAGAGATTCACTGACCGGGGGCAGGGTTTCCGCCAGCAACACATCCCAGTTACGCGCCGCACCGAGCACATCTGAATACACTTTCCAGGCCTTGCCATATTCCTCTGCGAACCCTTGCGGCAGAACAGGCGCAAACAACCTGAGCAGGGAACGCAAACGCCTGAGCGCCACCCGCGCCTGATGCGTGAATTCCGGGTCTTCCCGCCAGCGCCCGGCATTTTCATTGCGCTGCAACTGCCACAGGCAATCGAGCGCCAGATGACGAAAGGCGGCAAGCGGCGTCATGTCCGCCTGCAGACCGGAGGACCTGGCCTTGCAGGGCTGCGCCGGTACACCATGGGAGAGGCGATAACCGCGTTCCGCCTTGCTGGCCAGCGCCGGCCTCAAGGGAAGCTCTGCCTGCAGTTCCAGCGCCAGCGCAAACAGGGCGGCCGGTTCCCCGGAAAGCAGCTCCAGCTCAACTTCGCAAAGGGGCAGGCGCCGCCCGTTTGCGTCGACATGGCCACGATCGAGCGCCAGTTCGATCCGCGCACCATGGCGCTCGACCAACCAGCTCCGCCGCAGGAAATGGGTGCTGAAAATCGCCATCAGCCGCGCGCTGCACCCCTGCAACAGCCGCCGCAGTTTCGCGCATCCGACCAGGGAGAAATCAAACCGGCCGGGGCAGGCCGGATATTCCCACTCCTGGCGTTGGGTCAGCGCGCCACCGGCAGGATCGTCACGTTTGACTGTCATCAGCCAGCGGCCGCGCTTTCTGCGGAAACGGACAGCCACGCCATGCGCCAGCAAAAACTGATCCGGCGTATCGTAATAGGTGCTGCTCAGGCGGCAAGCCTGCGCCGGCAAACCCGCCAACAACGGGTGCTTGCTTACCTGCGGCGCCCACCGCGTCGGCAGGGAAAGTTTGAGTTCCGTCTCGATAGCCACAGATCAGCCTCCGATGCAAGCAGGAGTATGCGGCAAATCGGCACACAGTAACGCGCGGTCATCAAAACGTAACATTCCCCCATTCACCACGACTCGGCCGGAACGGCTGTGAATGAAACCATTGCGCCAAACAGCCGTAACAAAACGGTCACCTTTCCTGACTACATTGGCGCCTCAGGATCACCCTGAGGAGTAAAGAATGGAACAAACCCATATTTGCCAACATGCCGCCCCGCGCAAGGCCCGCCCCAAACTTTCCGTCTGCCTCGCCCGGCACGCCGATGAGATCGTCGAAGCCCAGCGCCTGCGCTACCAGATTTTCGCGGGCGAACTGGGCGCAAAGTTACCCAGCCGCATTCCTGGCATCGATCAGGACATCTACGACCCCTTCTGCGAACACCTGATCGTGCGCGATGCTGACAACAGCGAAGTGGTCGGAACCTACCGCATTCTCTCGCCCGAAAAAGCCCGTAATATCGGCTATTACTCCGAGAACGAATTCGACCTCACGCGGCTGCAACACCTGCGCCCGCGCCTGGTTGAAATCGGCCGTTCCTGCGTGCATCCGGACTATCGCAACGGGGCCACCATCGCCCTCCTGTGGGCAGGACTGGCGCATTACATGCGCGCCGGCGGCTACGAATATTTGACCGGTTGCGCTTCCGTCAGCATGGCAGACGGCGGCCATCATGCCGCCAGCCTTTATCACCGGCTGACGCAGGAATATCTCGGACCCATCGAATACCGCGTTTTCCCGCGCTGCCCACTGCCCATGGCCAGCCTGCGCCAGAACGAGCCCGCCGAAACGCCACCACTAATCAAGGGCTACCTGCGCGCCGGCGCCTATGTCTGCGGCGAACCCGCCTGGGACCCCGATTTCAACACCGCCGACCTGCCCATCCTGATGCACATGGCGCGACTCGAAGGCCGTTACGCCAGGCACTTCCTGGGCTAATTCCAAGAAAAACAAGGAGTAACCACACTCCGAATGAAAAACAATAATCCCCTTGTCCGCACCTTGCGGTTGATCCGTGTCGGCCTCCTCATTCTGAGCGGGACCGCCACGGTCGTCTTTCTTTTCCACTTCCTCAACGACCTGCAACGTGCCCGCCAGAAACAACGCTGGTCAAAAACCCTGCTCCTTATTCTGGGAATACAAGCCGATGCCAACCTCGGTCATGTCCGTCCGGGTTCGCTCATCGTCGCCAACCATATTTCCTGGCTCGATATTTTCGTCATCAACGCCGTGTTGCCCTGCGCGTTTGTTTCCAAGGCTGAGGTCCGCCACTGGCCACTGATCGGCTGGCTGGCGGCCGTCAATGAAACCGTATTTCTGCGCCGCGGCAGCCACGGCCATGCCAGCCTGATCAATAGGGAAATCGCCCAAAAACTGAATCAGGGCAAACATGTCGTGGTTTTCCCCGAAGGCACCACCACCGACGGTCTGCGCCTCTTGTCCTTTCATGCCGCGCTCATTCAGCCGGCGCTTGCCGCCGGCAGACCCGTCGTTCCCTTGGCGATTTCTTACTGGGAACCGGGTGGAAAGCGCAGCTTGGCGCCGCGCTACGATGGTCAGATCTCTTTTGGCGAATGCCTGAAAAGCATCGCTGCGCGCCCCCACCTAAAAGCACGCTTGCAAAGCCTGCCCGCCCTTGGTCTGCACAGCGAAGACCGTCGAACCGTAGCCCAAGCTGCCCATGCAGCGATTGCTGAGGTCATCCTCTCACCCGGCGAAGCGCCCCTGGGACTGACGAACCGTACTCCTGAAATCAGCCAAGAACTCGTCGCTGCCTGACTTCTTGCGGGCACCCCCTGCCGTGCAACACGGAGATAGCTTCCTGTGCTTGCAATAAACCCGCCATCTCCCTTTCCCTTTCACCAAATCGTCATTTGCCGGTCACATTGCGTTCATAGTTGGCCGCTAATGTGGCGCCATGCCTCGGGTTCGCAGCATTTTTCTCTCAGACATCCATCTCGGTACGCGCGCGTGCCAAGCCAGCGCCCTTCTCGACTTCCTGCGCGCGCATTCGGCGGAACACCTTTATCTGATCGGTGACATCGTCGATTTCTGGGCGATGAAGCGCGGCATCCACTGGACACAAGCCCAGAACACCGTTGTCCAGAAAGTGCTCCGTCGCGCCCGTCACGGCGAGCGCGTCATTTTCATCCCCGGCAACCACGACGAAGCCCTGCGTGATTATTCCGGCACCGTCTTCGGCAATATCGAAATCCATCCGGAGTGGGTGCACGACGCCGCCGACGGCCGCCGCTACCTGCTCATCCACGGCGATGAATTCGATCAAGTCACGATGCACCACCGCTGGGTCGCCCTGCTCGGCGACGCTTCCTACGCATGGCTCGTCCGTATCAATATCCTTCTTTCCTGGATACGCCGCCGCCTCGGCCGCACCGGCTACTGGTCTCTGGCCGGGTTTGCCAAGCGTAAGGTCAAAAAGGCCCTGGAGTTCATCAATGGCTTTGAAAATGCGGTCATTCGCGCCGTTCGCCAGCGCGGACTCGACGGCGTTATCTGCGGTCACATCCATTTCGCCAGCAAGCGGCAAATTGATGGCCTGACCTACGTCAACTGCGGCGACTGGGTCGACAGCTGCACCGCCATCGTTGAGCACTTCGACGGCCTCCTTGAAATCATCGAGTGGGAAGCAATGTCAAACTGCAACATTCCCGCCCTGCCCGGGCAAGGAGAAACCAAATGCGTGTCCTGATGGTTTCGGATGTCTATTTTCCCCGCATCAACGGGGTATCGACCTCAATCCAGACTTTTCGCCAAACCCTGCCGGAGGAGGGCGTCGATGTCCGCCTGATCGCCCCGGCTTACGACAAACTACACGGCACGGAAGACTGGATCACGCGCGTTCCCGGCCGGGTCATCCCGCTCGATCCGGAAGACCGCCTTCTGCACTGGCGCGCCATGCACAGGGCGGTGCTAAAGGCGGCCAAAGGCTGCGACCTGATCCACACCCACACCCCATTCGTCGCCCATTACGCTGGCCTCAAGGCGGCGCGCCAGCTCGGCATCCCCATCGTCACCACCTACCACACGCTGTTTGAGGAATATCTGCAACATTACGCGCCCTTCATTCCAGCCAGCCTGCTGCGCTGGCAGACGCGCGCCTGGTCGCGCCGCCAGTGCAATGCGCTCGACGCCATCGTCGTCCCCTCGCAAGCGATGAAACACCGCCTGGAAGATTATGGCGTCACAGCACCGTTGCACATCCTGCCCACCGGCATTCCGCTGCAACAGTTCTCCTCCGGCGATGGCGCCGTGTTCCGCGCCCGCCACGACATCGCCGCCAATCGCCCGATCGCACTCTATGTCGGCAGGATCGCGCATGAGAAAAACATCGGTCTGCTGCTGCGGGCCATGCAGAAGGCGCGCCCACAACATCCGCAAGCCCTGCTGCTCATCGCGGGCGATGGCCCGGTCGTCAGTGACTTACAGAAACAAGCCCAGCAAATGGGTCTGGGCGAGAATGTCCGATTTCTCGGCTACCTCGACCGCAAACAAGAACTGCCCGGTTGCTACGCCGCTGCCAATCTTTTCGTCTTTGCTTCGCGTACCGAAACGCAAGGATTGGTCCTGCTGGAAGCGATGGCTTCTGGCCTGCCGGTCATGGCACTGGCCGCCATGGGCACCGTCGACATCCTGGCACCGCGCCGTGGCGCCATCATTTCTCCGGATGATGCAGATGAATTCGGGCAGGCGCTAGCGGATTTTTTCGCGCATCCAGAACGCTGGCCCGCCCTGTCGGACGAAGCACGCCACTACGCCGCCGAGTGGCCGGATGCCGCCATGGCATCCCGTCTGGCGCGGCTCTACCGCAACCTGGTTCAATCGGAACAGCGCGAATGGAAAGCCCATACAAAGGTAAAACCGGCCTGACCCGGCTGAAAAATGCCCTGTTTTACTCCTTCGCCGGCCTCAAGGCCGCCTATGCCTGCGAAGACGCATTCCGCCAGGAAGTCTGGTTGGCCATCGTACTCATTCCGGCCGCGATCCTGTGGCCGGTCTCCGGCATCGGCCGCGCCCTGATGATCGGCAGTGTGCTGCTGGTGCTCATCGTCGAGTTGCTCAATTCAGCCGTGGAAGCCGCCATCGACCGCATTGGGCTGGAAAACCACCGCCTGTCGAAACGCGCCAAGGATATCGGCAGCGCCGGTGTGCTCATCGCACTCATCAACGTAACGACCGTCTGGAGCAGCGTCCTCTTTTTTTAAGACAACGCGGCTATTTTTGCACAAACTCAAAAAAACCTAATCGCGTGAGGGATTTGTGCGGGTAATTGCCCCAAAATCCTGTCCGTTGTTGATGTGCTGGTGGTCATCGAACCCAGGTTTGGGTTCCGATCTCTCCCCTGAAATCAACGCAAAGAATGTTGTGCGCGCTGCAGGAGTGCAGCGTGACTTTCCGGTCCCCTCATATCTCGATTTTTTTGCTCGAGATCTCCTTCTCCCCCGCCCACAGGCGGGGGATTTTTTTTGCGCCTTCACTCATTGCCCCCCTTGCGCAAGCGCTGCGCCAGCAATTCGATTTTTTCCGGAACGGCGATGCCCAGAACGGGCAGGGAAAACCGGCAAAACCGCTGGTAGGCCGCAAGCCCCTCAGCATGAAGATCCGCCTTCAGGCAGGTGTCCATCAAGTCATGGACCACAAGTTCGCTGTGCGGGTTGATCTCCAGCGCGCGCGCAAGCAGGCGCGCTGCGGCGATGGCGGCGCCGGAAGCCACCAAGGCAGCGGCAACTGCGCTAAACGCCCGGGTCATCCGGCTGTTCCAGTACTCCCGACGCGCCACGATCCAGGCAGCGCCTTCGCCAAACAGGAGTTCGCCGCGGCAGAGGTCAAGCAGCGTCTGCGCCGTGGCAGCCATTCCCCGGTCCTTTTGCTTGACTTGTTTCTCCAACAACAGCATCGCTTCGTGCGCCACAACGGTGTCCAGCCAGCAGAACTGCCTATCGAGGCTGACCGCACCGTGCTCAACGATGAAGATGTTGTAGCCTAGGGTCGTACGCAAGCGGGAAAGCGTCGTTTCGAGGGCGTGGTGCGCCGCGTCGCCCTCAGAATCCGGCCACAGAATTTCAGAAATCAGCCCCATGGCCAGGGGCGTGGGCGCGTGCGCCGCGATCATCCGGATCAATTCCATCTGGCGATGCTTCGATTTGCCCTGTGAAGGCACCGAGCGCCCACCGATAAGGAGCTCAAAACCACCGAAGCAGCGGATCTGAACAGGGTAAGTCCAATACGCCGGGAAATCCGGCGGCGGCGGTAAACCGAAGACCCGAATCAGCGCGCGCGCCGTATCGGGTTCGATGTTGCGTCGCAAGGCCAGCGCACAAAGCGGTTGCAGGATTTGTGGAACTGCCGAGGTAAGGAATCCCTCGCTTTGTTGGCGCAACAGCTTCAAACCGGTCTCAAGAAAGGGCACGGCGGCCTCTTCGTCACCGGCGCGCGCCAGCCGCCAGGCATCAAGCAGCTCGGCATGGATGGCGGCGTAAGGGATGGAACCTGAATTGCCAAGCCGGCGCAACTCGGCCACGCGCGCTGCAAGGTCGGGCAGATCAAGTAAGGCCGCAGCAATGCATTCGCTGGTCAGCCCCAAAATTTCGTGCATCATAAGACCCGAATCGCGCCCGGTCTGGCGAATGATGTGGGCAAACTGCAGGCTGCTCCCGCTTCCCTTCCAGGCAGTAATCCAGGACTGGGCGAGTTCGAGCGTCACCCCCATGAAGTAGTGCTTCGTGTGATTGGCCGCCAGAGCCTCCTGCAGAATGGCACCGCCTCCTTCAACATCTCCCGCCAACACCCGGCTGACCGCATAGGCCATGGCATTGATTCCGTCCAGATTGATAATCCCTGTTTCCGTCGAAAGGCGGCGTGCCTGTTTCAAGGCCAGGGGAAGCGCCGCATGATCGGCATGAACAAGCATCGCAAGAGCGCGGATACACTGCGCCAAAACCTGGGCGTGCGGCGACAGCTCCTGCAAGTCCGGAAGGCCGTCGAGGAGGGCACACAGTTCGTCCATGCGCCGGTAACGCCCGGACAAGAAGCTTAATATCGCAAGCCAGGCCAGAATCCGGATCTTGATCGTCTGGCTGGCCGGGAGAGCGAGCGCATCCTCGCTTCTTTGCTGCCACAGGCAGAAATCGGGATGCCCGGGATCAGTCAAGGCCAGCCCTGAAAAAACGGCCTGCGCCAGATGCGCCCGCAGGTTGTCATCCGTTAGGCGCTCATAATCGTCCGACCCGATATACTCAGACAGAACTTCCACCAGAGGCACATCGCTCTTGAGGTTATTCAGCGCATAGGTCGAGACGATCCAGCTCAAAGCCATATAACGGTTTTGCCGGCTGTCCGAATCCGAAAAAGCGACGTAGGCCCGCAGCAAGGCCTCGCGCGAACGCGCAGCATCCCTGGTGAAAAGAGACAAACCCAGCCAGTAATCATGCCAGGGGGTATGCAAGTGCTGCGGCAAGGACTCGATCCAGCGTTCCAGGGTCTGGTGCCGGCCTTCCTCAAAGAGGTCGGCCGACTGGTTCTCGATCAACGCCGCCGCCCGCTCAAACAGGCCATATTTGAGCGCCAATTCAACCGCGACGTCGGCATCATCGTCCGAGAGCATGAGCAGAACGCTTTGGTCAACCCATTGCAGCCGTTTTTCCTCAGCTACATTGATGCAGGCCCATTCACGCAAAAAGGTGCGGAACAGCCGGTGTAATGAATACTGTCGGCCGGAATACTCGTACACCAGGCCGCTGGCCACCAGCCTGGCAATGATTTCACCGGCAGTCTCAACACCCGACAGACTGGCCGCCCAATCCTCGCGAAAATAGGGCAGCCAGCAGATCGCCAGAAGGAGTTCACGCTCCGGTGAGCTGTATGCCTCAAAAACCTCAGTAGCCAGAAAACTGCCCACCAGATTGGGCAGGTGTTCCTCGAAATTGCGGGCAGCCTCGGGCCGGCGCTGCAACCAGGTCGCCATCAGGACAATGGCCACCGCCCAGCCTTGCGAGGCCTCGAATACCGCTTCACTCTTCCCGGCCGCATCTTCGACCCCCAGCACCGCCAGAAGACGTTCGGTTTCCTCTTGGGAGAAGGACAGGCGGGCGCTGTCGATCTCGACCATGGCACCGTAGGCCAGGGCCTTGGCGCAGACAGCGGGCGGAGCGGCCCGGCTGCAGATGAGAATGTGCACGCCTGGGGGCAGCTCGTCTTGCACGATACGGAGAAATTCGCCAAAAAACGGCGCATCCTGACAGTTGTAGGCATCGTCGAGAACCAGACAGGCATCCGGCGCGATTGCCGGTGCCAATGAACGCAAGAAGAGACGGGTATACGCGCCCGGAGCCTGCAAATGCTCGGGCAAAAAGGTGGGTGCCCGCCAGTCGCTGGCAATTCCACCGGACAGAATGGCCTGTTCCAGGTAATAAAAAAAGCTGGCCGGATCACGATCGGCCTCATCCAGCCGCACCCAGGCGGAGGGACAGCCCCTGTCTTGCAGATAGTCAAGACAAAGACTGGTCTTGCCGCTTCCCGCCGGGGCCACCAGCCAGAATAAAGCGCCCTGGCTCTGCTTCATGGCCTCAACCACGGCTGGACGGCGGACAACATGCGCCACCGGCCGGCTCGTTTTGGCTGAGCTGGCAAAAGAATACTTCACAACAGTCATCCCCTCAGATGCATTTCTTTTGCTGCCGGCACGCTACTCGCGCCGGCATGGAATGCAATACCGTCAGATTATTGAAAAACGCTCCAGAAGTCACGCCCACCGTCAAAAATGCCGTAAAAAATGCGGCAAGCTGCTCATCACGTACCCGATTGTTCCGGACGCGACCGGATATGCACCTCCCGTTGCGGGAAGGGGATCACCACTCCATGTTCGCGGAAGGTGTCGTAGATGGCGAAGTTCAGGGCACTGATCAGCTTGCCCTTGCGATTCACGGCATTGGTCGACCAGACGCGCAATTCCAGTTCCAGTGCGCTGTCGCCAAAGGCCAGAAAACGCACAACCGGCGGCGGATCGGCCAGCACGTCCGGTTCGGCCTGCGCAACCTCAAGCAGCAGGCGCTCGACAAAACGGACATCGCTACCGTAGGCCACACCGACCGGAATGCGGAAACGCACCTTGGTATCGTTATATTTCCAGTTCACGACGTTTTCGGTAATGAATTTCGAGTTGGGGACGATGATATTGATATTGTCGTTGGTCAGAACCACGGTGCTGCGCGCCCCGATGTCGACGACGTCACCCTCGACGTCATCAACCACGATACGGTCGCCGACCTTGATCGGCCGCTCAAACATGATGATGAGCCCGCTGATGAAATTGCCGACAATGTTCTGCAAGCCAAAACCGACGCCGATCCCCACTGCTCCGGCCAGGACATTGAGCGAGGTCAGGTCGATTCCGGCCGTTTGGATAATGACGAGCAGACCCAAAAACAAAATCAAGTAACGCACCATCGAACCGGCCGCCTGGCGGGCGCCGATGTCGAAGCGCGTACGTGCCAGAGCACGATCCGCCACCCAGCTCCGCAACTTGGCCGCAAAATAAAAGAGCAGAATGACCAGCGCGCCAATGTAGAGCAGCGTCCACAGCGTCAAAGGGGTTCCCCCCATTTTGAGCAAAGGCGCTTCAAGGACGTTCTTCAGCCGCTCTAACCAAAGTCCCTGTGGCATGATCCTTACCTGGAATTTAACTGCTGGTATTGTATCCTAGCCGTATCATTCCGCCGGCAGCGTTACATCATAAGCCAGGCCCATACGCCGATGAATCAGGATCAAATCGTCATCATCGTCATTTTGCTGGCCACTATCGCCCTCTTCTTGTGGGGTCGATGGCGCCATGATCTGGTCGCCATCGGCGCTTTGCTCGCTTGTGTCTTGAGCGGCCTCCTCCCCGCATCCAACGCCTTCCTTGGCTTTGGTCACCCGGCCGTTATTACGGTAGCCAGCGTTCTCATCCTGAGTTCCGGCCTGGAAAGCACCGGCGCTATCGACGCCATTACGCGCCGTATTTTGCCCGCCCAGGCTGGGCCGCTTGTGACACTGGCCGCGCTGACCAGCCTGGGCGCGCTGCTCTCGGCCTTTATGAATAATGTTGGCGCCCTCGCCTTGCTCATGCCCGTCGCCATCCAGATTGCGGCAAAATATGGGCTATCTCCCGGCAAAATCCTCATGCCCCTTTCCTTCGGCACCATCCTGGGCGGCATGACCACCCTGATCGGCACACCACCCAACCTGATCGTCTCGGGTTTTCGCCAACGCCTCGCTTCCGACGGGTTCGCCATGTTCGACTTCACTCCGGTCGGTTTGGTGGTCGCCTCGGCTGGAATTCTCTTTCTTGTGCTCATCGGCTGGCGCCTGGTGCCGGAACGCAAACGTCCCGACAGCAGCAATTTCGACGCCGGCACCTATTTCACCGAAGTCCGACTGACCGAAAAAAGCGTTTTGGACGGGACCCCCCTGCGTGAAGTCGAACCCATGCTGGAACAAGCCGACGCACAGATCGTCGGCTTTGTCCGCAAAGGCGTCCGCATCAATGCCCCTGGCCCGCGCCTCAAATTGCGTTCCGGCGACATTCTGGTCATTGAAGCCGACCCCAAATCCCTCAACGAACTTCTGTCTCCGCTGGGACTCGAGCTTGAGGAGGCTTCAAACGCTTCTGGTGCCGCCGAGAAAGTGCGCGATCCGGAACAAGACAAGCCGGAGCAGGAAGAGCACGTCCTTCAAGAACTGGTGGTGATGACCGGTTCAAATACGCAAAATCGTTCCGCCACCAACCTGAAACTGCGCAGCCGCTATGGCATCAACTTGCTGGCTCTGTCACGCCAGGGCGCCCGTTCGATCAAACGTTTGCGCTCAACCACATTTCAAGCCGGGGATGTCCTGCTGGTGCAGGGAAGCGCGGAAGCCATCGCCGATTTCGCCGCCGAGTCCGGCTGCTTACCGCTTGCCGCGCGTGCCATCCGGCTGCCCGACCAACGCCGGGCATTCATGGCTTCCGCCATCATGCTGCTTGCCGTGGCCGGCGCCGCCTTCGGATTGCTGCCAGCCGCCATTTCGTTTTCGGCTGGCGTCCTCGCTTTCATGGCGCTGCGCGTCCTGCCCTTGGGCAAAATCTACACAGCGGTCGATTGGCCCGTCGTCGTCTTGCTGGCCGCATTGATTCCGGTCGCGGGCGCGATGGCCACGACCGGTACCGCCGACCTACTGGCCGGAGCAATGTTGCAAACCCTGGCCCAAGGCAATCCTGTCATTGCCCTCGCCTTGATCCTGATCGTCACCATGACCCTGTCTGACTTTATGAACAACGCCGCCACCGCTGCTGTCATGTGCCCGCTGGCGATCAGCATGGCCCGGCAGCTCGGCGTCTATCCAGACGCCTTCCTGATGGCGGTCGCCATCGGCGCCTCCTGCGCCTTTCTCACGCCCATCGGCCACCAGAACAATACCCTCATCCTCGGCCCCGGGGGCTTCCGTTTCGGGGACTACTGGCGCTTGGGACTACTCCTCGAGATCCTGGTCATCGCCGTCAGCTTGCCCATGCTGTTGTGGGTCTGGCCGCTCTAACAGGCTGCATTCGCGGATCAGGATATCGTCGCGGCCGCTGTTTTTGACCTCATACATCAACGCATCGGCCCTCGCCAGCAAACGCTCGAAATCGTCCGGCGCCCGCCGATAGCTGGCCACTCCGATGCTGAAGGTGACCGGCCAGTCCTCCTGCTGCATGGCGTGCAAGAGGCGCTGGCGCAGTTCCTCGACGTAATGCGCGGCCGGGCCGTAACCCATGCCTGTCAGGATCAGGGCGAACTCGTCGCCACCCAGACGTCCCGCAATATCGCTGGCGCGCAAATGGGCGCTCAAAGCGGCGGAAACCGCTTTGAGCAGTTGGTCGCCCGTTTCATGGCCGAGCGTGTCATTGACTTCCTTGAAGCGGTCTAGATCGATAAACACCGCAGTAAAGGGGGCGTTCTGACGGTGGGCCAAGGCCAGGGCCCGCCGGCCCTGACTGTAAAACTCGCGCCGGCTGTGCAGTCCGGTCAGCGCATCCTCGCGCGCCAGTTGGGATTCGCGCTCAAGCACTTTGCGCAATTGGTGCAGCAACCAAACGCCCGTCAAAAAGATGGCGAGGCGCATCGCCTTGTTAAACAAAAGGGGGAAAAATTCGACCTGGGCGCCAAGCAACAGCCGGTCAGCCCAATACCAGAGGAGCACGCTCAAGACAGCCACGACGCAACCGGCAACGGCACCAGCAAACCAGGCCACGAACAGGACGGGCAGGATAAACAGCAAGTGAAAATCGTAGGCCAGTCCACTGATGAAGTGCAGCCAGGCAACCAGCCCTGCCAGCACGGCGCCGGCCGCAAAAAAGCCCCACCGGGCAACCCGTTCCGGGGTCCACAGAACGATGTTACGCAGCCCCATGCCGATCCTGACTTTCGCCATCCTTGCCGGTCGGCGCTTCCGGTCCCTCTTCCAGTACCGGCCGGTAATCCCAATCCCGGACGCCCTGAATGATCTCATCCACATCATCCTCAGAGACCGACAACATCTGCAATGCCGTCGCCCCCAGCCGCAAGCTGGCCTCAATGGCTTCCGGATAAGCGTGCGTGGCGCCCGCCTCAAGCAGTTGTGAACTGCCCTGCAAGTCCCAGGCACGGGCAATGACCGGAACCTGCGGACAGTGTTTGCGCAGGAAGGCCACGGCGCGCAGGGCCGAATCACTCTCGTCGATGGTGAGTACCACCAGCGCAGCCCGCTCGACATGCAGCGCCAACAACAGCTCCGGGTCGGAAACATCGCCGTAGACGATCTGATGCCCGTCGGAGTGGCCACGCGCCACGCGCCGGGCATCGTGATCCACCGCCAAGCACCGGATTCCGCTGTTTTGCAGCAGCACCGCCACGGTATGCCCGACCCGGCCATAGCCACCAATCAAAACCTGACGCTCCGGCGCTTCCATCAGCACCGAGAGGGCATCGGTCTGTTCGGAAGGTGGCGTGGTGACCAGCCATTGAGCTATCGAATGGTTAAAGCGGATCAGCAGCGAGCCGGCGACAAGCGAAATAAGGACCGAAGTCATGGCAATTTGCCCGAGATACGGATCAACCACGCTCGCATCAAGGCCAATCGCCAGCAGCGCGAAGCCGAACTCTCCTCCGACCGCAAGAAGCAAACCGGTACGCCACGCCATCAGGGCATCGATTCCGCTTCTGCGCACAACAAAGGCGACGATAAGGATTTTGCTCAACAGGATGAGCAGCGCTCCAAGCAAGGCCCAATGGCCAATCGACGGAAGGACTAAAGGGTCGATACGCATGCCAATGCCGACAAAGAAGAGGCCGAGCAGCACATCGCGGAAGGGGCGCATGCTCGATTCGACCTGATGGCGGAATTCCGTCTCGCCCAGCATCATGCCGGCCAGAAAGGCGCCAAAAGCCAAGGACAATCCCAGGTGGTGGGTTGTCCAGCCAGCCAACAGGGCGACCAGCAACACCGCCAGAGTAAAGACTTCAGCCGACCGACGTTCGGCGACGAGGTGAAAGAGCGGCCGCAACAGCCAGCGCCCGGCAAAAAACACCAGCGCAAAGGCCAGCGCCGCCTTGGCCATGGCCCAACCCAGCGCACCGGCAAGAACATCGACACCGGTCGCCATCGCCAGCACCGGAATCACAACCAGGAAAGGCACCGCCGTCACATCCTGAAACACCGACATGGCGAGCCCCAGCCGGCCATGCGGCGCGTTCAGTTCGCCCTGCTCGGCCAGCTGGCTGCCGATCAGCGTCGACGAGGACTGGGCAAAGACTGCACCAATGACGAAAGCGGCCGTGGGCGACATTCCAAACGCCCAGAGAAGCAAGGCGACGACGGCCGCCGTCAGCACCACCTGCGCCGTTCCGAGCCCGAGCACCTGATGCCGCAGCGCATGCAGCTGCGGCAGGGAATAGTTCAGTCCAATGGTAAAAAGCAGGAAGACCACACCGAATTCAGCCAAAATCTTGAACTCCGGCACTGAAACCACCGGCCCAGCCGTGTGCGGCCCAAGGATAAGTCCAACCAGGAGATAACCCAGACCAGTCGGCACATGCAGGCGCTGGAAAGCGACGATGATCGCCACCGCCACACCCAGCAACAGCAGGATCCGGGTCAGGTGTTCCATGGCATCAGTTCCGCAAGAAATCGCCGCAATCCATCAATGATCGCCCCTTTCCAGCGCGGCAATGCGCTCCTCCAGCGGCGGATGGCTCCGGAACAAGCCCATCAGGCCGCCTCCGCTGGCAATGCCAAAAGCCGCCATTTGGTCCGGCAGCGTCGAAGGTTCATGCTCGGCTTGCAAGCGTTTCAGTGCCGCGATCATCTTGCCGCGCCCAGCCAGGGATGCCCCACCCGCATCAGCCCGGAACTCGCGCTGGCGCGAGAACCACATGACGATGATCGAGGCCAGGATGCCCAGCACCACTTGCGCCACCATGATACTGAGATAATACCCCGGGCCATAACCGCGTTCGTTCCGCAACAGAACGCGGTCAACCACGAAGCCCACCAGGCGCGACAGGAAGATCACGAAGGTATTGACCACGCCCTGGATCAGCGCCAGCGTCACCATGTCGCCGTTGGCCACGTGCGAAACCTCATGCGCCAGCACCGCTTCCGCCTCGTCCTGGCCCATCGACTGCAAGAGTCCAGTAGATACCGCCACCAATGCGTTATCCCGGTTCATCCCGGTGGCGAAGGCATTGCTCTCGGGCGCCTGGTAAATGGCGACTTCCGGCATGCCAATCCCGGCTGCCTGGGCCTGCCGCCGCACAGTTTCGAGCAGCCAGTGCTCGACGGCGCTGGCAGGCTGTTCAATCACCTGCGCGCCCACCATGCGTTTGGCGCTCCATTTCGACATCGCCAGTGAAATGAATGCGCCGCCCATGCCAAAAATGGCGGCAAAGATCAGCAAGCCGGTCAGATTGACACCGCCTTCGGCCAGCGCCGGCTCCAGGCCAAGCACCTGCACGACGAAGCCAAGCACCAAAAGAATGGCCAGATTGGTCAGCACAAAAAGCACAATGCGTTTCATTCCTACCTCCGTCTATTCGCAACACCTCCGGTATCTGGGGATGGTTTTCTATTTCTCCCAGAGTCAATCAGGACAATCCTACCATCCCCCCCATTGACCAGCCCGATTCATCGGCGTTCCCTCATGCCGCCCCATGGCCTGTTACCATATGCCCTTATGAGCACCGCACGATTTTATACCCGCATCGCCCTTTCGCCCGGAGCGCGCCTGGACCTGCCCGAGCCGGTGGCCCGGCACGCCGTGCGCGTCCTGCGCCTGGGCACAGGCGCCGAAATCACCCTCTTTGATGGGCGCGGCGGCGAGTATCCGGCCACCATCGAGCATATCGAGAAGGAACGGGTCAGCGTGCACCTCGGCAACTGGCTGCTGCGCGAATGCGAGTCGCCGCTGGAAATCACCCTGGTGCAAGCTGTGCAGGCAGGCGACAAAATGGATTTCACCCTGCAAAAAGCCGTGGAACTGGGCGTCGCCGCCTTTTACCCGGTGACCAGTCGGCGCAGCGTTGTCCGCCTCTCCGGCGACCGGGCCGCCAAGCGTGTCGCCCACTGGCAAGGCGTCGCCGCCGCAGCCTGCGAACAATGCGGCCGCAACCACATTCCGACCGTCGGCATGCTGGAATCGGTCGAGCAATGGCTGGCGCGGCCGGCGCAGGGCGCTTTGCGCTTCATGCTCTCGCCCGATGCCCGCGAAAACCTGCCGGCCAGCCCGCCATCGCGCGCCGTACAACTGCTGGTCGGCGCCGAAGGCGGACTCGATCCGGTTGAAATCGCCGCCGCGCAAAGCGCCGGTTTTATTCCCATTCGCCTCGGCGCGCGCATCCTGCGCACGGAAACCGCAGGCCCGGCCGCGTTGGCGGCCATGCAAGCGCTGTGGGGAGATTTTCAATGAAACCAAAACGTCGTCCGCAGAGAGCGCCCATTTGCGGATAAACTCACGGCATTGATTAATAGACTTTTTCGAACGCCCGCAAAACCATGCCTTCCTCATCTTGCCCCGAGAAACAGTCCAGCGTAAGCGACCCGCAGCAATACGACGAACAATTCGTCACCTGGTTCCGTGCCGTCACGCCCTACATCAACGCCTTCCGCGGCAAGACCTTCATCGTCGCCTTTGGCGGCAAGGCGATTGCCAGCGGCTTTGCCAAGACCCTGGCCTACGACATCAACCTGCTCGCCTCGCTCGGCATCCGCCTGGTGCTGGTGCATGGCGCCCGCCCGCAGATCGACGAGGAGCTGGAGGAAAAGGGTCTGAAGCCCCGCTACCACAAGGGTTATCGCATTACCGATGCACAGACCCTCGATTGCGTCCTGGATGCCGTCGGCAGCGTCTATCTGGAAATCGCCGCCCTGCTGTCGCAAGGCCTGCCCAACACACCCATGGCCAATGCCCGCATTCGCGTCATCGGCGGCAATTTCGTCACCGGCCAACCGATCGGCGTGCTCGACGGCGTCGATCTGCAATACGCCGGAAAGGTGCGCAAGGTCGACGCCGAGGGTCTGCGCGCCCAGCTTGGGCTGGGCAACATCGTCCTGCTCAATTGCGAAGGCAGCTCGCCGACCGGAGAAATTTTCAACCTGCAGATGGAAGAAGTGGCCGAAGCCGTCGCCATCGCGCTCAAGGCCGACAAACTGGTCTACCTGACTGACAGTCACGGCGTCACCCGAAAAAATGGAGAACTGCTCGACGCCCTGACCGCCGACGAAGTCGCCGACATCGCCTGGATGGGCGACTGGCTCTCCCCTGACCTCAAGCGTTACCTGCCCTGCGCCATCCGCGCCAGCCGGCACGGCGTCGGCCGTGTGCATTTGATCGGCTACGAAACCGACGGCGCCCTGTTGCAAGAACTCTTCACGCACGACGGCGTCGGCACCGTCATCACCCGCGAATCGCTGGAAAACATCCGTGAGGCCCGGCCGGACGACATCGGCTCGCTCATCGCGTTGATCGAACCGATGGAAGAAGAAGGGATTCTGGTGCATCGTCCGCGCGAACTGCTGGAGCGCGAAATCGACCATTTTTCGGTCATGGAACACGACGGCATCATGGTGGGCTGCGCTGCCCTCTATTGCCATTCGGAAACCGACGGCGAACTCGCCTGCCTGGCCGTACACCCGGATCACCGCGAATGGGGTTATGGCGAACAATTGCTCAAACGCATCGAAAAACGCGCCAAGGCGGCTGGCATCAAACGTTTGTTCGTTCTGACCACCCGCACCGAGCACTGGTTCGTCGAACGCGGCTTCCGGCTCGCCGGAGTAGACGAACTGCCTGAAGAAAAACGCCAGATGTACAACTATCAGCGCCGCTCGAAGGTGCTGTTCAAGCCGCTCTGAATTTGGCCCATCCAAAACCTTCTACGGAGAATCCCATGGCACGTACCGTTCATTGCGTCAAACTCGGCCGCGAGGCCGAAGGTCTCGACCTGCCGCCCTACCCCGGCCCGCTCGGCAAACGCATTTTCGACAATGTCTCGAAAGAAGCCTGGCAGCAGTGGATTCGTATGCAGACCATGATCATCAACGAAAACCGCCTCAATCTGGCCGACCCCAACCACCGCAAATATCTGGCCGAACAACTGGAAAAGCACTTTTTTGGCGCCGGCGCTGATCAGGTACAGGGTTACGTTGCACCGAAAAGCTGATTTGCGGGAAAGCGGCAAGAATTATAAAACCCTGCAGCGCTCCATTTCATGCCGTTAAAAGCCCTCGACAACCATCTCATCAATCCAGGAAGCAAACCGGAATTGCGCGGAATAACGCGCTTTTTGCTTGAGTTTCTTTATTTCGGCATCAAGGAAGCGCGTTCCTGCCTGTTCGTCGCATTGTTTTTCTCTGCGGTCTTCATGGTGCCACGCGCCGGCCTTTTCGGCATTCCGCGCTACGACGTCCTGCTGGCCATTGCCTTAGTGATCCAGTTCTGGATGGTTCGGAGCAAGCTGGAAACTCTCGACGAGCTAAAGGCCATTTGTCTCTTCCATGCGATCGGTTTTGCGCTGGAAGTTTTCAAAACCTCCAGCGGCATCAAATCGTGGGCCTATCCCGATTTCGCCTACACCAAACTCTTTGGCGTTCCGCTCTTTTCCGGCTTCATGTACGCCGCGGTCGGCAGCTACATCATCCAGGCCTGGCGACTTTTCGATCTGAGAATCCGCCATCATCCGCCGTATTGGATGGCCATCTTGATCGCGCTGCTGATCTACGCCAATTTCTTCACCCATCACTTTATCGGCGACTATCGCTGGTATATCGCCGCTTGCGCGCTAGGACTGTACGCCCGCGCCCATGTCGTTTTCCGATCCTACGACCGCGAACGCAACATGCCGTTGCTGCTTTCTTTCGTCTTGATCGGCTTTTTCATCTGGCTGGCCGAAAACATCAGCACCTTCTTCGGCATCTGGAAATACCCGAACCAATTAGGCGCTTGGTCGACCGTACATATCGGAAAATGGAGTTCCTGGTCGCTGCTGGTGATTATGACTTTCACCATCGTTGCCAATCTGAAACACATCCGGCAGCGCATTCACGTTCCAAAGTAATCGCAAGGTTGGGCAGCGTCGCGCAGACGAGTTAAAAGCAGTACGAATAGTACGGCGAGGCAATGTCGACAAAGTATCGGTTCAATGCAGTCTGGAGATGGTCACCCTTGCGAACTTGCGCTTGCCCACCTGCAACACCACCGGCTGATCGAACGGCAGCAACAGCGCCTTGTCGGAAACCTTTTCGTTGTCGGCCCTGACGGCGCCTTGCTCGATCATGCGCATCGCTTCCGACGTACTGGTCGTCAGGCCGGATTGCTTGAGCGCTTGCACCACATTCATCGGCACGCCGTTTTCTGATGTGAGCACATACTCAGGCATATCCTCCGGCAGCATCCCTTGTTTGAAGCGGGCCTCAAAGTCGGCCAGCGCTTCTTCGGCTGCCGTTTGCGAGTGGAAGCGCGCCACCAGTTCCTGCGCCAGCAGCACCTTGACGTCGCGCGGATTGCGGCCTTCGCCCACTTCGCGTTTGAACGCGGCGATTTCGGCGGTCGGCCGGAAGGACAGCAATTCGTAATAGCGCCACATCAGTTCATCGGAAACGGACATGGTCTTGCCGAAAATTTCCTGCGGCGATTCATTGATGCCAATATAGTTGCCGAGCGACTTGGACATCTTGTTGACGCCGTCCAACCCTTCCAGCAGCGGCATGGTCAGGATAACCTGCGGCGCCTGCCCGTAGTGCTTCTGCAACTCGCGCCCGACCAGCAGGTTGAATTTTTGGTCAGTGCCGCCCAATTCGACGTCGGCGCGCATCGCCACCGAGTCGTAACCCTGGCAGAGCGGGTAGAGGAATTCGTGAATGGCAATGGGCTGGCCGTTTTTATAACGATTGGAAAAGTCATCGCGCTCCAGCATGCGCGCCACCGTGTGCTGCGCCGCCAGCTTGATCATGCCAGCCGCGCCCATGGTCTCGAACCAGGCCGAGTTGAAGCAGATTTCGGTCTTGGCCGGGTCGAGAATCTTGAATACCTGTTCCTGATAGGTCTTGGCGTTTTCCAGTATCTGTTCGCGCGAAAGCGGCGGCCGCGTAACGTTCTTGCCGGTCGGATCGCCGATCATGCCGGTAAAGTCGCCGATCAGAAACAGGATATGGTGGCCGAGTTCCTGAAAGTGGCGCAGCTTGTTGATCAGCACGGTATGGCCAAGGTGCAGATCCGGCGCCGTCGGGTCAAAACCGGCTTTGACGCGTAATGGCCGCCCGCTTTTGAGTTTTTCAATCAACTCCGGTTCAGTCAGCAGTTCTTCCGAACCGCGTTTAATCCATTCCAAGCTCTGTCCAATATCGACAATGTCTGCCATTCAATCCACCCTGCCGTTCCAATAGCCCTGAAAAACCTGATAAACTGCGCCGATTGTTTCAAGCGCAACGACCTTATGCAAGAGAACGGCATTCTAACGCAAGCCCATCACGAACGCCGCAAACGCCAACAGTGGATGGTCGGCAGCATCGGTGTGCTTGCCACCCTTGGCATGGCCGCAGCCATCGCCATTGCCACACCAGGAAAAAATACTACGCCCGTACTGGAAACCATCGTCCAGGATCTGGCGCTGGATCAGGCACAAATTGTCAGCATGGAAGGCGCTTCCTTCCTGCGCGAGGAGCGTATCCAACGCGGTGACACCTTGGGAACCCTGTTGGTGCGTCTCGGAATCCAGGATCATCGCGCCACCCAGTTTCTGCGCACCAACCCTAGCGCCCGCACCATCCACCGCCAGTTGGCCCCAAACAAAACCGTCGTCGCCGAGACTTCAGTCCAGGGCGAACTCCGACGCTTGGTCTTCCCGTTAAATGGCGGCGATACCGCCCTGATCGTCGAGCGTCGTGGCGAAACCTTCGCCGCCAGTGAGCAGGCACTGCGCTTTGAGAAGCGCATTCTGGTCAAATCAGCCGAGATCCGTCACTCGCTTTTTGGCGCCACCGACGCCAGCGACATCCCGGACAGCGTCGCCACCCAATTGGCCGACATTTTTGCCGGCGATATCGACTTCCACCGCGATCTCAGAAAGGGCGACCGTTTTTCGGTGGTCTACGAGATGAATTACCTGCGCGGCCAAGCCACCCGAACCGGCCGCATCCTGGCCGCCGAGTTCATCAACAATGGCAAGATCTTGCAAGCCTTTTATTTCGAGCATGAGGGCCGGGGGGGCTATTACGGCGCCGACGGCAAGAGCCTGAAAAAGGCCTTCCTGCGCGCACCTTTGGAGTTTACCCGTATTTCCTCCGGTTTCGGCATGCGCACCCACCCCATCTTGCTTGACCGCCGGCCGCACAAGGGCATCGACTACGCTGCTCCCACGGGCACCAAGGTTCGTGCCGTCGGCGATGGTGTCGTCGAATTCGTCGGCAAACGCGGCGGCTACGGCAATCTAGTCATTTTGCGTCACCACGGCCCCTATTCCACCGCCTATGGCCACCTTAACGGCTTTGCCAGCGGCCTCAAAAAGGGAAGCCGCGTCAGCCAGGGAGACACGATCGGTTTCGTCGGCGCCACCGGCTGGGCTACCGGCCCGCACTTGCACTACGAATTCCGGGTGAATCATCAACAGGTCAACCCGCTTTCGGTCACCCTGCCAACCGCACCCCCACTCAGCACAGCCCAGATGCCGCACTTCCGCACCTTGGTGCACCATCTGATGCCCCAGATCGAGCTGGTGCGCCAGACCAGGCTGGCCGCTTCGAATTAATCAACCCATCAGGCGGAAAAGGAAGACCCGCAGCCGCAGGTCGTCACGGCGTTCGGGTTGCGGATGACGAATTGCGCACCACTCAGTCCTTCGGTGTAGTCGATTTCTGCTCCGACCAGGTACTGGTAGCTCATCGGATCGATCAGAAGCGTCACGCCGTTCTTTTCCATGGCCGTGTCGTCCTCGGCCACGTCCTCGTCAAAAGTAAAACCGTACTGGAAGCCGGCGCAACCCCCGCCCGTGACAAAAACGCGCAATTTGAGATCAGGATTGCCTTCTTCCTCGATCAGCGATTTCACCTTGTTGGCAGCGCTGTCGGTAAAATTGATGATGGGCGTCTCGCTTGCTGCATCCATAATGTGCTCCTGTTTGATCGGTGTTCCGAGGACTTCCAAGTTCCCCGGAAATGTCTGTTTAGTTCGCCGAGGCCAGTTTAAGTTCCACCGCCTTGCCACTCTTGTCCCGGTGTACCAGACGGCCCTCGATCACCGCGCCCTGCTGCATTTCGATCAGCGCATACTCGACATCACCCAGGATGCGCGCCCCGGCTTGCAATTCGAGGGTATCACTCACCGTCACCTTGCCGGCAACCGTGCCATTGGCGACAAAATGGGCCACCGTGACCTCGCCTTCAATCGTTGCCTTTTCGCTCAGGTAGAGTAACGAGGATGAATCCCCGGTCGCCTCGACATTGCCTTTGACTTCACCCTCAATGCGCAAGCCGCCAGAAAAGCGGATGTTGCCCTCAATGCGCGTTCCCGTCGCTATCAGGCTGTCCGTTTTGAACTGTGGCTTGCCTTCGCCTCGCTTTCCAAACATATCCACTCCTCCTCAGTAATCGACGCGTTGTTTTGCTTTAACCGTTCCACCCTGCAGAACCTGGGCTTCGATGCTTTTGATCTTGGCGCCGGCAGGAAGCACGATTCTCCCTTCCTTGCGCAAAAAGTGGCGGGCCTCCACCAGAAAGTCTGCTGCTGCATCCTTGGCGGAAGGCAGATGCAGACTGATGTCCTTGCCGGCCTGCTGCGCCGTCACCGTCAACTGCAGGCGACCGCGAAACTCACGTTCCTGTTTGCTGGGCTGAAAGGCCAGCAGCAGGCGGTAGCGGAAATGCCCGGGCTGGGCTTCGGAAACCACGTTCAGGCGTTCGATCCGCAGAGCCGATTCGGCGCTGGTCGCCGGCACCAGCTTTTCGAACAGGGCTACATCCTCCCTGAGCGCGGCATTTTCCTCTTCCATGGCTTTAAGCCGCGCCGCCAACTGCTGCTGCGTCGAGCGTTCCATACGCAAGGCGCTCTGTTCGGTTCCCGCCAGAGCGCGTAACTGGGACAGCTCGGCCTCCGCCTCACCAAGACTTTGCTGCAAGCGTGCCAACGCACCTTTCATCTGCACCACTTCGTCGCGCTGCGCCAACCACCAAGCGCCAAGAAGCACCATCAAAACCAGGATGACCGCGCCCAGCACATACCAGTACCAGGCAAAATGTGTACGCACCGAAACTCGCGGCGCGGCGATGCCAAAACGCTGGCGAAAACGCTTGATTCTCAGGGTAACAGCGGGATTTGGCATAAGCCGGCCGTTTCTTCCAATCCGAACATGATATTCATGTTTTGTACCGCCTGGCCGGCGGCCCCCTTGACCAAATTATCAATGACGGACAATACCACGACCACGTCGCTTTCCTGCGGCCGTTGTACCGCGATCCGGCAAAGATTGGCGGCACGGACGCTGCGGGTTTCCGGACACATGCCGGCCGGCAGGACGTCCACAAAGGGCTCGCCAGCGTACCTTTGCTCAAACAACGCCTGCAGATTGACTTCCTTGGTCAGACGGGCGTACAGCGTGGCGTGAATGCCGCGGATCATCGGAACCAGATGCGGAACGAAGGTCAATCCCACCGGCACCCCCGCCCGATTCGCCAGCCCTTGCCGGATTTCCGGTAGATGGCGATGACCGGCCACGCCGTAGGCTTTGAAATTGTCCGCGGCCTCCGGCAACAGATTGTGCATCTCGGCCCTTCTGCCCGCGCCGGAAACACCGGACTTGGCATCCGCCACCAAAAAAGCCAAATCGACCACGCCCGCCTCGACCAGAGGCAAAAACCCCAACTGCACCGCCGTCGGATAGCACCCGGGATTGGCAATCAGGCGGGCTTCGCGGATCGCCGTCCGGTTAACTTCCGGCAAACCATAGACGGCCTTCGCCACCCACTCCGGACAGGCGTGCTTCATGCCATACCAACGTTCCCACTCCGCGATGTCCTGCAAACGGAAATCCGCCGCCAAGTCGATGACGCGCACCCCGGCTTCCAACAAGGCAGGCGCCTGCTGCATGGCCACTCCGTTCGGGGTGGCAAAAAAGACCACATCGCAATGATCCAGTCGGGTTGTGGCGGCATCCAAGACCTCAAGATCGAGGTAGCCGCGTAGATTGGGGAACATCTTCCAGACTGGCGTACCGATATCCGTCAGCGAAGTAATCGCAACGATTTCAGCGCCTGGGTGCTGCGCCAGTAGCCGCAATAACTCGACACCGGCGTACCCCGTGCCGCCGACAATACCCACCTTGATCATGTTGTGCTCCGGAAAAGGGGATCAATGATAAACCTCAAACCCAGAAAGACAAAAGCCGCCAAAAGGCGGCTTTGCGGCAAAGAGCACCAGAGATTAGCGCTTGGAGAACTGCTTGCGGCGACGCGCTTTGTGCAGACCGACTTTCTTGCGCTCGACTTCGCGGGCATCACGGGTGACAAACCCTGCCTTGGAAAGCGCCGGCTTCAGGGCCGCATCGTATTCCATCAGGGCGCGCGTGATGCCGTGGCGCACCGCGCCAGCCTGACCGGATTCGCCACCGCCAGTGACGTTGACCTTAATATCGAAGCCCTGCAGTTGATCGACCAGCACCAGGGGCTGACGTGCCACCATACGACCGGTTTCACGCGAAAAGAAAATGTCAATCGGCTTGCCGTTGACGATGATATTGCCGGAACCGCGCTTCATAAAGACGCGCGCAATGGCGCTCTTGCGACGACCCGTACCGTAGTAATAGCTTTCAGCCATGTGTAACCCCTCAGAGTTCCAGCAGCTTGGGCTGCTGGGCAGAATGCGGATGGGCGTCGCCAGCGTAGCACTTCAGCTTCTTGAGCATGGCGTAGCCGAGCGGCCCCTTGGGCAACATGCCCTTGACCGCCTTCTCAAGAGCACGCCCCGGGAAACGTTGCTGCATTTTCTTGAAATTGGTCTCATAAATACCGCCCGGATAACCGGAATGGCGGTAATACTTCTTGTCCTCGGCCTTGTTGCCGGTGACACGAATTTTGTCCACGTTGGTGACCACGATAAAATCGCCCGTATCCACATGCGGCGTATATTCGGGCTTGTGCTTGCCGCGCAGGCGCTTGGCAATTTCGGTGGCGAGGCGGCCGAGCACCAGGTCCGTGGCATTGACCACAAACCAATCGTGCGTCACCTCTTGGGGCTTGGCGGAAAAAGTTTTCATTGCGCCGTCCTGTTGGAGCCTGAATCAAGGAAAGGCGCGGATTCTATTAGAACAGCACCCGCGTGTCAATCGCTTTCGGCTTTTTCGACGGCTTCGTTCGGCGTTTTGGCTTCTCAGGATTGGTCGGTCATCAGGCTGCGCTGGTGCCGTTCGAGGAAGTCCAGCATGCTGTCAATCCCGCGCATCTGCAAAATGGTGTTGCGCACAGCCGCTTCCAGCAGCACCGCCAAGTTGCGGCCCGCCGCCACCGGAATGCTGACTTTCCGGATGGGAACGCCCAGAATTTCCTGAGTCTGCGCGTCCAGTTGCAGGCGGGGCGCTTCCATGCCGGCCGCCGGGCGCTGCAGGTGAGCGATGAGCGTCAGCTTGAGTTTCAGCCGCGAGGCCGTTTCGCCGAAGATGGTCCGGATGTTGAGCAGGCCAAGACCCCGCACCTCAAGGAAATCCCGCAGCATGCCGGGACAGCGTCCCTCGATGGTGTTCGGTGCCATCCGCGCCATTTCGACCACATCATCGGCAACCAACCCATGACCGCGCGAAATCAGTTCAAGCGCCAGTTCCGATTTGCCCACTCCGGAGTCGCCGGTAATCAGCACGCCGATGCCGAACACGTCCATGAAGACCCCATGCATGGTGATCGTGTCGGCCAGACGGCGCGACAAATAGATGCGCAACAGATCGATGACCGCCGAGCAGGGCTTGGGCGAGGAAAACAACGGCGTTCCCGATTTCTCACAGATTTCGATCAGCCGTTCGGGAACTTCCTGTTCGTCGGCGACGATGATGGCCGGGGGACGCGCGGCAATGAGATCCTCGAACACTTGGCTGAAGCGCCGATCGTTCATTCCAGCCGCCCATGCGCACTCTTCCTTGCCCATCAACTGAATCCGCACCGGATGGATCACATTCATGTGCCCCACCACGTCGGCGCCGTAGCTATGGCTCTCGCCCAGCCCGATGCGGCGGTCGGCCTCTTGCGCCACCAGCCAGCTGAGCAGCAGTTTTTCGCGCTGCTCTTCATACAACTGCAGGAGGGTAATTTCACGCACGGTTAGGTCACCGGTCAAACAGGGCGATCACCGTCGCCGCATCCGGAGCGGTAAGCAAGGCTTCACGAAAAGCCGGGTCGGAAAAGCGCTCTGCCACCTCCGATAAAATTTGCAAATGCTCCTCGGTCGCCTGTTCGGGCACCAGAAGAACGAACATGAGATTGACCGGACGCCCGTCCGGGGCGTCGAAGGGAATCGGCTGCTGAAGCCGCAAAAAGGCTCCGGCAACCTGCTTGAATCCCTTGATGCGGCCATGCGGAATGGCGATTCCCTGGCCCAGTCCGGTCGACCCCAAGCGCTCTCGGGCAAAAAGGCTCTCGAAAACCGAGGACTGGGCAATCCCGAGGCTGTTTTCAAAAAGGATGCCTACCTGCTCAAACACACGCTTTTTGCTGCCTGCCTGAACATCGAGCAGGATGTGCGCTTCCGGCAGCAGTTTCACGATCAGATTCATTGGCAAACGTCACCCCAAACTGGTGAACAAACTATTCCGCTACATGCTGACTGGCTTTCTGGCCCCGGTGGTGATCCTGCATTTTCTGCTTGTATTTCTGGACTTGACGATCGAGTTTGTCGAACAACAGATCAATGCCGGCATAGAGATCATCACTCACTTCCTCGGCGAAGACATCCTTGCCTGGAACGTGCAGCGTCACTTCTGCTTTCTGCTTCAACTTTTCCACCGACAGAATCACGGTCACGCCCGTAACCCGTTCAAAGTGACGAACCACAGGCTCCAGTTTGTTTTCTACATACTGTCGCAACGCTGGCGTCACTTCGACATGGTGACCGCTGATTTGGATATTCATATATTCTCCTTTGATTTCATAGGGATTTTCGTAGCTTGACGGGCGGTATGCCTTGCATTTCCCGGTATTTGGCAACCGTGCGCCGGGCAACGACAATTCCCTGCTGCCCTAGTATTTCGGATATTTGGCTGTCCGACAAGGGGTTCTTGTGATCTTCGGCCGCAATCAGTTGTTTGATGAGACAACGAATGGCCGTTGCCGCGCAGGCTCCGCCGCTGTCCGTCGCCACATGGCTGCAAAAGAAGTATTTGAGTTCAAAGATGCCGCGCGGCGTCGCCATGTACTTCTGGCTGGTGACACGCGAAATAGTCGACTCGTGCAAACCCAAGACTTCAGCGACTTCGCGCAGCACCATCGGGCGCATCGCCACCGCGCCATGCTCGAAAAACTGTCGCTGCCGTTCAACGATGACCTCAGCCACGCGCAAAATGGTCTCGAACCGCTGCTGGACGTTTTTGATCAGCCAGCGCGCTTCCTGCAACTGCCCTGACAAGTTGCCGTTGCCGCGGCGCTGACGCGAGAGGATTTCGGCGTACAGGCGATTGACGCGCAAACGGGGAAAGGCATCCGGGTTGATGTAGGCCGTCCATTTGCCGCGCAGCTTCTTGACGATGACGTCCGGGATGATGTAGCGCGTCTCAACCACGGCAAAGCGTGCACCAGGATGGGGGTCGAGGCTCGTGATCAGCGCCTGTGCTGCCCGCAGATCATCTTCGCCGCAAGCGGTCAGGCGCATGATTTTGCTGTAATCACGCGCCGCCAGCAATTCCAGATGGCTGCTAACGATTTGCCTCGCCAAGGCGCAACGCGGGTCCTTCGGCATCGTTTGCAACTGCAGATCGAGGCATTCGCGCGGCGAGCGCGCCCCGACCCCGGCCGGATCGAAATGCTGCAAATGCCTGAGTGCAATGTCCAGATCTTCTGGTTCTACCCCCAGCTCGTCGGGCAGGGCTTCCAGCAATTCCTCTAACGGCATCGCAAGGTAGCCGTTTTCATCCAGAGCATCGATCAGGTAATGCACCAAGGTACGGTCGCGCTCAGAGAGCGTCGTCATCCCCAATTGCCACTCAAGGTGGTCGCGCAGGGAATGATGGGCGGCGTGCAAATCCTGGGCGTCCATCTCATCGCCCTCCTCGTCGCGCCCACCACCCGAATAGGTGCCAGCGTCGGCGCTCCAGCGATCATCTTCGTCAAAGGCAGGCAATTCCGGCGCTTCGGCAACGCCCTCGTCGCCTCCCGGCGCGCCCTCGCTGGCGGCGCTATATTCTTCATCATCCCTTGGCGCTGCCGACAAGCGCCCGCGCTCCGCATCTTCGTCGTCCTCCCTTTCCAGCATGGGATTTTCGAGCAGGTAGCGTTCAAGCTCCTGCTGCATCTCGACTGTGGACAGTTGCAACAGCTTGATGGCCTGCTGCAACTGCGGCGTCATGGCCAGTTGCTGCGAGAGCTTGAGCTGAAGCGCTGGTTTCATAAGGGGCAGGAATCTCCGGATTACAGGCGGAAATGCTCGCCCAGGTAAACCCGGCGAACGTCATCGTCCAGGATAATTTCATCGGGCCGGCCGGCAGCGAGCACGCTCCCCTCATTAATGATATAGGCGTGGTCGCAAATTCCCAGGGTTTCGCGCACGTTGTGGTCAGTCATCAGCACGCCAATCTGGCGCTCCTTGAGAAAACGGATGATTTTCTGGATTTCCAGCACGGCAATCGGGTCAACCCCGGCAAAAGGCTCGTCGAGCAGAATAAATCGCGGACGGGTCGCCAGCGCCCGGGCAATCTCCACCCGCCGCCGCTCACCGCCGGAAAGCGCCGCCGCATTAATGTGCCGGACGTGCGCAATCGCCAATTCATTCAGCAGTTCCTCCAGGCGCGCATCAACCTCGGCTTCGGAAAGGCCCTGCAATTCCAGCACAGCCTGAATGTTTTCGCTCACATTCATCTTGCGGAAGATCGAAGCTTCCTGCGGCAAATAGGACAAGCCCAACTGGGCGCGCTGATGGATGGGAAGATGGGTGAGCTTGTGGTTGTCAATATAGACATCGCCACCGTCCGCCGGCGTCAACCCGACGACCATGTAAAAGCAGGTCGTCTTGCCGGCGCCATTCGGTCCCAACAGGCCGACGACCTCCCCGCTCTTGACTTCGAAGGAGACGTCCTTGACCACGGTCCTCGATTTATAGCGTTTTTTGAGGTTGTGTGCGGTCAGGCTGGCGATCGTCTGGGTCATGTTCGTCCGGAAGAAATGCAGAAGAAAAAGAGAGCAGTAAGGTTAACAGGAAGCATGGCGGCCTGTCCCAGCATTTTCAAGCGCGCAACACGCGGCGCACCACTTCCGGCGAAAAACCGCGATAGCGCAGAAAGCGGACTTGCCGGGCATAGTCCTCGGCACCTTCGGGCAGGACACCGAATTTTTTTTGCCACACCTTGCGGCAGCGTTCTTCCTCGTCCGTGTTCTGGGCCAAGGCAAGACGCACGCAGTCTTCGTCCACGCCCCGCTGGCGCAGGTCCTCGGCCAGTCTTTGGTTGCCGAAACGCGCCGCCTTGGCGGCGACGCGCTGGCTGGCAAAGCGCAGATCAGACAACAAGTGGCGCGCTTCCAGATCGTCCAGAAGCACTTCGACCTCGGCCGGTTCGGCGGCATAGGCAGCAAGTTTCTGCCCGAGTTCACGCCGCCCATAGTCGCGCCGGCCCAAGAGCCTGAGGGCGCGCGCCCTCAGGTCATCAGGCATCGGCGACGGCTGCCGGGGGAGAAGCCGGCAACAGAGGCAATTTGAGCTTGGCCACCGCCTCCCGGATGCGCGCTTCGATTTCCTTGGCGATGTCCGGATGCGTCTTGAGGAATTCGCGCGCATTGTCTTTGCCCTGGCCGATCTTGTCGCCCTTGTAGGCATACCAGGCGCCGGATTTGTCCACGATTTTGTGATTGACGCCGAGCTCGATGATCTCGCCCTCGCGTGAAATACCCTCGCCGTACAGGATATCGAACACCGCTTCGCGGAAGGGTGGCGACACCTTGTTCTTGACGACCTTGACTCGGGTTTCGTTGCCGATCACCTCATCGCCCTTCTTGATGCCGCCGATACGGCGGATATCGAGGCGAACCGAAGCATAGAATTTGAGCGCATTTCCGCCCGTCGTCGTCTCTGGGTTGCCGAACATGACGCCAATCTTCATGCGGATCTGGTTGATGAAAATGACCAAGGTGTTGGTCTTCTTGATATTGGCCGTCAATTTGCGCAGTGCCTGGCTCATCAGGCGGGCGTGCAGCCCCATCATCGAATCGCCCATCTCGCCTTCGATTTCGGCCTTCGGCGTCAGCGCCGCCACCGAGTCGATGACGATAATGTCGACCGAGCCCGAGCGTACCAGCATGTCGGCGATTTCCAGCGCCTGTTCGCCGTTGTCCGGCTGCGAAATCAGCAGATCGCCAACATTGACGCCCAGTTTCTGCGCATAACCCGGATCGAGCGCATGTTCGGCATCGATAAAGGCCGCCGTGCCCCCCAGCTTCTGCATTTCAGCCACGACCTGCAGACAGAGCGTCGTCTTGCCCGAAGACTCCGGGCCATAAACCTCGACCACCCGCCCGCGCGGCAAACCGCCCACCCCGAGGGCCAGATCAAGGCCGAGCGAGCCGGTAGACACCACCGGTACCGCCTCACCGATTTCGGCGTCGCCCATTTTCATGATGGAACCCTTGCCGAACTGCTTTTCAATCTGCGCCAAAGCAGCGGCCAGAGCCTTTGTCTTGTTTTCGTCCATTGTTTGTTACCTCATACGTTGTTGGCAGATTATGCCTTTGATTCAGAGTGCGCTGCCAGAAAAAGACTAGGCGATGATCCCACCCCCCAAACAAACCCGACTTTCATAGACCACCACCGACTGCCCCGGCGTGAGCGCCCACTGCGGTTCAGCAAAGCGGATTTCGCAGGATTGGTCGTCGACGCGTTCGATTTCGCAAGCCTGGTCAGCGGTACGGTAGCGCGGTTTGGCGGTGTACACCCAATGCGTTTGTGGCGCTTGCCCACTGACCCAGGTGAGTTGCTCGGCCTTTAACGCACCACACAGCAGTGCCGGATGATCGTGCCCCTGCACCACATACAGCACGTTGTTGGCCATGTCCTTGCCGGCAACAAACCAGGCATCGTGATCGCCGCCACCGGGCTGGCCTTTTTCCTTCAAGCCGCCAATGTGCAGGCCCTTGCGCTGGCCGATGGTGTGGTACATCAGACCATCGTGTTCGCCCAGCACCTTGCCATCGTCGATGCGGCGGATTTCACCTTTTTTCGGCGGCAGATAGCGCATCAGAAATTCCTTGAAGGGCCGCTCACCAATAAAGCAGATGCCAGTCGAATCCTTTTTGGCCGCCACATGCAGCCCTTCGGCTTCGGCAAGCTTGCGCACCTCGCGCTTGTAGCGGTTGGCCAGCGGAAAAATGGCTTTCGACAACTGCGCCTGATTGAGCCGGTAGAGGAAATAGCTCTGGTCCTTGCTGCCATCCTCGGCCTTCAGCAACTGGAATTGACCGTCAAATTCGCGCACGCCGGCATAGTGG
>JAKJFA010000018.1 GCA_022705135.1 Pseudomonadota bacterium | reverse complement strand
TGGCTTCGCTTCCTTTCGCGCATCCCATCCCGGAAAGCCTGCGCCGCAACCCCGTGGAGTTCTTCAACAGCCTGTTATCAGAGGCTGGGGAGCGGGAAGAAAGGCTGTGCTGCAAGAAGAATGAAAAAATACCGGCCTTGCGGCGAACGCGACAACTTCGCCAATCCGCGCTGGGCGGGCAGGTGTCATTTTGATTTTGGAATTGTTTGTTCCTCGTGGCAAACTTACGCTTTTTTCTCCTCGACACGATTCTTTTTAAGGGTGAACCAATGAGCGTGCTCAAGTATGTGTTTGATTTCGAAGAAGGTGATGGCAAGAACAAGATGCTGTTGGGCGGCAAAGGCGCCAATCTATGCGAAATGACGCAGATCGGCCTCAATGTACCGCCGGGATTTACGGTCAGTACCGACGCCTGCAATGCTTATCTGGAAGCGCATCAGTTCCCGGCTGGCCTGATGGAAGAAATCAAGGTGCATATGGTGGCGCTGGAAAAGAAGACCAAGAAAGGCTTCGGCAGCGACGACAACCCCTTGCTGGTTTCCGTGCGTTCCGGTTCATCGATGTCGATGCCGGGCATGATGGACACTATCCTCAACCTCGGCCTCAACGACAAGTCCCTGAAGGGTCTGATCAAGCAGACCAAGGACGAGCGTTTTGTCTACGATACCTATCGCCGCTTTATTCAGCTTTTTGGCAAAATTGCGCTGGGCATCGCCGACGACATGTTCGATACGCAAATGCACGCCATCAAGCAAAAATATGGCGCCAAGGATGATATCGATCTGAAGGCGGAAGAACTGAAGGAAGTCGCCGGGGAATTCCTGAAAGTCGTGCAGCGCCACACCGGCAAGCCTTTCCCGCAAGATCCCTACGAGCAGTTGGAAGTTGCCGTTGCCGCTGTCTTCCGTTCCTGGATGGGCAAGCGCGCCGTCGATTACCGCCGCGAATTCAAGATCACCAAAGACATGGCCAACGGCACCGCCGTCAGTGTCTGTACGATGGTCTTCGGCAACATGGGCTTTGATTCCGGCACCGGCGTCGGGTTTACCCGCAATCCCGGCACTGGCGAGAACGCCATTTACGGCGAATATCTGGTCAATGCCCAGGGCGAGGACGTCGTTGCCGGTATCCGCACGCCGAAACCCCTCGCCGAGATGGAAAAGGAAATGCCGGAGATCTACCGGCAACTGATGGAACTGCACAACCGGCTGGAATCGCACTATCACGAAGTGCAGGATTTTGAATTCACTATCGAAAAAGGCATTCTCTATTGTCTGCAGACCCGCAACGGCAAGATGAATGCCCGCGCCATGGTCAAGACCTCGGTCGATATGTTCGATGAAGGATTGATTACCAAGGAACAGGCGCTGCTCAGAATCGACCCGGCCGTGTTGGAACAACTGCTGGTGCCGCAACTGTCGCCGGCCTTCAAGGGCAAGCCGCTGGCCACCGGCCTGCCGGCCTCTCCGGGCGCCGCTTCCGGCAGGATCGTCTTTGATGCCGATACCGCTGAAGAAAAGGGGTTGGCTGGCGAAAAAGTTATTCTGGTGCGCGAAGAAACCAAGCCGGAAGACATCCACGGCTTTTTCAAGGCCCAGGGCATCCTGACCAGCCGCGGCGGCAAGACCTCGCACGCTGCGGTTGTGGCGCGCGGCATGGGCAAGCCCTGTGTTTCCGGCTGCGAGCAAATCGTCATCGACGATGTCGCCCGCCGGGCCACCATCGGCACTGCGACCCTGCATGAAGGCGATATCGTCACCATCGACGGCAGCACTGGCAACGTTTTTGCCGGCGAAGTCCCGACCGTCGAGGCCGAAGTCAGCGAAGACATGCACACCGTGCTGGGTTGGGCCGATCAGGTTTCCCGCCTGAAAGTCATGGCCAACGCCGATACGCCGGAAGATGCTGCCAAGGCCCGTGCGTACGGCGCGATGGGCATTGGCCTGTGCCGCACCGAGCGTATGTTCAACGGCACCGACCGCTTGCCCATCGTGCAGGAAATGATCCTGGCCGAAACCAAGGAAGAGCGCCAAGCCGCGCTCGATCGTCTGCTGCCGATCCAGCGCAGCGACTTCAAGGGCATTTTCAAGGCGATGAAGGGTCTGCCGGTCACGGTGCGTCTGCTTGATCCGCCGATGCACGAATTCCTCCCGACCACGGCCCAGCTCGAACTCGAAATCGCCCACCTGCACCACATGCGCGACACCATCAAGGGCCTGGAAGAACTTCCGGAAACGCTGAAGCTCCTGAATCCGAGACTCTATCAGCAATACGCCGACGGCCTCATCAAGCTGATGGACGGTCTGCATACCTTCAAGACTTCGCATCTGGAAGAAGATGCCGTCGCCAAGAAGGAAAAAGTCCTGAAGAAGGTTCGGGCGCTGGCGGAAGTCAACCCGATGCTGGGCCATCGCGGCGTGCGCCTGGGCATCACCTATCCGGAAATCTACGCCATGCAGATTCAGGCGGTGCTGGAAGCCGCTGCGCTGTGTGGCAAGGAAGGGGTTGAAGTCTATCCGGAAATCATGGTGCCGCAGGTCGCCACCGTCGAGGAATTGAAGCGCATCCATGGCATTGTTCAGCAACTGCACAAGCAGGTTGAAAAAACGCACGGCATCAATGTCCGCTTCAAATTCGGTTCCATGCTCGAAGTGGTGCGGGCCTGCATGCGTGCCGGCCGCATGGCGCAGATCGCTGAGTTCTTCTCTTTCGGCACCAACGACCTGACGCAAGCCACCTTCTCCTTCAGCCGAGAAGATGCGGAAAACAAGTTCCTGCCGGCCTACAACGAAACCGGCATCCTGCAGGACAATCCGTTTGAGGTGCTGGATGTCAAGGGCGTTGGTCAAGTGATGAAGATTGCCGTCGAAAACGGCCGCAAGACCAATCCGGAACTGAAGATTGGTATCTGTGGCGAGCATGGTGGCCATCCGGCGTCGATCCACTATTGCCACCACATCGGCCTCAACTACGTGTCTTGCTCCGGCCCGCGCGTACCGATTGCCCGTCTTGCCGCCGCCCAGGCGAAATTGAAAGAGGCTTCGTACACGGTCAACCTCGACTGAACGCTGGGGGCGCTGCCGCTTTGACCGCGGCGGCGCCCGCATTATCGGGGGAACAGGGGAATGCCGGAAAAAAGCTACAAGCACTTGCGGCTTGAAATCTGCGGCCAACATACGGCGCTGGTGACGATCTGCAATCCCCCTGCCAACACCTGGAACCGTGATGGGCTGAAGGCCCTCAGAGAACTGGTCGTCGACCTTGAGGCGCGGCGCGACATCTACGCTCTGGTGCTGACTGGCGAAGGGAACCAGTTTTTTTCAGCCGGCGCCGACCTCAACATGTTTGCCGGGTGTGATGCGGCGGTGGCACAGGAAGTAGCCTTACTGTTCGGACAGGCCTTCGAGACTCTGGCCGATTTTCGCGGCGTGTCGATTGCCGCCCTCAACGGCTATACCATGGGCGGCGGCTTGGAAGCGGCGCTGGCCTGCGATTTACGCATTGCCGAGGCGCAGGTGCAACTGGGGCTTCCCGAGGCCACGGTTGGATTGCTGCCCGCCGGCGGCGGCACGCAAAATCTGCCCTGGCTGGTCGGTGAGGCTTGGGCCAAGCGCATCATTCTCTGCGGTGAACGCTTGGATGCGGCCACTGCCCAGCGTATCGGTCTGGTCGAGGAAGTCGTGCCCTGCGGCGCGTCGGTCAATGCGGCGTTGGCCCTGGCGGAGAAGGTGGCCCGCCAGAGTCCGGGCAGTGTCGCTGCCTGCAAGAAACTGATCCAGGCCGCCCGCAACCAGCCGATGCGGCAGGCGCTGCCTGTCGAACGTGCCTTGTTTGTCGAATTGTTCGGCAGCGAGGATCAGCGCGAAGGGGTCGAGGCCTTTTTACAGAAGCGTCGGCCGTGCTGGAAAAACCGGTGAGTTGACAAAAAAACCAGGCCCGAGAGCCTGGTTTTTTGTAGGGAATTCCGTTTCCGGATCAAGTCCGGGATCAGAATTACTTGGCGATGCCGCCCTTGTAGCACAGGCCACCGGTGATTTCGAGGGTGGTGGCGTTGATCGCATCGTTTTCGATGCAATGGGCGATACCGGAGGCGATTTCTTCCGGCTGGACCAGGCGGCCGAGGTGAATGTCGGCGCAGATCGCCTTCAGGGCTTCCTGGTTCATGCCGGCGAGAATCGGCGTGGCGGTGTAGCCCGGGGCGATACAGACGCAGCGGATGTTCTTGATGCCGCGCATCTGGAATTCGCCGACGACGATCTTCGGCAGCAGGGCATCCGCGACCTTGGTCGAGGAGTAGTTCATTTGACCGACCTGGCCGACCTTGTTGATCGACGAGATCAGGACCAGGATGCCTTCCCAGCCGCCGTTGACCATCGCTTCGGAGCTGTCGCGGATGGTCAGGAAGGTGCCGGTCAGGTTGACGTCCAGCACTGGCTGCCACTTGTCCAGGCCCATCTTGCGGGAGACCTTGCCAGTTTCCTTGTCCAGGGTCAGCATCGTCTGATCCTTGATGATGCCGGCGGACGCGACAACGATGTTCAGTTGACCAAACGCTTCAACCGTCGCCTTGATGAACTTGGCGGTGTCGGCCTCGCTGGTGACATTGCCCAAAACGCCGATGGCCTCGCCGCCCATGGCCTTGACGTCGGCCACAACGCGGTCGATGTTCTTCTGGGACATGTCAACGACGGCCACTTTGGCGCCCTTATTGACCAGAAACTTGACGACGGCTTCGCCAATACCATTGCCGCCACCGGTGACGAGTGCAACTTTACCCTTGATTTCCATATTGATACCCTCTAATAAAATTCAATTCAATTGATTGGCCAGAACCGGACTCCGGGCGGAAACCGGCCGGAGTCCGAACCGATCAGAGTTGCTTCGGCTGCGAGGCGCTGTCCTTGTTCCAGTAGATGAAGTTCGGATGGGTGACATCCGGCCCATAGTACTTGATGTCGCCGACGGTGACCGGGTGGGTGACATCCGGCCCGATGATCCTGATTCCGACCGGATAAATGGTCTTGGCCAGAGCGATGCTCTTGGCTTCCGCTTCGGCGTCGGCCAGACCGGCATAGAGACCGGAAGCCACAACGGTGCTGCCTTTGCGGATTTCCCATCCCTTGCCGACCTTCTCGACCGTGAAGTCCATGTCGTTGTAGGTAAAAGTCTTCATATTGACCTCTTGGTTGGCAATTACAGCTTGCGCAGAATGGTGACGCAGTTGGTCACCGCGGAACCGCCGACATTGAACGCGATACCGATGTCGGCTTTCTTGGCCTTGACGCCAACCGCTTCGCCGACGATCTGCTTGTAGGCCAGAGCATGCATGGAAGCGCCGGTGGCGCCGACCGGGTGGCCCTTGGCCTTCAGACCGCCGGACAGGTTGATGGCGACCTTGTCGTCGTCGCGGGTGAAGCGGCCGGCGAGGAAGTCGTGGCCGGCACGGCCATCCGCCGAGAAGCCCAGAGCCTCAACGGAGAGAATCTCGTTGATCGTGAAGCAATCATGCACTTCGGCGAAATTGACGTCGGAGGCCTTGATGCCGGCTTCGGCGTAGGCCTTGGCGGCGGCGTCCTTGCCGGCCATCAGTTCGTACATGTTGGAACGGACATTGATCGGCAGGCGCTCGCAGGAGTGGCCGATACCGGCGATTTCGACGGCGCGGGCCTTGCGCGAACCGACATTGGCAGTGGCAGTGATGACCAGCGCAGCGGCGCCGTCGGACACCAGCGAGCAGTCGTGCAGGCGCAGCGGGGCGGCAATCATCATGTTCTTGCACTTGCCCTTTTCGTCGGCGACGGTCAGCGCGGCGATTTCTTCCATGGTCTGCGGGCCTTTTCTTTGCTGGGCCAGCGGATTTTCAGCGCCGTTCTTGTAGCCCAGCGCGGCGATCGTCCACAGCATTTTTTCGAACTCTTCGTTCGGAATCTTGTACTGGGCTTGATAACCCTTGGCATAGGCGGCAAACAGCATCGGGAAAGACCAGCCTTGGGAGCCTTCGGTCGGCCAGTACGAGGAGCAGGCCAGGACTTGCGTCATCTGCGGCGTCGGCAGCAGATTCATTTTTTCGACGCCGATGACCAGAACGTTCTTGGCGCGGCCGGATTCGATGGCGTTGATACCTGCGTACAGGCCAACCGTCGAAGAGGCGCAGGCGCATTCGGTACGGGTCATCGGCTTGAAGCGCAGGGCCGGGTCGATTTCCGCCGCGATCGGGGCGACGTGTTCCTGGTTATTGAAGCTGGCGGGGGAACAGGAACCGACATAAATGGCGTCGATATCCTTGGCATCCACGCCAGAGTCCTTGATTGCGCCGCGGCCGGCTTCGATCAGCAGGTCGTAGTAGGTCTTGGTGTCGGTCATCAGACCGGTCGCCTTGTCCTTGGTTACAAACGCACCGAATTCGGTGTTATAGGCGCCAATAATGCTTGCTTTAGACATTTACTTCTCCTATCAAAAATTAGCCCACCAGGCTGGCGAGCCCCAACAAAAAAAGCAGCAGCATCCAGAAGACCGTCGCTCGCCACACCAGACCGACCGCGCTTTGCATCACCTCCACGCTGGCCTGGCTGCCGACACCGAGTTCGACGCGATCATTCAGGCCATCGCCTTCCATGACCGGCATCCCCAGCTGGACACCTAAAGCACCCGCCCCGCTTGCCAGAACGATCCCCAACTCCGAATCGGGCCACTGGCCCGACTGGGTACGCCAGCAATAGACGGCATCCTCAAAGTCGCCGACGACGGCAAAGGCCGCCGCTGTCGCTCTAATCGGAAACCAGTCAATGATAACAAAAACCTGACGCGAAAACCTGACAAAATCACAATTGCCCTTGGCCGTGGGTTCCCGCCAGTATTCAGCCAGAAGCGCCGACAGGCGGTAGAGGACGGCGCCGCAGGGACCGGGCAGAAGGACGAACCAGAACAGCACTGCAAAGACATGGCGGTGCGAGGCGGCCAGCGCTTCCTCGATTGCCAGTCTGGAGATGTCGGCCGATCCCAGTCGGCTCGCCGGGCTGCCCCGCCACTCGGAGAGTAGGCTGCGCGCCTGCTCCAGGTTGTCTTCACTCAGAGCCAACTGGATTTCCGTATAGCGGTGGCTAAACTGGCGAAAGCCCATGGTCAGGTAGAGGACACCGACGTTGAGTAACAGCGCCAATATCGGGCTGATGCGATAGAGCAGGAAATAGAGTGCTAGCGCCAGGAAAGTCGGCGGTAGAACCAGCACGCTCCAGGCGATGATGCCGTGCCGGTAGCCTCCTGCGTTGATGTGTGATTCCGCCAAGTCGGCGAGGGCGTGCATTGGCGCCGCAACGAACTTCTGATAGGGCAGGGGGCGAAGCTGCTCGAGTAGAAAAGCGATAATCAGGGACAGAAAGCTCATTCGGCGGCAGACAATCAGCCTTGAAGGGCGACTAGGGACGCCCGCCAAGATAACACAAAAAGCGGGGGCGCTCATCCTTGGCAGGGCTAAGAGCGGGGTTTGGGGCCGTGCAGCCTTCTGGATCCCAGGCCCGATTTAGGGCTTGGCAGCGCACGATAAATCTGCGACAATCCGCCGCTTTGATTGATTAACCCACAGGAACTTTCATGGCCAATAGTGCACAAGCGCGCAAGCGTGCTCGTCAGAACGAAAAACAGCGCGCCCATAACACCAGCCTGCGTTCTACGCTGCGCACCGCCGTCAAGCGCGTGCGTCAGGCGATCAAGGCAGGTGACAAGGCTGCGGCGCAGGTCGTTTTCCAGGAGTCTGTTTCCGTCCTCGATCGCATTGCCGACAAAAAAATTATTCACAAAAACAAGGCGTCTCGTCACAAGAGCCGCCTTTCCGCTCAGATCAAGGCCATTCCGGCTTCCGCTTGACTTGACCTGACTCGGTCGATGAAATGGCGCCCGCGGGCGCCATTTTTCTTCACCACCCTGCTCTGTTTCCGTATGGATTGATTCCCTGCCATGGTTTCCGTTTTTCATTCCGTCGTCGATCAGGACGACATGGAAAAATCCCTGCGACTGCTGGGTGAAGGATTAAGCGCGGACGAACTGGCGCGCCTGCAGCGGGCTTTGGGATTTGCCCGGCAGGTGTACGGCGATGCCCTCCTGGGGAGCGGCGAGGGCATCTGGTCGCATGCTCTGGGGATGGCGGTGATTATCGCCGGACTCAAGCTCGATGCGGATTCGCGCATTGCCGCGCTGCTTTTCTCCGTGCCTGCCCGGCATGAGAATGGTCTGACGCAAATCGAGAGCCGCTTCGGCAAGGATGTCGCGCAACTGGTGACTGGAATTTACCGGCTGGACCGGCTGCGCCCGATTTCGCGCGGTTATGTCGCCGAAACGGCGGATAACCCGCAGGAAATGCGTGCTCAGATCGAGGTCCTGCGCAAAATGTTTCTCGCCATGGTCGAGGATATCCGCGTGGTCTTGCTGCGTCTGGCTTCGCGTACCCAGACACTGCGCTTCTATGCCGTCAGCGAGGACGATTTGCGGGTCGAGGTGGCGCGTGAAACACTGGAGCTGTATTCGCCCCTGGCGAACCGGCTGGGCGTGTGGGAACTGAAGTGGGAACTGGAAGATCTGTCTTTCCGCTTTCTGCACCCGGATATCTACAGAAAAGTTGCTAAGATGCTCGACGAGAAGCGAACCGAGCGCGAGCAGTTTATCACCGAGGCCATTGCGCGTTTGCATGGGGAAATCGAGGCACTGGGGATTAAAGGAGCTGAGATTTACGGACGTCCCAAGCACATTTACAGCATCTGGAACAAGATGCGCAAAAAAGGAGTCGAGTTTTCCGAAGTCTATGATGTCCGCGCCTTGCGGGTCATCGTCGATGAAATCAAGGATTGTTATGCTGTGCTCGGTGTCGTCCACAACCTTTGGGTTCCGATTCCCAAGGAGTTTGACGACTACATCTCCAATCCGAAAGGGAATCACTACCGCTCATTGCATACGGCGGTCCGTTGCCCGGATGGGCGTTCGCTGGAGGTGCAGATTCGTACCCGGGAAATGCACCGGCACGCCGAATTGGGTGTTGCCGCCCACTGGCGCTACAAGGAGGGGGGCAAGAGCAACACTGAGGGCGAGTACGATGAGAAAATTGCCTGGCTGCGCCAGTTGCTGACCTGGAAGGAGGATGTTTCCGACAGTTCGGACTGGGTTCGCCACTACAAACAGGCGGCGCTGGACGAAACCATCTATCTTCTGACACCGATGGGCAAGGTGGTCGATTTGCCGGCTGGAGCGACGCCGGTCGATTTTGCCTATCGCGTACACACTGAACTCGGACACCGTTGCCGTGGGGCCAAGGTGAATGGCGTTCTGGTGCCCTTGAATACGCCTCTGCACACCGGGCAGCGGGTCGAAATCGTTACGGCGCGTGAGGGCGGCCCCTCGCGCGACTGGTTGACACCCTCCCTTGGCTACATCCAAACACGCAGCGCCCGCACCAAGGTGCGGCACTGGTTTTCCAGTCGGGCGCTGGAAGAATCCTTGAGCGAAGGGCGGGCGATCATCAACAAGGAGTTGCAGCGCCTTGGGCAGACCGCCGCCAATGTCGAGGAACTGGCCAAGAGGATGGATTTTGCCAAGAGCGAGGATCTGTATGTTGCGGCCGCTCGTGGCGAATTGAATCTGCGCCAGTTTCAGACGATGGTGCGCGGTGGTGATGCGCTGGCGGAAGCCGAAGCACCGGACGAGGTCCTTGTCCGGGAGAGCAGTGGCAAAGACGATCATCAGGGCATTCTGATTGTCGGTGTCGACGGCCTGTTGACCCAGCTCGCCCAATGCTGCAAGCCGGCGCCGCCGGATGCCATCGAAGGATTTGTGACGCGGGGCAAGGGAATCTCCATTCATCGCGCCGATTGCCGTAATTTTGCCCATCTGGCGGCGCTGCACCCGGAGCGGGTGATCCAGACCGACTGGGGTAATGCTGCGACCGGTGGGATTTTTCCGGTCGATATCGTGGTTGATGCGCACGATCGGCAAGGTCTGCTGCGCGATATTTCCGAAATCTTCACGCGCGAAAAACTCAATGTGATCGGCGTCAATACCCATTCGAAACAGGGCAAGGCGCACATGAGTTTTACGGTCGAGATTACCGGCGTGCAGCAATTACAACGCAGCTTGGCGTTGATTTATGAGGTTGAGGGAGTGATCGCAGTCCAGCGCGGTTGACGATCAAAAAACGCTCAGTTTGTCCCTGCAGTTGCCGTTATTTCATTCGTGGGAGAGCGGTATGGAGGCGATCATGAGACACCATTGCACGATCAACACCGATCTGGATGAGCTTGTCGGTCACGAAACGGACGGAGCCTACTGCGATGGACCGCTGGCTGCCGCCATGCGTAGCGGTGAGGAACTGATCCTCGAAGGCAGTGCCGCCCTTTCCAGCTTTATGCTGCTCAAACTGAAGGCGCTGGTGGGCGGGATATTCATTCCAGAAACGGGAGAATGCATCACTGCCGCCCCCTGTTTCCGGGTTGTCCTGCACTGAAAAATTTCAAGTAATTTCCCCTTTGCTGAGCGACTGGAGCAGGGTGTTCTGCGCACTGAATTCGCGGCTGCGATGGGGATGCTTGCGCTGATATTTCCCCTGCTCATCCATCATCCAGGAAAGTTGATTGTCTCTGAGGTAGAAGCGTAACCCTTCCGTGATGACGCGTTTTTTCAGTTTGGGGTCGAGGATGGGGAAGGCCAGTTCGATGCGGCGGAAGAAATTGCGGTCCATCCAGTCGGCGCTGGAGAGATAAACCAGTTCCTTGCCGCTGGCGAGGAAATAGAAAATGCGGTGATGCTCGAGAAAACGCCCGATGACCGAGCGGACACGGATGTTTCCGGACAATCCGGCAACCCCCGGCCTGAGTGCGCAGACGCCGCGCACGACGAGATCGATGTTGACGCCGGCCTGTGAAGCCTCGTAGAGCGCCTCGATCGTTTGCGGTTCGAGCAGGGCATTCATTTTGGCGATGATTCTTGCCGGCTTCCCGGCGCGCGCCGCTTCGGCCTCTCGCCGGATGGCGTCGATGATGGAGGTTTGCAGGGTGAAGGGGGCCTGCAGCACATGTTTGAGCGTCAGCGCCTTGCCCAGCCCGGTGAGTTGCTTGAAGACCTCGCTGACATCGTGGGTGATTTCCTCGTTGTTGGTCAGCAGGCCAAAATCGGTGTAGAGGCGCGCGGTGCGCGGGTGGTAGTTGCCGGTGCCCAGGTGAGCATAGCGGCTCAGGCCGCCTTCCTCACGCCGGACGATGAGAATGGCCTTGGCGTGAACCTTGTAGCCGACGACGCCATAGACGACATGGGCGCCGACTTCTTCCAGACGATTGGCCCAGCCGATGTTGGCTTCTTCATCGAAGCGGGCCATGAGTTCGAGCACGACGGTGACTTCCTTGCCGTTTTGCGCGGCGCGGATGAGCGATTCCATCAATTCGGAATCGGTGCCGGTGCGATAGACCGTCATTTTGATGGCCAGGACCTTGGGGTCCTTGGCCGCCTGTTGCAAGAGGTCGATGACCGGAGTGAAGGATTGGTAGGGGTGATGGAGCAGAATGTCGCCCTGCCGGATCGTGTCGAAAATGCTCTTCATCTTGCCGAGGTTCTTGGGCAAGCCGGGAAGCAGGGGGGTGAATTTCAGGTCAGGACGATCCACCCAGTCCGGTACCTGCATCAGGCGCACCAGGTTGACCGGGCCGTGCACCCGGTAGAGATCGCGCTCCTGTAGGCCGAATTGTTCGAGCAGGAACTGGGCCATGACCGGCGAGCAGTTGTCGGCCACTTCCAGCCGGACCGCGTCGCCGAAATGACGTTGCGACAATTCGCCCTGCAGAGTGGCGCGCAGGTTGGTGACTTCTTCCTCGTCGACCCACAGGTCGGAATTGCGCGTGATCCGGAACTGATAGCAACCGAGCACGGTCATGCCGGTGAACAGCTCGCAGACAAAGGCGTGCAGAACGGAGGAGAGGAAAACGAAGCCGTGCGCAGCGTCTGCGACCTCGTCGGGCAGGCGGATGATGCGGGGCAAAATGCGCGGCGCCTGCACGATGGCGGCGCCGGAATTGCGGCCAAAGGCGTCCTTGCCTTCGAGCTCGACCGCAAAATTGAGGCTCTTGTTCAGGACGCGAGGGAAGGGATGGAAGGGGTCGAGCCCGATCGGCGTCAGGACGGGGGCGACCTCGCGCCAGAAATAGGAGCGGATCCATTCGCGTTGCGCTTCCGTCCATTTCGAGCGCCGCCAGAAGCGGATGCCCTCGCTGGCCAGGGCGGGCAGCAGAACCTCATTGAAGAGCTGGTACTGCGCCGTCACCAGGTCGTGGGCGGCAGCGCTGATGCTGGCGAGGCTTTCTTCGGCGCTGAGACCGTCGATCGAACCTCCTGAGGCGCGAACGCGCATATGTTCCTTCAGACCGGCGACGCGAATCTCGAAAAATTCATCCAGATTGCTCGACACGATGCAAAGAAAGCGCAGCCGTTCGAGCAGCGGCATCCGCTCGTCCTGGGCCTGCGCCAGGACGCGGCGGTTGAAGGCGAGAATTCCCAGTTCGCGGTTCTGGAAATGGTCGGCAGGAAAATTGCGCAGACGCGAGGTGTAGGGCATGGCGATGGTGATTTGTGGATACTCCGCAAGTATAGGTCTCAATCGAGTCAGATGGATGACGCCGTCGCGTGTTTGGATGCACGGGTGTGGTCAATGGTAGAATGCTTGGCCTAAGCGTCAGCCTTCGGATGTCCTTATGAGTTTTGAAACGATCGCAGCCGTCGATCTTGGCTCGAACAGCTTCCGTCTTCAAATCGGAAGAGTAGTGGACAACCAGATTTATCCCCTTGATTCTCTCAAATCGACAGTTCGCCTTGCTTCCGGCCTTGGTGTGGACAAGCGCCTGAACGAGGTGGCGCAGGAGCGGGCGCTGGCGGCGCTGGCTTTGTTTGGCGAGCGTTTGCGCGGGTTCGATTCCGGCGCGGTGCGGGCGGTGGCGACCAACTCGCTGCGGGTGGCGAAAAATGCCGCAGAATTCATCGAACGGGCGCAAAAGACGCTGGGCTTTCCGATCGAGGTGATTGCCGGGCGCGAAGAGGCACGTCTGATTTACCTCGGTGCTTCGCACTCGCTGCCGAGCGCCGATCATAAGCGTCTGGTGGTCGACATCGGCGGAGGTTCGACCGAATTCATCGTCGGCAAACGCCATCAGCCGCAGGTTATGGAATCGCTGTACATGGGGTGTGTTGGCTATTCGGAAGCCTTTTTTCCGGAGGGGAGGATCGACCGCCGCCGCCTGCGCGAAGCCCAAGCGGCGGCAGCGCAGGAACTGGAAACCATCGCCTATGATTTCCGCCGCATGGGTTGGGTTGAGTCCGTCGGTTCTTCGGGCACCGCGCGCGCCATTGCCGACGTGCTGGAGATGAACGGGCTCAACCCCAATGGCGAGAGCGGCCTGACCCGTTCCGGGCTGGAGCGCATGTCGGGCCTGCTGCTCAAGGCTGGCTCGATGGAACATTCGCGCCTGGCCGGCATCCGCACCGACCGTATGCCGGTGCTGCCGGGGGGGATGGCCATCATGCTGGCGGTGTTCGAGACGCTGGACATCAACCACATGACTTACGCTGATGGTGCCTTGCGCCTGGGCGTGTTGTACGACTTGCTCGGCCGCTTTCACGATCACGACTTGCGGGAAACCACCGTTTCCCAATTCATGCGGCGCTACCAGGTCGATGTCCACCAGGCTGAACGGGTGCGTGCCACGGCCCGGGCGGCGCTCATGCAACTGTGCGATGGCCAGCCGGCGGCGCAGGATCTCCTTTTTCTCGACTGGGCGGCCCGCTTGCACGAAATCGGCATTTCGGTGGCGCACAATGCCTACCACAAGCATGGCGCCTATATTCTGGCGCATGCCGATATGCCGGGTTTCTCGAAAAAGGATCAGGCGCGTCTGGCTGCCTTGGTGCTTGGCCATCGTGGCAAACTGGAAAAAATTCTTGCCCTGCCGCAGGCGGATTTCGACTGGCGTCTCTTGCTCTGCCTGCGGCTGGCGGTTCTTCTGCACCGTTCGCGCGACGACCGCATCCTGCCGGAATGGCGGGTGCGGGCGCAGCCGCGCGGTTATCGACTGGAACTACCGGCGGAATGGCTGGCGGAAAATCCCTGGACGGCGGCAGCGCTGCGCGACGGAGTGACCTATTGGCAGCGCATTGGAAAACATTTTGCAGTTGATGCCATCAAGAGCAAGGTTGCGGCATGAATTGGACGCTGCAGCCTGCGCGGCGTGTAATTTTGTCTGGCGGATGATCCTGTTGCTTCCGCCTGTTATTTTTGCTAGGTGATTGCCTTTGCCCTTGTTTATGGGCTATGTTTCGCATGTTTCGTGGATGAATGATCTCGATGGCCACAGAAGACGACAGCCTTGACTATGTCGACGAGCACGGAGGGGACTCGGCGGCGGGCGATGGCAGCGCACTGCCGCCCTGGCGCATCCTGATTGTCGATGATGATGAAGATGTTCATCAGTCGACGGTGTTTGCCCTGCGTGAAACGCTGGTGCTCGGGCGTCACGTCGAGTTTCTGCATGCCTACAGCGGTACCGAAGCCAGGGAGATTTTGCGTCAGGCTGAAAACATTGCGCTCATCCTTCTTGACGTCGTTATGGAGACCGACGATGCGGGCCTGACCCTGATCGGGTATGTCCGGGATGAACTTGGCCTGGCTTCAGTGCGCATCATTTTGCGTACCGGACAGCCTGGCTATGCGCCTGATGTCGAGGCGATTTCCCGCTACGATATCAACGATTACAAGACCAAGGCCGAGTTGAGCCGCAGCCGTTTGTACACGGCGGCCACGGCGGCGATTCGTTCCTACGATCAAATTAACAATCTGGAAGCCAGTCGGCGCGGCCTCGAATTCATCGTCGACAGCACCAACCACTTCATCGCTAATGAGGGCATGTCGGCCTTTGCCATCAGCGTGATCGACGAGGCAGCCGCCTTGCTCGGCACGGAAGCGAATGGCCTGCTGGTCGGATGTTGCACAGCCGGCCCGGTTGCGGAGCCAAGTGGCAGGGATTGCGTCATCGTTGCGGCAGTGGGGCGTTTCAGTCACATCAGCGAGTGCCGTCCGCTCGCTGAGGTTGGTGACGAGCGCGTACAAAACATTATTCTGGAATCGTTCAAGGAGCGGCAGGTCCGCTTCGGCCAAGGCTGGGTGACCCTGTTCTTCTCCAGCGAACGCGGTGGTGATTATGTTGCCTACGTTGAGGTTTCCGATGCCCTGAACGAGGTGGACCACCAGCTGTTGGGGGTCTTTTGCGCCAATGTGGCGATCTGCGCCGACAACATCGGCCTGGTGTCGAAACTGCGCGAAACTGCCTATGAAGACAGCCTGACGCAGCTACCCAACCGTGCGGCGTTGATCGAGGATATGGAACATCGCCTGGAACAGCAGGGAACGCAGGGTTGGGTGGTGGGGCTGGTCGATATCGACCAGTTCTCCGAGATGATCGATGTGCTGGGCTATCGCTACGGCGACCGCATTCTGATCGAGATGGGCAAGCGTCTGCGCGGCGCCTTGCCGCCGGACGTTTTTGTGGCGCGGGTCGGGAACGACGTCTTTGGTGTTTTTGGCGTCGAGGATGTGGTGAACCCGGCCCTGTTGCGTGAAGTCTTGTCCGATCCCCTGGTGATTGATGATGGAATACAGATCGTTTCCACCTCGCTCGGCTTTGTCCGCGTGGCCGAGCAGATGCACAGCGGCGCCGATCTGTTGCGCTATGCCGCGATTGCCCTGAAACGCGCCAAGGTGGAGGGGGTTGGCCGCGACGCTTACTACACCCCGGAAGTGGCAATCGAGACGCGGCAACGTGTGCAGCTTCTCGAAGACCTCCGACACGCCTTTACGAAGAACCACTTGTTCGTGGTCTACCAGCCGCAGGTCGAGCTTCCGAGCGGACGTCCGCTGGGAATGGAGGCGCTGCTGCGCTGGCGCACCGAGGACGGTACCTTCATTCCCCCGGACAAGTTTATTCCGGTGGCCGAGCAGTCTGGCCTTATTGTCAGCCTGGGGGCGTGGGTTTTGCGCACGGCGCTGCTGGCCCTGAATGACCTGATCGCCGCCGGCTACACCTTGCGCATGGCGGTGAATGTCTCGGTGGTTCAGTTCCAGCACCCCGGCTTTCTCGACATGATTGACGGCATTTTGGCCGAAACCAGAACACCGCCCGAGTTATTGGAGCTGGAAATCACCGAATCGGTGGCCATGTTTGGTCAATCCGATTTCGAGGTGCGGCTGCGTGCCCTACGCCATCGCGGCATCGGCGTGGCGATTGACGATTTTGGCACCGGCTTCTCCTCGCTGTCCTATCTGGACCGCCTGGGGGCCAGCTGCCTCAAAATCGACCGCAGTTTTGTGCTGGCGCTCGATTCGGATCGTCCGGGCGCGCGCATCGCCGAAATGGTCATCGGCCTGGGTGGCCGCTTGGGAATGCGCGTGCTTGCCGAAGGTGTCGAAACGCCCGAGCAGGTGGCGACGCTCAGCCAGATGGGCTGCGGTGAGGCGCAAGGCTGGTTCTACGGTAAGGCGTTGCCGCAGGACGACTTGATGCAATGGCTGGAAAAACAGTTGCCGCGATGAGGGCGGTTTGCGTCCTCCTGCTTTTTCTTTGGCTGGGTCATGCCTTGGCGCAGCAGGAACTTGAGGTCATTCCCCTCAAGTCGCGCACTCCGGATCAGGTGCTGCCGGTTCTGCTGCCGCTGGTCGAACCGGGCGGGGCGCTGACCGGAGCGAACAACCAGCTTTTTCTGCGTTCTTCCAGGCAGAACCGGGAAGACATCAAGCGGGCACTGGCCGCGATTGATGTTCCTTTGCGCCGTTTGATCATCCGGGTCAGCCAGACGCGCGGCACCGATGAATCGGATCGTGGTGGCCGGGCGCAAGGGCAAGTGGTGCTGGGCAGCCGGACGCGGGAGGAAGGCCAGGCCACCGTCTGGGATACGCGCAGCCAGCGCCAGGAATCCGGCAACCAGATGGTGCAGACGGTGGAAGGCGGGCGCGCCTTCATTCAGGTCGGCCGTTCGCTGCCGATACCGATGCGGCAAGTCACCTATGGCCCGCAGGGGCCGGTGGTGACCGATACGGTGCAGTATTACGACATTGGCCAGGGCTTTTACGTTGAACCGCGTCTGGCGGGAGATCGGGTGACGCTGGAAATCAGCCAGCAGGCCGATTCGCCGCTTCATTCGCGTTCCGGGTTGCCGGCGGCACAAACGCAGCGTTTGGCGACGACCGTGTCGGGCCGTCTCGGCGAGTGGATTCAGCTGGGCGGCTCCGGCCAGCAGGCCAGCGGCGACCAGCGCGGCACGCTCAACCTGTCGACGCGCGAATTGCGTGATGCGCGCGCCCTCTGGCTTAAGGTCGAAGAAGTCAAGTAGCCGGCTTCAGCCATTGCGAGGGCCGTTGACCCGCGGCAATCTCGGGTTGCTTTGCCGGGATCAAGTCATTGCCCTTGGTCAAACCCCCTGTTTCAGACTGGCCTGGATGAAATTGTCGAGGTCGCCATCGAGCACGGCCTGCGTATTGCCGACCTCGTAATTGGTACGCAAATCCTTGATGCGCGACTGGTCGAGCACATAGGAACGGATCTGGTGGCCCCAGCCGATGTCGGACTTGGCATCCTCCAGTTTTTGCTGTTCGGCCTGCTGTTTGCGCAGTTCCATTTCAAACAGGCGGGCGCGCAGCATTTTCCAGGCTTCGTCGCGGTTTCTGTGCTGTGAGCGGTCGTTCTGGCACTGCACGACGATGCCGGAAGGGAGGTGGGTCAAGCGCACCGCCGAGTCGGTTTTGTTGATGTGCTGGCCGCCAGCGCCGGAAGCGCGATAGGTGTCGGTGCGCACGTCGGCCGGATTGATGTCGATTTCGATCGAATCATCGACTTCGGGATAGACAAACACCGACGCAAAACTGGTGTGGCGGCGGGCGTTGGAATCAAACGGCGATTTGCGCACCAGGCGGTGGATGCCGGTCTCCGTGCGCAGCATGCCGTAAGTGTAGTCGCCGGAGAAACGCACTGTGGCGCTCTTGATTCCGGCGACGTCGCCTTCCGACTCCTCCATGACCTCGACGTTGTAGCCTTTCTTCTCGCCATATTTCACATACATGCGCAGCAGCATCGAGGCCCAGTCCTGCGCCTCGGTGCCGCCGGCGCCGGCCTGGATTTCCAGAAAGCAGGGGTTGGGGTCTTGCGGATTGTGGAACATGCGGCGGAATTCAAGCCCGGCGACTTTCTTCTCGATGCCGGCATTGTCGGCCTCGACCGACAGCAACATGTCGTCGTCGCCTTCCTCCTTGCCCAGATTGAACATTTCGCGCCCGTCGTCGATGGCGCGTTGGGCTTCCTCCAGAACGAGAACGACATCCTCCAGCGATTTCTTTTCGCGGCCCATGTCCTGGGCGCGTTTGGGATCATCCCAGACCTTGGGGTCTTCCAGCTCCTGGTGAAGCAGGGTCAGGCGTTCTCGCTTGTGATCGTAGTCAAAGATACCTCCGCAATTCGCCGACCCGCGTATTGAGGTCGTCCAGTTGGTTGGAGATGCTGTTGAGGCGTTCGGCGTCCATGAATGTCTTGTCCAGAATGCGTAAAAAACACCATTATCCCGGAAACGGCCGGCCGATGCACCCCGCTCTGCTCGACATCAGCATTTTGGGTGCGTATGCTTCAGAGGGTGTTGAAAAAAAGCGCCGAGCGGGATGCCTGCGCGATTTTCAGCTTACAGATCACACCGCGCCAGAATATACGGTGGTTTTGTGTCTACTTTACGTTAGAGCGCTATGGCCCACGAGATACTTGCCCCCCTTGCAGAATTCATCGGCAACGTTGTGTTTGCCGTGCACAACTGGAAACGGCAAGGTGTCTTCCCAGGCGTCTCGCTTCTCGGTGCCGGCATGTTGTTCGCCTTTCTCGGAGGACTGTTCGCCTTAATGCTGCGTGGTCTAGCGCCTGATTGTTCACCTCTTGCAGTGGTGCTTGGGGTCACGCTCGGGGCTATTGCTATCGCCTTTGCTTCGAAGCGCGCTGGTGTTCAGCTTGGCTTCCTGCTCACCCCAGCTAGGGGTGTAGCGTTAGCTGTTCTTGTAGCTGTCGGTGCAACTGGAGTGCTTTACCTTGCAAATGCGCTCTAACATTACGGTCAAGATCGTTCGCTTCGCTCACTGGGACGCCTGCCGGCAAGCCGGCAGCCGCCCCTTACCTTTACGTTGGGCGTCATCAACTTTCACGGAGTGAGCCATGGATGTGCTAGGCGAAAAGCTGCTAATCAAACTTTGGCAATCAATCGCTGATCGCGGCATTGGATCCCTACTTAAGCCATGGCAAATGAGACGCGAGGGTCGTGCAGCAATTGACGTCAAGCGAGATGAACTCCTGGTTCTTGCTCAAGCAGAGGTAGATGCTTCTGCAATCCGTTCTGGTCAAAAAGTCCTTCTTCGTGACGGAACGGTGTCAGAGCACCCAAGAGAAATTTATGCTGCACTTCCGGCTCCATCTTCGGAGCCCTTGCTCTTGCCAGCCATTGACGAAATCGTGGAGCGCAACACCCGTGCTGACGCCATACGACGAGAAATCAGTCTGTCCAAGGCCGTTATGTACGCGGAAGAAGAATTAGCCCAAGACTCTGCGGAACCATCGTCAAACGCAGTATCAGACGATTGGTTACTTCGCTGGCGCGAGTGCGCCGCGAACGTTTCATCCGATGAGCTTCAGTCATTGTGGGGAAAGGTTCTTGCTGGTGAGGTAAAGAATCCTGGACGCTACTCGTTGCGGACCCTTGAGTTCCTCCGGAACCTTTCGCAAGAAGAGGCGAAGGCTATCGAGAAACTGTCACCATTCGTTGTAAATGATATTGTCTTTCGTGGTGACAAATCCCTTCTTGAATCTGAAGGCGTCACGTTCTCTCTGTTGCTCGCGATGCAAGAACTTGGCATTGTCTCTGGGGTTGATGCCCTTGGGCTTGAAATTACTTGGTCATCGACGGCGCAAGATCGCTTCGAGCGCGCTCTGGTGTCGTATGGGCGCGTCCTCATGGTGAAGCATACCGATCCCGCCAAGAAGTTGAAGGTGCAGATATATCAGGTCACCAATCTTGGGCGCCAAATTTTGCGCCTTGGTAACTTTCAGGCTAACGAGACATACCTCCGTGCGTTGGGCACCTCGATCAAGTCTCAGGGATTTGATGTAGATATGGGTATCTGCGTCCCTGTTAGTGACAATGAAATTACACTGTTCAATATGCAATCGCTATGATGCCCAACCCATCCATCAACACGGACTGGCGCGATAAAGCCGCGCAGCGCCGGTGACCTCCACGTCAACCATCTTGGGCATCTCCATGAATACTTCTCTCGCATCACAAGCTCGGATAACTGCTGAAGACCTTTTTAATTCAGGGCTATTTTGTGCGGAATCCGCTGTCATTGCTCTGGCTAGGGCCCAGGGAATTGAATCCGATCTATTGCCAAAAATTGCCACGGGTTTTTGTGGTGGCATGGCACGCACTTGCGGTACCTGTGGTGCTCTTACTGGCGCGATGATGGGGATTGGGCTGGCATTGGGACGTTCCGAATCCAGCACGTCTGCCGATCAAAGTTATCTCGCCACACAGCGCCTTATTCGAGAGTTCGAACGAGAATTCGGCTCTCGTGAATGCCACGTTCTGTTGGGGTGCGATCTTGGCACACCAGAGGGTCAGGCCACTTTTCGCGAGAATCAGCTTCGCGTCCGTTGCGCTAACTTTACTGGCAGGGCTACCGAAATTGCGGCAGAAATCATAGCGGAATCTAATGGCTAACAATCAACCCGACCGCAGGGTACGGTCTTTCTCGCTCCCGCAAGCCCGCCGTGGCTGCGGCGCGTTGTCTCCAACCTTTTAGGTGCCTATGTCCAACATTTTTCTCTTTATCGCCGCATTTCTGGCAGTTGCTGTCGGTATTGCGCACTCTGTATTGGGCGAGTTGTACCTCCTGATCCCTTTATTTCGGCACAATAACTTTCCAAAGTTTCTGGGTAGTACTGAGTTCGCGACTCGAACGCTCCGTTTCGCGTGGCACATCACGACGATCGCTTGGCTGGGTTTTGCGGCGATACTGGTACAGCTCGCGCTCGGTTCCATTTCTGCCTCTGGTGTGGCCTTGGTCGTCGGGATCACCTTTGTCTCAACGGGTATTGTTACTTTTGCAGTGTCTCGGGCCAAGCATCTTGCCTGGCCGGTCTTTCTTCTCATAGGTTGTGGAGCGCTCTATGTCGCAGCGACCTAAAAATAGAATAGGGGAGAGATTTTGAGCGGATGCCGCGGCGCTGTCCGTCTTGCAAAGACCGCCGTTTTCAGCGCCCATCCCAGTTGTAGCGTTTGCTGCGCTGCCAGCGCAGATCGGGTTTCTGGCGCGGGTTGAGGCTGGGCGGGAGGGCGCGCGCGGAGCCTGCCGGAGGGGGCGGCGGGCCGGCAGGTTGAGGCGTGGGCTTTTTTGGCGTTTTGGACATGGTAGACTCGTGACTCCATTTTAGCGTGTGGCGCTTCCATGTCCGGAAATACTTTAAGCACCCTGTTGACGCTCACCTCCTTTGGCGAGTCCCATGGCCCGGCCATCGGCGGCATTGTTGATGGCTGTCCGCCCGGCCTGGAATTGTGCGCGGCCGACCTGCAACAGGAGCTCGACCGGCGCAAACCCGGTACTTCCCGCCACGTCACACAGCGGCGCGAACCCGATGCGGTGGAGCTTCTCTCCGGCGTGTTTGAGGGCAGGACGACCGGCACGCCGATCGCCTTCATCATCCGCAATCTCGATCCCAAGAGCGGTGATTACAGCCATATTGCCGAGTCGTTCCGGCCCGGCCATGCCGATTATGCCTATCTGCAAAAGTATGGTCTGCGCGATTATCGCGGCGGCGGCCGGGCCTCGGCGCGCGAGACGGCAGTGCGGGTGGCGGCGGGGGCGATTGCCCGCAAGTGGCTGCATGAGCGCTGCGGCGTGACGGTGCGCGGCTGGATGAGCCGCTTGGGTGATTTCGCCATTCCTTTTGCCGATGCCGGTGAAATCGACCGCAATCCGTTCTTTGCGCCTAACGCGGCGGTCGTGCCGGAATTGGAAAAGAGAATGGATGACTTGCGCCGTGCGCTCGATTCCATTGGGGCGGAAATCACGGTGACAGCGACCGGGTTGCCGCCGGGCTGGGGAGAGCCGGTATTTGACCGGCTTGATGCCGAAATCGCCTACGCCATGATGGGCATCAATGCGGTCAAGGGGGTCGAGATTGGCGCCGGATTTGCCAGCGTGACGCAAAAGGGCAGCGAGCACGGCGATGAGCTGCGGCCGGAGGGGTTTGTCAGCAATCACGCTGGCGGCATTGTCGGCGGCATTTCAACCGGTCAGGATATTGTGGTTCGGCTGGCGGTTAAACCGACGCCTTCGATTGCGCAGCCGCGCCGTTCCATCGACCAGTTTGGCCAGGCCGTTGTTGTGGCGACGCAAGGGCGGCATGACCCCTGCGTCGGCATCCGCGCCACGCCGGTGGCCGAGGCGATGCTGGCGCTGGTGCTGATGGACCATGCCTTGCGTCATCGGGCGCAGTGCGCCGATGTGGTTTGCGCCACGCCACGTATTGCGGCGAAAATCGCGTAGTATTTTAAAGAGGTGCTTCGTATCGGGGCACCGGACAATGTCACCGTGGGGAGGTAATCAATGCAAATCGAACATCACGACCTGGCCCGCGAATTTCCCGAAATGATTGACGCCATCCGCGTTTTGCGGGCGTCGAACGGGTTGTTCGCGACGTGGTATGAGCACTACCACTGGCTGACCGGGAGAGTTGAAAACCTGGAAGAACACGACATTCCGGTTTCCGATTTTGCGCTCGAAGACATGAAAAAGGTGCGGATCAAACTGAAAGACGAGCTGTATCACTTTTTGCTGGCGTACCGCACCGGCCAGAAGAACTCCACCAGCTAGGCAAGCGACCATCCTTCCGAAGTTGGAACAATCAAGACGCAGGGCCCCGCTTGGGCCGTTCCTTGGACCCCCGCTTCGTTTTCGCCGGGGGGACGAGGCCATCCTCCGCCTCATCCAGTAGAATCGCCGGATGCATTCCTTGCCGTACTGGCGCCTTTCCGGCTACTACTTTTTCCATTTTGCTTACATTGGGGCGTTCCTGCCCTATTTCAGCCTCTATCTGCTGTCGATTGGCTTTTCGGCTTGGGATGTCGGACTCCTGATGTCGCTGATGAATGTGATGCGCCTGTTCAGCCCCGGCATCTGGGGCTGGTTGGCGGATCGCAGCGGACGCCGGATCGCTATCATCAGACTGGCCGGACTGGTGAGTCTGGCCGGTTTTACCACCTTTTTCTGGTTGCGCGGATTCGGCAGCATGATGCTGGTCATGGGGGCGCTGACCTTTTTCTGGAGTGCCGCCCTGCCGCTGGTGGAGACGCTGACGTTCAGCCATTTGCGCGAGGCCAGCGGACAATACGGGCGCATCCGGCTCTGGGGGTCGATAGGCTTCATCCTGGCCGTCCTTTGCACTGGCGCTCTGCTGGACTTCTTGCCGGTTGATCAGGTGTTGACGGTTTGCTGGCTCCTTGCTGCCGGCAATTTTGCGTTGGCCCTGACCTTACCGGAGGCGGCGCCGGTTGCGTGCCACGGTGACCACTCCGGGCTGCTTGGGCTGTTTCGCCAGAAGCGGGTGCTGGCGCTCTTTGCCGCCAGTTTTGCCATGTCGGCGGCGCATGGCGTCTTTTACATTTTCTTTTCTATCCATCTGGCCGGGTTGGGCTACAGCAAGGGCGAAGTGGGCCTGCTGTGGACGCTGGGGGTGCTGGCCGAGATTCTGATCTTCCTGGCAATGCCGCGCCTGATTCGCCGCCTCTCTCTGCGCCGCATCCTGTTACTCTGCTTTGTCGCAGCCATCTTGCGCTTTTTGCTCATCGGTTGGGGGGCCGGTTGGGTGATTCTGGCGGTGCTGGCGCAACTCCTGCACGCCCTGACCTTTGGCGCCCATCACGCGGCCTCGATCGCTGCGGTGAACGCTTGGTTTTCCGGCCAGGCGCAGGCGCGCGGCCAGGCTTTCTATTCAAGTTTCAGCTTCGGTGCTGGAGGCTTGCTGGGCGGCTTGATCGGTGGCTGGATGTGGGAGTCGGCGGGGGCATCCTGGAGTTTCAGTGTCAGCGCGGCATTTGCCCTGGCCGGCCTGTTGCTGATCGTATTCGGGGTCTCGGGCGGTGGGGATTCAGGCGAGACTGGCACAGCCCCGACGCAAATGCGATAATGCGCGCTTTTCGGCCTGGATCATCATGATGTCGAAGACGCTTTACGACAAGCTCTGGGAAAGCCACGTCGTCCACGTCGAGGAAGACGGAACGGCGTTGCTCTATATCGACCGTCACCTGATTCACGAGGTGACCAGCCCGCAAGCCTTCGACGGCCTGCGTCTAGCGGGTCGCAAGGCTTGGCGGCCCTCGTCCATCGTGTCGACGCCGGACCACAACACGCCAACTGATCATTGGGATGAAGGCATTACCGATCCCATTTCGCGCCAACAGGTGGAAACGCTGGATGCCAATATCGGCGAATTCGGCGCGCTGGCCTATTACCCCTTCAAGGATCCGCGCCAGGGCATCGCCCACGTCGTCGGGCCGGAAAACGGTGCGACGCTGCCGGGAATGACGGTTGTCTGCGGTGATTCGCATACGGCGACGCACGGCGCTTTTGCCTGTCTGGCGCATGGCATCGGCACGTCCGAAGTCGAGCATGTGCTGGCGACCCAATGCCTGTTGCAAAAGAAGATGAAAGCCATGCTGGTTCAGGTGGATGGCAAACTGGGCAAGGGGGTGACGGCCAAAGACATCATCCTGGCCGTGATCGGCCGCATCGGCACTGCCGGCGGCACGGGGTACGCCATCGAGTTTGCTGGGTCGACCATCCGCGGCCTTTCGATGGAAGGGCGCATGACCGTGTGCAATATGGCGATCGAGGCCGGCGCGCGCGTCGGGTTTGTCGCCGTCGATGAAACGACCATCGATTACCTGCGTGGCCGTCCATTTGCGCCCAAGGGGGAGTTGTTCGACAAGGCGGCGGCCTATTGGCGCACACTGAAGAGTGACGAGGGCGCCCAGTTCGACCGGGTGCTCCATTTCAACGCGGCCGAAATCCAGCCGCAGGTGACCTGGGGTACGTCGCCGGAAATGGTGATGACCATTAACGACAATATTCCTGATCCGGCCAAGGAGAAGGATGCGGGAAAACGTGAAGGCATGGAGCGGGCGCTGCAGTACATGGGCTTGACGCCGAATGCGCCGATCCAGTCGGTCAAGATTGACAAGGTCTTCATCGGTTCGTGCACCAACGGTCGCATTGAGGATTTGCGTGAAGCTGCCGCCGTGTTGAAGGGCCGCCACATTGCCGCCAACGTCAAGCTGGCGATGGTGGTGCCGGGTTCCGGGCTGGTCAAGCGGCAAGCTGAGGCGGAAGGTTTGGACAAGGTGTTCATTGCCGCCGGTTGCGAATGGCGCGAGCCGGGCTGTTCGATGTGTCTGGCGATGAATGCCGACCGTCTGGAACCGGGCGAGCGTTGCGCTTCAACGTCCAACCGCAATTTCGAGGGGCGTCAGGGACCTGGCGGACGTACCCATCTGTTGAGTCCCGGTATGGCCGCTGCTGCGGCGATTGCCGGCCATTTCGCCGATGTGCGTGACATCATGTAAAAGAGAAGCCATGAAACAGTTCGGAGCACTTATCGTTGCAGTCGTGATGCTGATGGGTCTGGCAGCGTGCAATACCGTGCAGGGCGTTGGCAAGGACATCAAGAAGGGTGGCGAGGCCATCGAGAAAGCCGGGAGCAAGTAATCCAATGGACAAGTTTGTGCGTCTGGATGGACTGGTGGTGCCGATCGACCGCAACAACATCGACACCGACGCCATCATCCCGAAGCAGTTTTTGAAGTCGATCAAGCGTTCCGGCTTCGGCCCCAACGCGTTTGATGAGTGGCGCTACATGGATGTGGGCGAGCCGGGGCAGGAGTGCACCCATCGCCCTAAAAATCCCAATTTTGCGCTCAATCAGCCGCGTTATCAGGGGGCGCAGATTCTGCTGACCCGCCAGAATTTCGGCTGCGGCAGTTCGCGCGAACATGCGCCGTGGGCGCTGCTCGATTTTGGTTTCCGCGTCATCGTGGCGGAGAGCTTTGCCGACATTTTCTTCAACAACTGCTTCAAGAACGGCATTTTGCCCATCATCCTGCCGGCCAATGAAGTCGGGGAAATGGTCCGGCAGGTGGAGGCGACGCCCGGCTACAAGCTGACTGTCGATCTGCCGGCGCAGACAGTGACCCGTCCGGACGGTCGTGTTCTTAACTTCACGATCGACCCGTTCCGCAAGGAATGCCTGCTGAACGGCTGGGACGACATCGGCCTGACCCTGCGCCATGCTGAAAAAATACGTGAATTCGAGGCGCGCCGCCGCTTCGAGCAACCCTGGCTTTTTGCCTGAACGGGCATGCAACTGCCCGTTTTCCTCTCTCCTGACCCCTCTCCCGCTTGCGGGCGAGGGGAGATTCGAGAATCGCTAACGCGACTTTAGTATTACCGAAGGAAATAAAACGTGAAAATCTGTGTTCTGCCGGGTGACGGCATTGGTGTGGAAATTACCGAACAAGCCGTGCGCGTGCTGAAAGGGCTTGGTCTCAAGTTTGAAATGGAAGAAGCGCTGCTGGGCGGGATTGCCGTCGATCAAACCGGCAGTCCCTATCCGGAAGCGACCGCCAAACTGGCGAAAGAAGCCGATGCGGTGTTGCTCGGCGCCGTCGGTGGCCCGAAGTGGGACAAGTTGCCGCGCGAGCAGCGCCCGGAAAAAGGCCTGCTCGGCATCCGCCAGGATCTCGGCGTCTTTGCCAATCTGCGTCCGGCCTATCTCTATCCGGAACTCGCCAATGCTTCGACCCTGAAGCCGGAAGTGGTCAATGGTCTGGATATCCTGATCGTGCGCGAACTGACCGGCGACATCTACTTCGGCCAGCCGCGCGGCATCAAGACCGAGAACGGCGAACGCGTCGGGTTCAACACCATGGTCTACAGCGAGCACGAGATCCGCCGTATCGCCAAGGTGGCCTTTGAAGCGGCCAGGAAGCGCAGCAAGAAGGTCTGTTCGGTCGACAAGATGAATGTGCTCGAATGCACGCAGTTGTGGCGCGATGTCGTCATCGAGACACACAAGGATTATCAGGACGTCGAGTTGACGCACATGCTGGTCGACAACTGCGCCATGCAACTGGTGCGCAATCCCAAGCAATTCGACGTGGTGGTGACCGGCAACATGTTCGGCGACATCCTCTCCGACGAGGCTTCGATGCTGACCGGTTCCATCGGCATGCTGGCGTCTGCCTCGCTCGATGCCAACAATAAGGGCTTGTACGAACCGTCGCACGGTTCGGCGCCGGACATCGCCGGCAAGAATCTGGCCAATCCGCTGGCGACGATTCTGTCCGCCGCCATGATGCTGCGCTATTCCTTCGCCAATGAAGAAGCGGCGCTCAAGATCGAGAATGCGGTCAAAAAGGTATTGGCGCAAGGTTATCGCACCGGCGATATCTACGAGCCGGGTACGAACAAGGTTGGCACCAAGGAAATGGGTGACGCGGTGCTGGCTGCACTATAAAAAAAGAGGGGTTAATCACCTTCCAATTCCCTATCAGGAGCATTGAGATGTCAAAGCAAAATGTCGCAATCGTGGGCGCTACCGGGGCTGTCGGAACCGAGTTTTTACGCGTGCTGTCGAAAAGAAAGTTTCCGATTAACCAGCTGAAACTGTTTGCGCATGAAAGTGAAGCCGGGACAAAAATTACTTATGAGGGAGAAAGCCTTGTAGTCGAAGCGATCAAGGACGATTCCTTCAAGGGCGTCGATATCGCCTTGTTCAGCGCCGGTGGCGGCGTTTCGCAGGAGTTGGCGCCGCTGGCGGTGAAGAGCGGGGCCATTGTGGTCGACAACTCCAGCGCTTTCCGCATGGATGAGGATGTTCCTCTGGTCGTTCCGGAGGTCAACCCGGAAGACATCAAGAAGCACAAGGGGATTATTGCCAATCCGAATTGCTCGACCATCATCATGGTGGTCGTTCTGAACCCGATCCACAAGCTATCGAGGATCAAGCGCGTGGTGGCCTCCACCTATCAGGCTGTTTCCGGGGGAGGGGCGCTGGCCATGGCCGAATGTATCGAACAGGCCAAGCAATATCTGGCCGGCGAAAAAGTTCGGGTGGAACGATTCGCCCATCAGATCGCCTTCAACCTGATTCCGCACATCGACGTCTTCCAGGAGAACGGCTACACCAAGGAAGAAATGAAAATGGTTCTGGAAACGCGCAAAATCCTGCACGATCCGGAAATGCGCATTGCGGCGACCACCGTGCGTGTGCCGGTTTTGCGCTCGCATTCCGAGTCCCTCAATATTGAAACGGAACGGCCGCTATCGGTCGAAGAGATTCGGACAGCCCTAGCGAAGGCCCCGGGGGTGATTGTTGAAGACGATCCGGCCAACAAGATCTACCCGATGCCTCTATTCCGGGCCGAGCGGGACGATGTCTCGGTAGGACGCATCCGCAAGGATTTGTCTTGCGAGAACGGAATCAATTTGTGGGTGTCGGGCGATCAGATTCTGAAAGGCGCAGCGTTGAATGCGGTACAGATCGCCGAACATCTGATTTGATTGCTGTTTGAGGCATGCGCGGCCATCCGGAAAGCGGGTGGCCGTTTTTTTTGGGGTTCTCCGAGGCATTCTTGCCAGAACATGCTGCCGTTGTTGGAATTATGCCAAAAAACCTCCATTTCAGAAGCAAGTTTAGCTTGCATAGCTAAGTGCATGATGTTAATTTGAAACCCTTCCCATTTCAGGCTCAGGGTTGCGCTGTGAGAGACAAACTTAGCTCAAAGATGAAAATGAGTGCTGCAGCGATTGCTGTAGCGTCTTCCCTTTCCATGGCCCCGTCGCTCGCAGAAGCGGCAAGCCTGGGCAGAATCACTGTGTTTTCCGCGATTGGCCAGCCCTTGCGGGCTGAGATCGAGGTCAGTGCCACCCGGGAGGAACTGTCGGGAATGGTGGCGAAACTTGCGTCGCGTGAAACGATGCAGAGTGGCAGCGATGCCTCGGCGGTGCTTTCCGATCTGCGTTTTTCGCTTGATCGCAAGCCGAAGGGGACCAGTATCATCCGGGTGACTTCGAATGCTCCGGTGCATGAGCCTTTCCTCAATTTCTTCGTCGAGCTGAATTGGCCGAATGGCCGTCTGGTGCGTGAATACGTCTTCCTGCTCGATCCGCCCGAAGTGATGGCCAAGTCGCGTGCCAAGCCGGTCGCGCAGCCCGAGGCGCGTGCGGCTGGCGTGGAGACGCGTCCGGTCGCCAAACCGGTGACGGTCGAGAAAGCTGAACTGGCTGCCGGCAAGCCGGCGACGGCCAAGGTGGTCGCTGCCAAACCGGCCGCCAGCGCTGAAAAAACGGTGTCGGCTGGTCAGCGTGAAGTCAAGTCAGGAGAGACGCTCAATAAAATCGCGGTCGAAACCAAGCCCGAGGGGGTGACCCTCGATCAGATGCTGGTTGGTTTGTTCAGGAAGAACCCTGATGCTTTTTCGGGCGCCAATGTCAATCGCCTGAAGAAGGGCGCCATATTGGATATTCCGGACAAGGATACGGTTACCGCCATTCCTCAGGCCGAGGCCCGCAAGGTGTTGCGCACCCATGTGTCGGACTGGAACGCCTATCGCCAGAAATTGGCGGCGGCGGCAGAAACGGCACCTACCCAGGGAGGCGCAGCGGCTCAGGCCTCCGGTGGGAAGATCACGGCAAAGGTTCAGGATAAGGCTGCTCCGGCGGAGCCGCCGAAGGATCAGGTCAAGGTTTCGCGGACCGAGCTGGCGCCCAAGGGCGCGGTTGCTGGCAAGGGCAAAGGTTTGTCAGAAGAGGATCTGATTGCCAAGGAGAAGGCGCTTAAGGAAGCCAGTGAGCGCGTGAAGTTGCTCGAAAAGAACGTGGCCGAGCTGCAGAAGCTGATTGAAATGAAGAACAAGGCGTTGGCCGAGCTGCAGAAACAGGCTTCGGGCCAACAGACTCCGGCCGAAAAAGCGGCCGCCGAGCGGGTGGCGGCGAAGGCGGCGGCGGCCGAAAAGGCCCTTGCCGATAAATTGGCGGCTGCCGAGAAGAAGGCTGCCGAGAAAAAGGCGGCCGAAGAGAAGAAATTGGCTGAGAAGAAGGCGGCTGAAGAAAAGAAGGCGGCTGAGCAGAAGGCAGCCGAAGAGAAGAAATTGGCCGAGAAGAAGGCGGCTGAAGAAAAGAAATTGGCTGAGAAGAAGGCGGTCGAAGAAAAGAAAGCGGCCGTAACAAAGGCTGCTCAAGAGAAACTTGAGGCCGAGAAAAAGGCCGCTGAAGAAAAACTGGCGGCGCTGAAGAGGACCGCCGAAGAACAGGCGCAAGCCGAGAGAAAGGCTGCTGAGGAGAAAGCGGCAGCAGAAAAGAAAGCCGCTGAAGAAAAAGCGGCGGCAGAAAAAGTGGCTGCAGAGCAAACCACGCAAGCGGTAACTTCAACGACAGAAGCGCTTCCGACCACAACGCAGGCGGTCAAGAAAGCACCGCCACCGCCTCCACCTCCGCCGGAAGAGAGTTTCCTGTCCAACCCGATGGTTCTGGCGGGTGGCGGCGGTCTGATTGCCGCGCTTCTTGGCTTCCTCTTCTATAAGCGACGCCGCAAGGGTCAGGCCGAAGCGCCGTCAGCGTCGACGATGCCGGCACCGCGTGCTTCCAGTCTTGGGCCGAATTCGGTGTTCCGTAATACCGGTGGTCAGAGTGTCGATACCGGCAACACAACGCCGCAGTCGACCGATTTCAGTCAGACCGGCCCGGGCACCATCGATACCGATGAAGTGGACCCGGTTGCCGAGGCTGATGTCTATATGGCCTATGGTCGCGACGCGCAGGCGGAAGAAATCCTGTTGGAAGCCTTGCAGAAAGACCCACACCGTACGGCGATTCACGCCAAGCTGCTCGAGATCTATGCGAATCGCAAGAGCGTTCGGCAGTTTGAAACCCTGGCGAGCGAGTTGTTCTCGCAAACCAATGGGGTTGGCGCCGAGTGGGAAAAGGTGGCTGCGATGGGGGCCAAGCTCGATCCGGCCAATCCCTTGTACACTGGCGGCAAGCCCTCCGGCCCGGCAGCGTTCAATGCCGACGCAACCATGGTGACGACACCGGAAAGCCTGCAAGCGACCGTTACTTTGGCAGGTGGGGCTCTAGCGCAGATGGCGGAAGAGGCTGCGGCCCAGGAAGCACCTGCTGCTGCGGAGCCGGCTACCCAGCCCTCCGAGTTGGTGAGTCTCGATTTTGACCTGGGAACCCCGACGCATCCTCAGGGGCTTGATATTGCCCCTGCCAGCGTAGCGCAGGAAACGCCGGCGCCGGCAGAAGAACCGGCTGCACCTTCGGCGCTGGATTTCGATTTGGGGTTAAGCACGCCCACTGCCGAAGCACCGGCGCAAGGTCCGGCACCCGAAGAAACTGGCACGGGCAGCCTGGACTTCGATCTAGGTTTGACAAGCGACTTTGGCGCAACCGAGTCTGGAGAAGTAGATGCCCTGCTCTCCAGCCAGCCTGCCGGGCTGATGACGGAGGGCTCTACCGGCGCACCGTCTGGAGCGGCTGCGGCTCCGGTTCAATTTGCCGAGCCTTCGCCCGAATTGGCCGCGAGCGTCGAAATGGAATCCGATATTCCACTATCAGGTACGATCTCTGCGGAAACTCAGCCCGCCCCGGCAGTGGATCTGGGTTCCATCGATCTTGATCTGGCTGCGGCTCCTGCCCCAGCCGCAGCCGAGGAACTGACTCCGGCGCCTGAAGGTGGGGCTGGTTATGATCCGCGCTGGGAGGAAGTCAGCACCAAGCTGGATCTGGCCAAGGCCTACGAGGAAATGGGCGATCTTGAGGGTGCGCGCGAGTTGCTGCACGAAGTCGTTGCCGAAGGTCCTCCGGAACTGGTCGAACAGGCCAAGGAGATCCTGGCTAGGGTAGGCGAGTAGTCGGCGCCTTGACTTCATCGATACATAGCCCCCTCGCGGGGCTATGTGCTTTTTGGATGCCGGACGTATCTTGTTTCACCCTGCTACCTACCTGATTTCCTGGGCTGTCTTCGCGCTTGGTCTTCAGTTCCTCGACTGGCAGGCTTTGGCGGTTGTTGCTCTGGCCACCCTTGCTATTGGCGGCCGGGCAATGCAGCGTTGGGGAAGACTGGTCTGGCGCGCCAAATGGCTGCTACTGACGCTTTGGATCGTACTGGCCTACGGCACGCCGGGATACCTCTGGCAAGGATTTTCCTGGGCGCCCAGTGTTGAGGGCATGGAACTGGCGGCTCTGCATGTCTTGCGTTTGATCCTCCTGTTGGCTAGCCTGGCCTACCTATTCGAGCGCGTGCCGCACCGGGACTTCATGGTTGGCCTCTGGGTTTTGGCGCGTCCCTTTGCTTTTCTCGGACTTGACGCCGACCGCAGCGTGGCTCGTCTCGCCCTGGTTTTTGACTACCTTGAACATGCGCCACCGAAGGGAAGCTGGCGCCATTTTCTGGAACCTCAAGCCGAGGGCGGGCGCATACTGGAAAGTCTGCGGCTGGAAATTCCGCGCTGGCGGATGGCCGATGCGATCCTACTGCTTGCCCTCACCGCCGTTCTGACCCTGTTATTGATCCTGCCATGAGAATTGCTCTGGGAATCGAGTATGACGGCACCGCTTTTTGCGGCTGGCAGACGCAACCGAATCGTCGCGCGGTGCAGGATGCCCTGGAAGCCGCCTTGGCGCAGATTGCCGGTGAACACATTGCAACCATGTGCGCCGGACGCACCGATGCCGGTGTACATGCCTGCGAGCAGGTCGTGCATTTCGATACCCATGCCGTGCGCCCTTTGACGGCCTGGGTGCGCGGCGTGAACACATTGCTGCCTGATGCTGCTGCTGTGCGCTGGGCGGTCGAGGTGGGCGAGGAATTCCATGCCCGTTTTTCGGCGTATGGCCGGCGTTACCGCTACCTCTTGCTGAATCGCCCGCAGCGACCGGGATTGTGGCGCGGCCGCTGCGGCTGGCTGCATCACCCGCTTGATGTCGAATCGATGCAGGCAGCGGCTGGTGCTCTGCTTGGTACGCACGATTTTTCGGCTTTTCGTTCCGCCGAATGCCAGGCCAAATCGCCGATCAAGCAGATGCGGCAGGCCGAAGTCCGGCGGCAGGGCAGCATGATTATTTTCGACTTTGAAGCAGATGCCTTTTTGCAGCACATGGTACGCAACCTGGTCGGCTGCCTGATTTTTATTGGCAAGGGCACGCGCCCGGTAGAATGGATGACCGAGTTGCTGGAACAAAAAGACCGCAAACTGGCCGGGCTGACCTTTCCGCCGGATGGCCTGTATTTCCTGGGGCCGCTGTATGAGGCGCATTGGGGCTTGCCGCAAGCGAAAGATGATGTTTTGGAGGGGCTGTCCCTGTGAAAACACGTATCAAAATTTGTGGGCTGACCCGCGAAGCCGATGTCGAGGCAGCGGTGGAGGCCGGGGCGGATGCTATTGGTTTTGTTTTTTATCCGCAAAGCCCGCGTTTTGTGTCGCCGCAACGGGCGGCCGAACTCTCGTGCCTGATTCCGCCGTTTGTCACCATTACGGCCTTGTTCGTCAATGCCTTGCCGGAAGACATCGAAGCCGTGCTGGAACAGGTGCCGGTTAGCCTCATGCAATTTCATGGCGATGAGACCGAGGCGGATTGCTGTCGCTGGCAACGGCCTTATCTGCGGGCGGTGCGGATGAAGCCGGGGCTGGATTTGCTACAATACGCGACCGATTTTGCTTCAGCGCGTGCTTTGCTGCTTGATGCCTTTGTCGAAGGCTACGGCGGTGGCGGGCAGACCTTTGATTGGTCGCTGATACCATCCGGTTTGCCAATACCGCTGGTGCTGTCCGGCGGGCTGACCCCGGAGAATGTGGGTGAAGCGGTACGCCGGGTTCGGCCGGCGGCAGTGGACGTGTCGAGCGGGGTTGAAATCAGCAAGGGAATCAAGGACGCGGCTAAAATCGCGGCGTTTGTGGCGGCTGTGCGGGCTGCCGATCAGGAAAAGGATGCTTGATGCAAGTTTATGATTTGCCCGATAGTCGCGGCCATTTCGGCCAATATGGCGGCGTGTTTGTGGCTGAGACGCTTTTTGCGGCGCTGGATGAACTGAAGGCGGCTTACGCGGTGGCTTGTCGCGACCCGGCCTTCCGCGCTGAATACGAATATGAACTCAAGCACTACGTCGGTCGTCCTTCCCCCATTTATCACGCCACGCACTGGTCGGAACGTCTGGGCGGGGCGCAGATTTACCTGAAGCGCGAAGATTTGAATCACACCGGCGCGCATAAGGTGAACAACTGTATCGGCCAAGCACTGCTGGCGCGGCGCATGGGCAAGCCGCGTGTCATCGCCGAAACCGGCGCCGGTCAGCATGGTGTGGCGACGGCGACGGTGGCGGCGCGCTATGGCATGGAATGTGTCGTCTATATGGGCAGCGAGGACATCCGGCGGCAGGCTGCCAACGTCTATCGCATGAAACTGCTGGGCGCTACCGTGGTGCCGGTCGAATCCGGCTCCAAAACCCTGAAAGATGCGCTCAACGAAGCGATGCGCGACTGGGTGACCAATATCGGCAACACTTTTTACATTATCGGCACGGTGGCCGGCCCGCACCCTTACCCGATGATGGTGCGCGATTTCCAGAAAATCATCGGCGAGGAATGCTTGACCCAGATGCCGGAACTGGCCGGACGCCAGCCGGATGTGGTGATTGCCTGTGTCGGCGGTGGTTCCAACGCCATGGGGATTTTCTATCCGTATATCCCTTATGAAAACGTTCGTCTGATTGGCGTCGAGGCGGCGGGCGACGGCATGGAGACCGACCGTCACGCCGCTTCCTTGCAGAAGGGCACGCCGGGTGTCTTGCACGGCAATCGCACCTATCTGCTACAGGATGAAAATGGCCAGATTATCGAAACCCATTCGGTGTCGGCCGGGCTGGATTATCCCGGCGTCGGCCCTGAACACGCCTGGCTGAAGGACTCCGGCCGCGCCGAATATGTCGGCATCGACGATGCCGAAGCGCTGCAGGCTTTTCACGACCTTTGCCATTTCGAGGGCATCATTCCGGCGCTCGAATCCAGCCATGCTCTGGCCTACGCGGCTAAAATCGCGCCGACGCTGGCCAAGGATAAAATTCTGCTGGTCAACCTTTCCGGCCGCGGCGACAAGGATATGCACACCGTGGCTGAAAAATCAGGAATTCAATTTTAATGTCCCGTATTCCGCAAACTTTTCAGCGTCTGCAGGCCAGCGGCAAGAAGGCGCTTATTCCCTTCATCACCGCCGGCGATCCGGATGCCAGCTTGACGGTTCCCCTGATGCAGGCGCTGGTTCAGGCCGGCGCCGACATCATCGAACTGGGCGTGCCTTTTTCCGACCCGATGGCGGATGGGCCGACCATTCAGCGCGCTTCCGAACGGGCTCTGGCCAAAGGCATGAGCCTCAAAAAAGTGCTGCAACTGGTGGCTGAATTCCGCGCGACCGACGCGCAGACGCCGGTGGTGCTGATGGGCTACGCCAACCCGATCGAAGCCATGGGTTTACAGGTCTTTGCAAAAGCAGCGGCTGCAGCCGGTGTCGATGGCGTGTTGGTGGTGGATTATCCGCCGGAAGAAGCGAAGGAATTTGGCGACACCCTGCACCAATATGGCATGGACCCCATTTTCCTGCTGGCGCCGACCTCGACCGAGGAGCGCATCCGCAATGTCGGTGAAGTGGCGAGCGGTTATGTTTATTATGTCTCGCTCAAGGGCGTGACGGGTTCTGGCGCCCTCGACATTGATGAAGTGGCGCGGCGTCTGCCGCAAATCCGTCAGCACACTGGGCTGCCAGTGGGTGTAGGATTCGGCATACGCGACGCTGCGACGGCTGGCCGTATTGCCCGGGTGGCCGACGCGGTGGTGGTGGGGAGCCGCATCATTGAGGAAATTGAACGCTCAACCCCGGAAGAGGTCTGCCAGCGTGTGCGCCACCTTGTTTCCGGTTTGCGTCAGGGAATGGACGAGGTTAGGGTATGAGTAGCTGGCTCGACAAGCTGTTACCTCCGAAAATCAAGCGGGAAAGTGGCGCGCAGCGACGGAGTTCGCTGCCGGAGGGCCTATGGAGCAAATGTCCGTCCTGCGAGGCCGTGCTCTATACGACGGACCTGGAAAACAATCAACAAGTTTGCCCCAAATGCGCTTACCACAACCGTTTGCGCGCCCGTGATCGCATCGATCTGCTGCTTGACCCGGAAGGGCGCTTTGAAATCGGCACCGAGATCGTTCCGGTCGATATTCTCAAGTTCAAGGACAGCCGCAAATATCCGGAACGTTTGATGGCGGCGAATGAGGAAACGGGCGAAACGGACTCACTGGTGGTGATGCAGGGGACGATTAAAACGCTGCCGACGGTTCTGGTCGTGTTCGAATTCGATTTCATGGCGGGAACTATGGGTTCGGTGCTGGGTGAG
>JAKJFA010000017.1:36388-36655 GCA_022705135.1 Pseudomonadota bacterium | reverse complement strand
TACTGTTGACGCTTTTGGCGACGCCGGCCTTTGCGCAACGCGGACGGTCTGGGGGATCACAACAAGGGGGACAGCAGGTACAAGGCGCTGGCCGGGAGTGGCAGCGCCTCGGCCGCGAACTCTCGGAGGCACTGGCCGTTGGCGATCTGGAACGCTCCGAGAACTTGGCGCGGCAACGTGTTGCGATGGCCGAGAAAGGTTCGGAACGCTGGCTGGGGAACGCTTACCGCGGCCTTGGCACGGTGCTGATGCGGCGTGGCCGCTATG
>JAKJFA010000017.1:19897-36375 GCA_022705135.1 Pseudomonadota bacterium | reverse complement strand
CTGAAGCGGAGACTATCTTTCGCAAGGCTTTGTCGATTGTCGAACAGGAAAATGGCCGCCTCTCGCATCAGGCCATCCGTACACAGAGCTCCCTGGTCAGTCTGTTATCCAATGGATCGCGCTTGGCTGAAGCCGATGCGCTGGCCCGTGAGGCTTTAGAACGGCAGATGAACTATGCACCGCGCGGCATTGATGTCGTCAACCTCAATAACCAGTTGGGCAATATCCAGCGCCGGCTTGGCCGTCTGGATGAGGCGGAGGCTTATTTCAACAAGGCGGACAGTGCCGAAGTTTCGGATGCACCGATCAACGCTTCCGATGCTGGCACAAGCCCGCAAGCACTGGGCATCCGGCGCTCTCAGACCGCCTATTTTCGTAGTCAGCTCGAGATGCGGCGCGGTCATCTCGCGCAGGCAGAAGAGTACGCCCGTAAGTCGCTGGAAATGATCCTGGCTAATGCGGGAGAGCGTCATCCCGAGGTCGCCAGGAACAAGATCCTTCTTGGCAATATTCTGTTCAAGTCAAAGCGATTACCGGAAGCTGAAGCCCAACTGGTCTCTGCCGTTGTGGTTTCAGAGCAGACGACCGGACGTTCCAGCCGGGAAACGGCGTATGCGGTTTATAGCCTCGGGCTTGTCTTGGCTGCGCAGAAACGCCAGGCAGAAGCAGGGCCTTTATTCCAGCGTGCGCTGGAACTGGCGCGCCACAACGGGGCGGTGGATCTGTTTGCCGATATTGGTTGGGCGCAAGCGCGTTTCCTGAAACGCCACGGGCAGTCGGTGGAAGCGCTACGGGCGCGACGCGATGTGCTCGATGCCATCGACTGGCTGTTTGTGCAGACACGTGGGCTGGACGATGCGACGCGCGAGGCCTATTTGCGCAAATATGGTGCTTTCTATGGCGAAACCCTGGCGCTCTTGCTTGAACTGCATCGTACCCAGCCGACGCAGGGGTACGACCGCGAAGCCTTGTCGGTGGTGTCGCGCACGCAGAGCCGTATATTTACCGAAATGCTGCGCCAAGCGGATGTCGGGGCGCTCGCCAACGACCCGGCTTTCAAGAGCTTGCGTAGCCGGCAGGAAGCCCTCAGGGAAAATCTGGCCGAGCAGCGACGGGTGCGCGTCGTCGCCGTGCGTGACGACGAGAATGACGGCACAGCGACTGTAACGAAAGCCGATCCGCAAGCGCAGGCGCGGCTTGATGCCATCCGCACTGAATTGGAGGCGAAACTGGCAGCGACCACGCGCGAGTTGGAAGCAGTCGAGGCAGAACTGTGGGCTAAATATCCACGTTACATGGAACTTATGCAGCCGAGGCCGGTGACGGTTGAACAACTTCAGAAACGCCTCTTGAAGCCGGGGGAAACCTTGGTGACTTACTTTTTGTTGCGTAAGGAAGCCTTGGCCTTTGTGGTCAGTCGAGACCGGTTTCAAGTCATACGATTGCCGGTAAGTCGTCCCGAAATAGCGGCGATGGCGGCGGCGGCGCGGGCGCCGGAAGAGTCCGTCAGTAGCGGGCTGGAAAACTTGAAACGGCTGGACCCTGAGTTGCTGTACCGGCTTTATCAAGCGATTTTTCAGCCCCTTGAACCTTACCTGAAAAAAGGCCAGCGCCTGCTGGTGATCGGTGACGGACCGTTACACACCTTGCCGCTGGAAATGCTGGTCACCCGCTACGGCGATGCCGAGCGCAAAGCCTTTGAAAAAGCGCGTCAGGAAGGAAAAGTGCAATTTGCCGAATACGGCGGCCTGCCCTATCTGGCGCAGCAGCATAGTTTTTCCTATCTGCCCAGCCTGTCAGCGCTGGCTTCGCTGCGCCTCTACCGTAAATCCGTGGTCAGCTACGACAAGGATCTGATTTCTTTCGCTGACCCGATTTTTGAGCAAAGCGAAGAGTCGAAAGTGGCGCTGACGCGTACCCTGCGTGGCGCAGGTGATGCAGCGATTCCTCGACTCCCTGAAACGGCGGACGAAGCTCGTGATATTGCCGCCATTGTCGGCGCCCGCAGCCAGCTATTCCTGCGTTCTCAGGCACAGGAACACACGGTCAAGACCATCAACCTGAAAACAACGCGTTTTCTCCATTTTGCAACACACGGTTTGTTGGGCGGCGAGTTCGTTCGCTTGCAGGAAATAATTGAAGGCAGTGAAAACGGACAGGAACCGTCAGGCGAGATCAAGGCCTCTAACGAAGATGGGGATCTGGTGCTGTCTCCTGACGCCAACAGACGCAGGCTGCAGGGCGAACCAGCGCTACTGCTGTCCTTATCCGGCGACCTTCAAGGCGAGGATGGCTTGCTCACTATGCGTGAAATCATCGAGCGCTTGGATCTCAATGTCAAACTGGTAGTACTCTCGGCCTGCAACACGGTGGGTGAAGGTGCCCAGGCCAATAATGGCGAGGGTTTTGCCGGTCTGACCCGCGCCTTCATGTTTGCTGGCGCCCAGGGTTTGCTGGTCAGCCATTGGAGCGTTGAAAGTCAGGCAACGCGGGATTTGATTACCCAGACTTTTCGTCGCCTGCAGGGCGGGCAGGACAATGCGGCGGCAATCGATTCCGCCCGGACAGTTATTCGCGATAGCACGGTGGATTTTGGCGGCCAGAAAACTTCTCGCGCCCATCCATTTTTCTGGGCGCCTTTTGTGCATGTCGGAGAATAATCCAATAGCTTGTTAACAGGCTGTTAAACCCCGCCGACAAAGCCAGTCTGCCGCCACGCCTCATAAACCGTTACCGCGACGGCATTGGAGAGGTTGAGGCTGCGCTGGCCGGGGATCATGGGCAGGCGAAGGCGGCGCTCGTCAGGAAATTCGGCGAGAACCTCTATTGGCAATCCGGCGGTTTCGCGGCCAAAGACGAAGACATCGCCCGGCCGGAGTTCCGTGGCTGCGGGCGGGTTCCGGCCTTTGGTGGTGAGGGCGAAGAAGCGCCGCCCGGTTAGCGCTGTGCGGCAGGCGGCCCAGTTGCGGTGAAGGACGACCGGCGCGAATTCGTGATAATCCAGTCCGGCGCGGCGCAGCGCCTGGTCGGACAGAGTGAAGCCGAGCGGCTCGATCAGATGCAGTTTGGCGCCGGTGTTGGCGCACAAGCGGATGACGTTGCCGGTGTTGGGCGGAATCTCGGGCTGGAAAAGAACGACGGCGAACACTGGCTCATCCCGTAGAAAAGTGAAGGCGTTTAATTATCCTAAATTCTTCGCTTAGCCGCTTGCTGCCATTGGAGAAGGCTTGTGAACAAAAGCCTGCGCCGCAACCCCGTGGAGTTCTTCAACAGCCTGTTAAGTGGCAACAAAAGGTTTTCAGGGCCATAATGAAAAAGCTGAGGCTTGCAGAGGTGCGCCAGGTGGAAAAAAGCTTTAATTGGCATTCCCGGCAAAACTTCTCCGCCATTTTTTTGCTCGGCGGCGGGGCTGTCTTTCCGTTTGTCCTGCTGCGCTGGCAGGCGGGCGACGGGGTCGGGTCGGCATTGACCGCAGCGCTGGTGTTGTCCTTCTGGGCGCTTGCTGCCTGGTCCCTTTCCGGTCGGCGCATCGGTATCGTTCCGGTCTTGGTAATGCTGGTGCTGTGCGACCTGATGACGCACATTACGGTGATGCGCCTGTACCAGAACGGCATTTTCTGGATCTATCCCCTGATGATGGCGGTGGCCTACGTCATGCCGTGGCGCTGGTCGATTCCGCTCAATATGCTCAATGTCATCATCACGGTGTGGCATGCCGCAGGCTGGATGTCGGAAGACGAATTTTCCCGCCTGGCGGCGACGCTGCTGGTGACCTGGGTGTTTTTGTCCTTTTTCGCCTTCAATCTGGAACAGCAGCACGGCATTTTGCGGAATCTGGTGGTTCACGATCCCTTGACCGGTGCGTTCAACCGGCGTTATTTCGAGCGCAAGCTGGACGAGGCGCGCCGCCAGTGGATGCGGACGGGCAATCCGTACAGCATGATGATGATTGACATTGACCACTTCAAGCTGGTGAACGACATCCATGGACATGCTATGGGAGACAAGGTTCTGGTGGCGCTCGTCGCTTACCTCAATGCGCAGTTGCGGCCGCAGGATCGCCTGTTCCGCGTGGGGGGTGAGGAATTCGCGCTGCTCTTGCCGGAGACATCCGCAGCGCAGGCCGTTCAATTGGCGGAATGCATCCTCAAGACCTTGGCTGCGGCCAGCCTGGCCAGGGGTCTTCCCAGGTTTACGGTTTCCGCCGGCGTGGCGGAACTGCCCGCCCGCAGTCCCTTGAGCGAATGGCAGACGCGCTGCGATGCGGCGCTCTATGCGGCCAAGGGCTCCGGTCGAAACCGGGTGGTCGCTGCGGAACCGGAAGACGCGGTGAATGGCGTGTCAAATGAGGCGGGGCACTTGTTATGAATGTGCCGGGCACCGATCCGAACCCCTACCGTTATTCCAAGCGCAATTTTTCGCTGGTGTTTTTCCTTGGCGGTCTGGCGATGTTGTCCTTTGTTCCCCGCAACTGGCGGTCGGGCGATGTCCTGGTGGCGGTATTGATTGCCGTTCTGGTTGCGGTGATTTGGGGACTTGCTGCCTGGGCATTGTTGCGGCAGCGTAATGGAAGCGCGGTTATCCTGTGGGTGACGGTGCTGTGTAACGTGGGGTGTCTGGTGGCCTTGTTCCATTTGCACCGGGTCGGTGTCTACTGGTTTTTCCCCTTGCTGCTGGCCACTTCTTTTGTGCTGCCCTGGCGCTGGTCGATTCCGGTCAATGTCGTCAATGTGGCCTTTGCGCTTTTCTTTGCCTTTGGCTGGATGCCGTTGGAGCAGTATTACCGCCTGATCGCCACCCTATCGATCTCAATGCTTTTTTCCAGTCTGTTTTCAATCAATATAGAACGGCAGGGCGGCCTGCTGATGAGCCTGGTCATCCATGACCCGCTGACCGGCGCGTTCAACCGGCGCTATTTCGAGCAGAAACTCTCGGAGTCGCTGCGCTACCGGAAACGGGAAGGGATGGTGTCCTGCCTGGTGCTGATTGATATCGACCATCTCAAGCCGATCAACGATATTCATGGCCATGCCATGGGTGACAGGGTGCTGGTGGCGTTCAGCAGTTTTATTTCCGGGCAGCTGCGCCCGCTGGACCGCTTTTTCCGTCTCGGTGGCGAGGAATTTGCCATTCTGCTTCCCGATACGACGGCAACGCAGGCGGTTCAGTTAGCCGAGCGCTTCCGCCGCTACCTTGCTGACGGCAGTCTGGACGGCATTCTCCCGGCGTTCACCATTTCCGCCGGAGTGGCTGAATCGCCTGAACAGGGCACTGAGGGAGAGTGGCTTGCCCAGTGCGATCAGGCCCTCTATGCAGCCAAGGAATCCGGCAGAAACCGGGTGGTTGTGGCGGAGAACACGAGCGTCAACGAAAGTCCCGGGATTGAGGCGTTGTGATGTGGTGCCGGCGGGCAGGCGCGCGACGCGCCCTTTGCGTTCCAGAACGCCAAGCATGGTGCGCAGGGCGTCTGGCGCGGTGTCGAAATGCGCGGCCATGTCGGTCAGGGTGGCGTGGCGCCTACCTGAAGTTCGCTGAGCTTGTGGTCATGTGTTTGCCCCTTGGCGCTTGATCAGAATTCCCAGGCAAAGCCGATCTGGCCGAAATTGCGGTCATTGCCCCGGCCGACGGCGCCGGAAACCTTGAAGCCGTCGAAAATCTCGTAGCGCAGGCCGATGGCCTTGTCCGGACGTGTTTTCTCTTCGCCAAACACTTCCGCGGTCAGCTTGAGTTGTTGGGTCAACGGCAATTCGTAGCCGATGCCCCAGGTGCTCAGGGTATTGCGCTCGCCCAGCGCCTTGACCCGCTTCGATCCCAGATTCAGATGCAGAACGTGGTCGCCGCTGTGGCGGAAACTGGCCAGGGCATTGAGGGCGATTTCACGCTCGGTGAATTGTTGCGGCGTTTCCCGTTCATTGACGCGGGTTTGACCGACATCGAACTTGAAGCCGAACGACCAGCCGGTTTCGTTCTGGATCGGCACCCACTTGATTCCGAAACCGGTGGCCTTCAGGCGGGTGGCCGGCGTCGCGCTGCGGTCGCGGTCCTGCGCGGTGGAAAGTTCCAGTTCCAGATTTTCGATCGGGCTATAGCCGAACACCAGTTCCGGCCCGCGCTGTTTGTCATCCTTGCGCCAGGCGCCCTCCACCTTCATGCCGCCCTGGTCGAGCGTTCCGGCATCGTCGACGTTCATCGGCGCTTCGGCGTGCGCCAGACCGGCAAAGAGCAGGCTGGAAAGGAGTAGAAGGCCGTGCTTGCGGGCGTTTTGGCCGAAAAACCGGAGGGATGCGGTAGGGTATTTCATGGGAGCTGATTTCGCGTTAATGAGAAATTCCCTCATTCTAAATAGGAATAATTCTCATTCACAAGCGATTTTTGCAAGTTGTGACGATTTCTTATTGGAAAGCGGATTTCATGGCATGATTCGCGTGGAACTCACGATGGATTCGTCCCCGTTCAACCCAGCCAAGGAGCCTTTATGAGCAACGAAAGCAAATGTCCGTTCTCCGCCATGCACGGCGCGCGTACCACCGTCAGCGCTCAGTCCAACCGCGACTGGTGGCCGAAGCAGTTGAATCTGAGCATCCTGCACCAGCACGATAGCAAGTCCAATCCGATGGGGGCGGAATTCAACTACGCCGAGGAATTCAAGAAACTCGATCTGGCGGCGCTCAAGCAGGATCTTTTTGCCCTGATGACCGATTCGCAGGACTGGTGGCCAGCCGATTATGGCCATTACGGGCCGCTCTTCATCCGCATGGCCTGGCACAGCGCCGGCACTTATCGCATTTTCGACGGGCGCGGCGGCGCCGGCAACGGCACGCAGCGGTTTGCGCCGCTCGGCAGTTGGCCCGATAACGCCAATCTGGACAAGGCGCGCCGGCTGCTGTGGCCGATCAAGCAGAAATACGGCAACCAGATTTCCTGGGCGGATCTGATGATCCTGGCCGGCAATTGCGCCCTCGAATCGATGGGTTTCAAGACCTTCGGTTTTGCTGGTGGCCGCGCCGATGTCTGGGAGCCGGATGAGGATATTTACTGGGGCGGCGAAGCCGAATGGCTGGGCGACAAGCGTTACAGCGGCGACCGCCACCTCGAAAACCCGCTTGCCGCGGTGCAGATGGGGCTGATCTACGTCAATCCGGAAGGGCCGAACGGCAGCCCCGACCCGGTCGCTTCCGGCCGCGACGTGCGCGACACGTTTGCCCGCATGGCGATGGATGCGGAAGAAACGGTGGCGCTGGTGGCGGGCGGCCATACCTTCGGCAAGTGCCACGGCGCCGGTGACCCCAAGCTGGTCGGCCCCGAGCCGGAAGCCGCGCCGCTGGAGCAGATGGGGCTGGGCTGGAAGAACAGCTTCGGCACCGGCAAGGGCGGCGACACCACGACCAGCGGCATCGAAGGCGCCTGGAAACCAAAACCGACCACCTGGGACAACGGCTATTTCAACACGCTGTTCAATTATGAGTGGACCCTGGTGAAGAGTCCGGCCGGCGCCTGGCAGTGGCTGGCGGCAGACGTGCGCGAAGAGAACATGGTCGAAGACGCCCATGATCCTTCGAAGAAGCACCGGCCGATGATGACGACGGCGGATTTGTCGCTGCGCTTCGACCCGGTGATGGAACCGATTGCCCGCCGTTTCCACAAGGACCCGCAGGCTTTTGCCGACGCCTTTGCCCGCGCCTGGTTCAAGCTGACCCACCGCGACATGGGGCCGCGTTCGCGCTATCTCGGCCCGGAAGTTCCCAGCGAGGAATTGATTTGGCAAGACCCCATTCCGGCGGTCGACCATGCCTTGATTGATGCGCAGGATATTGCCGGCCTCAAGGCAAAAATCTTGGCCACCGGCCTGACAACGGCCGAACTGGTGACGACCGCCTGGGCTTCGGCCTCGACCTTCCGCGGTTCCGACAAGCGCGGCGGCGCCAACGGCGCGCGCATCCGTCTGGCGCCGCAGAAGGACTGGGAAGCGAATCAGCCTGCTCAGTTGGCCAAGGTGCTGGCGGCGCTCGAAGGCGTGCAATCGGCGTTCAATGCGGCGGCGACCGGTGGCAAGAAAGTTTCGCTGGCGGATCTGATCGTGCTCGGCGGTTGCGCGGCGGTGGAACAGGCCGCCAAGGCCGCTGGGCAGACGATTGAAGTGCCGTTCACCCCCGGTCGTATGGATGCCACGCAGGAACAGACCGATGTCGACTCCTTCAAGGTGCTCGAGCCCCTCTTTGATGGCTTCCGCAACTTCCAGAAATGTGCCTCCAACGTCCGGGCCGAGGAATGGCTGCTCGACAAGGCGCAGCTGCTGACGCTGACCGCGCCGGAGATGACGGTGCTGATCGGCGGCCTGCGGGCGCTGGACGCCAACGTCGGCCAGTCGAAGCATGGCATCTTCACGACGCGCCCCGGCGTTCTGAGCAACGACTTCTTCGTGAACCTGGTCGACATGGGCACGGAATGGAAGCCAGTTTCGGAAGCCGGCGACACCTTCGAAGGCCGCGACCGCAAGACCGGCGAACTGAAATGGACCGCCACCCGCGTCGATCTGGTGTTCGGCGCAAATTCGCAACTGCGGGCGCTGGCCGAAGTCTATGCCCAGAACGATGCCGGCAAACGCTTCGTGCGCGATTTTGTGGCGGCGTGGAACAAGGTGATGAACCTGGATCGCTTTGACCTGAAATAAATTCGGGGAAGGCGAAGAAGGCAGATTTATGAATGCCGATCACGCCTCGGCACACTGCAAGCATGCGCCGGAACCCCTCTGTTCCGGTGCGCTTGCGGCCGGCTGTTCCCGGTCTGGGGATCCCTTGCGCTGGCTGCTGGTGCCGGCTGGCCTGCTTTGCGTCGGTCTGGCGGCGGCCGGGATGTTTTTGCCGCTGTTGCCGACGACGCCCTTCCTGCTGTTGGCCGCCGCCTGTTTTGCCCGCAGTTCGACGCGGCTCCACCACTGCTTGTACGCCAATCGCTGGTTTGGTCCTTATCTGAAAGCTTACCGTAACGGCGAGGGTCTTCCGCTCAAGGCCAAGGCAAGCATCCTGCTGTTGCTCTGGCTGTCGCTCGGAACATCGATGTTTCTGGCCGTGCCGCCGCGCTTGTGGTGGGTTCGTCTCCTGCTAGCGCTGATTGGCGCCGGTGTCACCGTGCACCTTCTGCGCCAGAACAGGCCGGCCTGAACTGCCGCGAGTGTTGCCAGCGGCAGTCCAGGCGTTATTGCTTCACACGTCGCCTTGCGGATTGAGCCGCACGTCAGCCGAATGCAGCCTGTTCAAGGCATTCAGGTAGGACTTGGCTGAAGCGATGATGATGTCCGTGTCGGAGCCGTTGCCGTTGACGATGCGGCCCTCCCTGGAAAGGCGGACGGTGACTTCGCCCTGCGCGTCGGTGCCGGTGGTGATGGCATTGACTGAGTAGAGCAGAAGCACGGCGCCGCTGTTGGCGATGCGCTCGATCGCCTTGAAGACCGCATCGACCGGACCGCTGCCGTCGCTGCTGCCCTTTTGTTCGACACCGTCGACCGACAGGGTGACTTCAGCGCTGGGGGTTTCCCCCGTCTCCGAGCACACATGCGAGTAGATCAGCTTGTAACGCTCTTGTTCGGGCGTCGTGGCTTCGTCTGAAATCAGGGCGTGCAAGTCTTCGTCGAAAATTTCATGCTTTTTGTCGGCGAGTTCCTTGAAGCGCGCAAAGGCGGCGTTCAGGGCTTCATCGCTTTCGAGTTCGATGCCGAGTTCGATGAGACGGCTCTTGAACGCATTGCGGCCGGAATGCTTGCCGAGGACCAGCTTGTTCTGGGCCCAGCCGACATCCTGCGCCCGCATGATCTCGTAGGTTTCGCGGTGCTTCAAAACGCCGTCCTGGTGGATTCCGGCCTCGTGGGCAAAGGCATTGGCGCCGACGATGGCCTTGTTGGGCTGCACCGGGTAACCGGTAATCTGCGATACGAGCTTGGAGGCTGGGACGATTTGCGTCGTATCGATGCGGGTTTCCACAGCAAAAACGTCGGCGCGTGTTTTCACGGCCATGACGATTTCTTCAAGCGAGGCGTTGCCGGCGCGCTCGCCCAGGCCGTTGATCGTGCACTCGACCTGGCGCGCCCCGGCGAGGACGGCCGCCAGCGAGTTGGCGACCGCCAAACCGAGGTCGTTATGGCAATGTACCGACCAGATGACCTTGTCGGAATCGGGAACACGCTCGATCAACTGACGGATGGTTTCGGCATACAGGGAGGGGATGTTGTAACCGACCGTATCCGGGATGTTGATGGTCTTGGCGCCAGCCTTGATGACGGCCTCGCAGATGCGGCAGAGGAAATCGATTTCCGAGCGGCCGGCATCCTCGGCGGAGAATTCAACGTTGTCGGTGTAACGCCGCGCCCAGCCGATGGCCTTGACCGCCTGTTCAAGCACCTGATCCGGTGCCATGTTCAGCTTCTTTTCCATGTGGATCGGGCTGGTGGCAATGAAGGTGTGAATGCGGCCGGAAGCGGCGGGTTTGATCGCCTCGCCGGCGCGCACGATGTCGTTCTCGTTGGCGCGGGCCAAGGAGCAGACGGTCGATTCTCTGATCGTCTGGGCGATGGCGTGAATGGCGTCGAAATCGCCGGGCGAAGCGGCGGCAAAACCGGCTTCGATGACGTCGACACGCATTTTTTCCAACTGGCGGGCAAGGCGGATTTTCTCCTCCTTGGTCATGGAAGCGCCGGGACTTTGTTCGCCGTCGCGCAAGGTGGTGTCAAAAATGACTAACTGGTCTTTCATGGTGGTGCTCCTCAAATCAAAATCCATCAGCAGGCGCCTGTCCAGGCGACTGACCAAAACTGCTCAAAACGAAGGGGGTATGGTTTTAGCGCGCGAAGCGCAGCAGCGGACGCGCACCCAGCAGGGCACGGAGCGTCAGAAGGGCAGCGAGGAGAATTCGATTTGCCATGGCCGCAATATAAACAAAGATTTCGCGTGGCGCAACAACAGACTTCCGGCTCGGTGATTTCCGCAGACACCGTTGTTGCGGTCGTTGTCAATTCGCATACCTCTCTCTGACCGTGTTGCGCGGTAAAATGTTCCCTCGTCGTTGAGGGTGGAAGATGGTTATGTTTGAATTTCTGCGCGGCCGGTCGTCCGGGGCAGACTTGCGCCTGTCCGGGACTTCGCTCTTTTCCGGCCTGTCGCGGGTCGAGTTGAAGACGCTTGAAGGCTTTACCCATACGCGCCACTACCTGCCGGGCGAAATCATTTTCGACCAGGGCGAGGAAGGGCAGGCGCTTTACATCGTGATTTCCGGGCGGGTGCTCATCTGCCATCCGGGCGAGGTCGAATCTCCGATTGCCGAGCTTGGCCCCGGCAGTTTTTTTGGTGAACTGGCGCTGCTTGATGACACGCCGCGCTCGGCGCAAGCGCGCGCCGGAACGGAAACCGAACTGGCGGCCTTGTTCCGCGGGGATTTCGAGCGCCTGATGGAGACGCACGCCCGCATTGCCTCGCGTATCGCCTTGCAACTGGCGCGCAATCTCGGACAGCGCCTGCGCCAGGCAGTGTCGCGGCCACAGGAAGCGACATGAAGCCCGAATATCAGTCCGGGCCGCTGGTCTGGCTCGGGGTCATCGCGGGCACTTGTCTCATGCTCTTCCTTTTCCAGCAGATTCTCTGGCTGGTCGTTCCCTTTTTACTGGCGCTGATTCTGTATTACGCCCTGCTGCCGCTCAAGCAGCGCCTGGTGCTTGCCGGCTTTTCGCATAATCTGGCGGCGACCCTGGTCAGCTTGGCCGTCGGTGCCCTGGTGGTGGTGGCGCTGATGGTGTCCTTGCCTTGGTTGACGGCCGAAGCCGCCAAATGGCAGGAGTCGAGCGCGCGCTATCTGGACGGTGGTTTGAATCTGCTGATGGCGACGCTGAAAAAGCTGGAAACGCAGTTTGCGGTCCTGGCGCGCCTGCGCTTGAGCGCGGAACTGACGCAGGGCATTTCCGAGTTCAGCGAGCATTTTGCTCAAAAACACCTGGCGGGTGCGCTGATGACCCTGGCCGCTTGGGCGCCTTCCCTGTTGCTGGCGCCTTTTGTCGCCTTTTTCATGTTGCGCGATGGATGGCGGTTGAAGCGCTTTGTTGGGCAGTCGGTGCCCAATGCTTTTTTTGAGCGCACGCTCTACCTGCTCGATCAACTGGACCGGACCGCGCGGCTTTATTTTGTCGGCCTGTTGCAACTGACCTTACTCGACACCCTTTTCCTGGCTGCCGGGCTCTGGCTGCTGGGCATTTCGGCGCCTCTGGTGCTGGGCTTGGTGACAGCGGTGCTGGCCTGGGTGCCTTACGTCGGTTCCATTGCCGGCTGCCTGCTGGTGGTACTGGTTGCGGCCACCGACTTCCCGGCGCAGCCACAGGTGGCCTATGGGGCTGTGTTGCTCTTCCTGCTGGTGCGCCTGCTCGACGACTTTTTCTTCATGCCGCTGACTGTCGGCAAAAGTCTCAATATCCACCCGCTGCTGACGGTGCTGATGATTTTTATCGGCGGTGCGGTGGCGGGAATCGCCGGTCTGATGCTGGTGCTGCCGGTGCTGGGTTTGGCCATGGTCCTGGGTGAGACGCTGGGCCGGGTGGTGACGGACCCACGCCTGCGGGCGCGGCACGCGCATGCGCGGCGGCTGCGGGAAATGGAAGCGGCTGCTGATCTGTGATTCAGCAAAAGAAAAACGGGCAGGGTGTTTGCCCTGCCCGTTTGTTGTGCGATCCCCGTTGCCGGGAAATGTGTTTAGTGCGAACCCCCGGTCAGCATGCGTGAGGCCTCTTTTTCGTTGGCGAAAAAGCTGGGCACCAGCTTGTGTTGCTGGAAGCGTTGCACCATCTTGTTGCGCATTTCGTCGCTGCTGGTGAAACGCGCCGTGCTGATGTAGTAGTTGCGGATGACCGGCGCGGTAATGTCGAGGTATTTATCGATCAAATCCTCGCTGATCGAGAAGGCATCGTAATTGACGATGGCGTTGACCTTCTTGCCGGCGGCAACGCAGCGCGCTGTGGCGACGTCGCGGATCAGTTCGCAATCTTCGACATCGGTGACTTCCAGTCCGGAGAAGTTGAGGTGCAGGGTATTGCTTGCCGCGTCGTACTGGATGCGCCGTTCGAGCGCGCGCACCAGGAAAGCCTTGTGGATCTCCATGGGTTCCTCCCGGAAAATGCGCTCGTCCATTAGCTTGACGTTGTTCATCACCGGCCGGAAGTCCATCTGTCCCAGAACGTCCTTTTCGAGGTCGATACCCGGTGCCACTTCAATCAATTCAACCTGGCCGTTGACCAGCTTGAAGACGGCGCGCTCGGTGACGTAGAAGATTTCCTGCGGCCCCTGCGCCGCGATCTTGCCGGCGAAAGTGATCTGCTGCACCTGCTGGACGAACTTCTTGGCCTTGCCTTCCTGGTCGATCTTCAGCTTGCCGTCCTGGACGGAAATTTCCAGCCCGTCTGCCGTCATCGTGCCGACAAAAATGACCTTCTTGGCATTCTGACTGATGTCGATGAAGCCGCCACACCCCGCCAGCCTCTTGCCGAACTTGCTGGAATTGACGTTGCCGGCGGCATCGCACTGCGCCATCCCCAGACAGGTCAGGTCGAGGCCGCCGCTGTCGTAGAAATTGAACTGATCAGGCATGTCGACAAGGGCATCGCCATTGATGGCCGCGCCGAAGTCCAGACCGCCCATCGGCATGCCGCCGATGATGCCCGGCTCGACCGTCATGGTCAGGTAGGACAGGATTTTTTCTTCGTTGGCGACGGCCGAGACGCCCTCGGGAACGCCAATACCGAGATTGATGACATCGAATGGCGCCAGTTCCATGGCGGCGCGGCGGGCGATGATTTTGCGGTCGTCGAGGGCCAGGCGCTTTTTGGCCTGCATGTCGATTCTGATTTCGCCGGCAAACACGGGGCTATACTGGGTAGCGTACGTCTGCATGTGGTACTGGGGTTCGGAAATCACGACATAGTCGACCAGGATGCCCGGAATCTTGACATCCTTGGGTTTCAGCACCCCTTTTGAGGCAACGCGTTCGACCTGGACGATAACCACTCCGCCTGAATTGTGTACGGCAGTGGCCATGGCCAAGCCGTCGATGGTCAGGATTTCCCGCTCGAAGGAAATGTTGCCGGCCGAGTCGGCCGTCGTGCCGCGAATCAGCGCCACGTTGAGCGGGAAGGACTTCATGAAAATCCACTCTTCACCGCCCAGAGTCACCACATCGACCAGGTCTTCCTTGGCGCGTTCATTGGTCTTGCCGCCTTCGATGCGCGGATCGACAAAAGTGCCCAAGCCGACCTTGGTGAGAACACCGGGACGCCTGCCGGCTACGGCACGGTAGAAATTGGTCAGGATGCCCTGTGGAATATTGTAGCCTTCAACCACGTTGGCCTGCACCAACTGGCTAATTTTGGGCACGAGGCCGTAATGGCCGGCGATGACCCGTTTCCACATGCCCTCGATCCCCACCCGGTTAATGCCGCGGTCCTTGGCGTCGCCAGGGCCGGACGAGTAGAGCAGGGTCATGTCCTTCGGCGCTGCGGATTCCCGGTAACGCTTTTCCAGCGCGACGAGCAGGTTGTCCGCCGTGCCGGCGCCCAAAAAACCGGTCACGCAAACGACATCTCCATCCTTGATTGCCGAGATGGCTTCATCGGCCGTTACTATCTTGTTTTGTTTCATGTCTTCCTCCTGTCCAGTTGAATTATTCGGTGCGCGAGCGACTGTATGTTCAGCCCCCTCAGTTCTGGTTTAAAAAACCCCAACAGTATAAACGGGTTTGTTCGCCTGAGGGGTGGATGGCCTAGCGTGAAATCACGCTATCGTAGAACTACGCAATTTTACTTTGCCACCGTACAATGGCGGCATGGAAAACGCCAAAGCGCGGGCGGATTGCCTGCTTGTTTTTGAACTGCTTCCCGTGGGGTTGTGTCTGACGCGCGAGCGGGTGATACAGCTTTGTAATCCGGCGTTTGCGGCGATGTTCGGCTGGGAGGTCAGTGAGTTGATGGGAACTTCGCTGCGCGCCCTGTATGCCTCGGAACTCGAATTCGAGGATGTGGCCCAGCGCGCTTTGCCGCAGCTTACCACCGTGGGTGTTTACAGCGATGAGCGCATTATGCGGCGGCGCGACGGCAGGCTGTTCTGGTGCCATGCCTCGGGCAGCACTCTGGATATGCAAAATCCGCTCACCTGCACGGTCTGGATGTTCGAGGATTTGTCGGCAACCCGGCCGGTTGCCTTTGAATTCACTGCCCGCGAACGCGAAGTCGCGCAACTCTTGGTGACTGGCAAGACCAGCAAGCAGATCGCCCGTTCGCTTGGCATCAGCCACCGCACGGTCGAGGCGCACCGCGCCCGCCTGATGCGCCGCTTGAACGTAGCGACGCCGGGCGAAATGATCGCGCGGCTGATGGGGATGTCCTAGCCGTTTTGTCCGAAATTTAGCTGTCAGCGCCAGCGGTGGTAAGGGCGAGGAAAGGCCGGCGGAAACCAGGGCGGGCAATGCAGGGCGCAGTATTGCCAGCAGCGGTTTTCAAGCTGCTGCAGTTGGGTGGCGTGTTCGTTGCGCAACTGGAGGGTACGCTCGTCACACTGGTCAAGAATGGTCTTTCGGTCGCTGTCGAGCAGATGATCGAGAACCGGCAGCGGCACGCCGTTCGTTTTTAAGACAATGACCTCAGAGGCGCTCAGGCGCAGGCGGGTATGGCTTTCTCTCAGGCGCTGGATGAGCGCTTCGCTGCTCAGACCTTGCCGCGACAGTTGGATCAGATCCTGTTGCGTCAGCTTCGGCAGGGGCGGCGGCGCCGGCTTGACCGCTTCGGGCGGAAGACGGTCGACGACCCGGCCGGAGTCCTTGGGATCGGTGCTGGCGCAGCCGGAGAGCGCCGCGGCGATGAGCAGTGAAATCAGGTAGCGTTGCATGGCATTTCCTCCTGTAGGCGGGCCGGACGCAGGTCGCGCACCGCGTTGCCGAGCCAGAAGCCCCCGGCCAGATCGGCGGGATAAAGAGTAGCTTCGACCGCCTGGCCGGACGCCAATAGTTCTGCCCGCAGAACGCCGGGCAGTGCGCCGCTGTCCAGGGGTGGCGTCAGCAGTCGGCCGTCGCGTTCGACAAAAACCGTGCTGCGGGCGCCCTCGCAAATCTCGCCCCGTTCGTTACAGAATAGAACATCGAAAATTTCCGGGCGGGCGGAAATATCTTGGAGCGCTGCTTCGTATTGGGGGCGCAGCGTGGTTTTGTGGCGGCGCAGGGGATGGCGGCTGTCGATGCGGGAAGGCGATAGGAGTGCCAGGCGTGTTCCTGCGGTTTCGCTAACAAGAGGTGTGGCAGTAGCCTGGAAACCGCCGTTTTTAGCCAAAGTCAGCCGGATGCGCCAGTCGCCGCTGTCCGGCTGTTGCGCCAGCAGCCGTTCGATCGCTGCCAGATCGCAGTCGAATCCGAGCCAGGCGGCGGAACTGGCGAGGCGATTCAGGTGTCCTTGCAGCCGCGGGTAG
>JAKJFA010000017.1:0-19774 GCA_022705135.1 Pseudomonadota bacterium | reverse complement strand
CCGCCACTCTTCGGTGGCGTCGGAATCGCTGACGATGCCGCTGCCGATGCCCATTTTGCCGCGCTGATCCGGCAGCAATTCGAGGGTGCGGATGGCGACGTTAAAGCGGAAATCGCCCTCCGGCGCCAGCCAGCCGAAAGCGCCGGTGTAGAGACCGCGCGCCTCGGGTTCAAGGGTGCCGATGATCCGCATGGCGCGGATCTTGGGGGCGCCAGTGACCGAGCCGCAGGGAAAGAGCGCGCGCAGGATCTGGTCGATTGGGGTCTGCGGGGCGCTGGCCGAGACTTGCGACACCATTTGCCAGACGCTGGGGTATTCCTCGATGTCAAAGAGCGAATCGACCCGGACACTGCCGATTTGGGCAATGCGGCCGAGGTCATTGCGCAGCAGATCGACGATCATCAGGTTTTCCGCCCGGTTTTTTTCCGAATGGCGCAGTTCATCCGGGTCGCTGCTGCGCGGCGCGGTGCCTTTCATCGGCCGGGTGGTGAGCGTGTCGACGCGGCGCTCCAGAAAAAGTTCGGGGGAGAGCGAAACGAGCGCGCCCTGTTTCGTCATAACGATGCCGCCGTAGCGCACCGGCTGGCGTTGGCGCAGGGTGGCATACAGCGCCAGCGGGTGGCCAAACCAGGTGAAATGGAGCGGAAAGGTGTAATTGACCTGATAGCAGTCGCCGGCCTCAATCAGGGCTTGAATGTGCCCAATGGCTTGCGCGTAGGCTTGGAAATCGGTGCCTAGCCTGAGACCGCCAGTGCCGGCGCAGCGCGCCTCAGGTGCGATGGCTGCCAGCTTTTGGGAAAGCCACTGTTCAACTGCTTCGGCCCCCATGACACGGCATTCGGCAAAGCGCCACAATCGCGCCAGGGGTTTCCCTGGTGTGTGCGCCCAGCCAGTTGGCGCCGACGACGGTTCGAAGCAGTAGCCCAGTTCGTAGTCGAGTGCCGCGACGATCCATCCGGGTTGGTCGAATGCGGCGGCAAGATGTTCGGGTTCCGGGTGAGACTCGGCGATGAGGCCGGTGAACAGCCAGGCGGCCGGCGCGCTGGCCGGAGCCAGCCGGTCTTCGAAAAGGGCAAATGCCCCGGAGGGGGAAGGGATGGCGTCTATTTGCGCTGCACAAGGAATTCGAAGAGATCGCCGTCCTGACGGTTTTCCAGCAGGGTGTTGCCGGTTTGCCGGGCGAAGGCGGTGAAATCTTGCAGGGAGGCCGGGTCGGTGGCCAGGATGTGTAGAACCTGACCGGAAGACATGTCCGCCAGCGCCTTCTTGGCGCGCAGGATGGGGAGCGGGCAACGCAGGCCCCGGACATCGAGTTCTCGATCAAACGGCATGGCTTCTGGCGGAAACGACGATGGCGGGATTTTACCCTACCTGTATTTCTCTTTCTCCTCCTCGAGCCGGCGGCGCTTTAGTTCGCGCAGACGGGCATCGATGACGGACTGTTCGTAGAAATTGGCATCGGGCGCATGTTGCGCCAATTCCAATTGTTCGATGGCGGCTAGGGTTTGTCCCTGCAGGGCATAGGATTCAGCCATGATGCGATGATTCTGGGAGGCGCGTCCGAGCGCGGCATAGGAGCGCGCCAACAGGTGGTGCAGGCGGATGTCGCGGGGTGCGAAGCGCAACTGTTCCTCGGCCAGTTTCAGGCTCTCGTTAAAGCGTTGCTGTGCGATCAGCGCGTCGCCGTAGGCGTATACCAGCGCCGCGTTGTGGGGATGGCGGGCAATGGCTTCCTGGTAGATTTTCAGGCCGCCGATTGCATCGCCCTGGCCGATCCGACTTTCGGCGTAGGCGCGTTCCAGCATCGGCGAAGCGGCGCGCAATTTTTTTGCCGCCAGAACCTGTTGTTCCGCCCCGGCCCAATCCCGCTGGCGCAGGAGCGCGATGGCCAGTCCGTACCGAGAGGCCGCTTCGGAGGGGTATTTGCGGTCTTGCACCAGGACCTGGAAATCCTTGACGGCGTCGCCGACATTGCCCTTCAAGGCGCGCAGCTTGGCGCGGACGAAGTGAAAGTCGAGGCCGTCCGGAACCTGTTTGTAACGGACTCGCTGTTCGCGGTTCTGCATGTCGGAGATGCGTTCGACATTGAGCGGGTGGGTCCGCAAGTAGACCGGCGCGTTATTTTCATAGACCTGGGTGGCGCGCAGCAGGCGCTGAAAGAAACCCGACATGGCGCGTACGTCAAAACCGGCTTTTTGCAGGGTCTCGAAGCCCATGCGATCCGCTTCGCGTTCGAACTGGCGCGAGAAGCTGAGCTGGGCCTGGATGCTGCCGGCCTGCGAGGAAGCCATGGCAGCACTGGCCATTTGGGTATTGGAACGGGCGGCTAGCAAGGCTAGCCCCATGACCAGCAGCGAGGCCATCGACATCTGTTTTTCGCGCTGGAGTTGGCGCGCAATGTGGCGTTGTGTGACGTGTGCGATTTCATGCGCCAGGACGCTGGCCAGCTCTGATTCTGATTGCGCTGCCAGGATGAGTCCGGTGTGCACGCCGATGAAGCCGCCGGGCATGGCGAAGGCATTGATGGTAGGGTCGTTGATCGGGAAGAAATAGAAGCCAATGCCGGGGTCGCTGCACGCTGCCGCCAGACGGCCACCGAGCTGATTGAGGTAGCCTTCAATTTCGGGGTCGTCCAGGTAGGAGGGTTCGCGCCAGCGGATGTCGTTCATGATCTGCTGGCCGATACGTTTTTCGGCGGCGAGGGATAATTCCTCGCTGGCGGCTTCGCCCAGCTCAGGCAGATCGTTGGCGGCCTGCAGCGAACCAAAGGCGAGAACTCCAGCCATGAAGGCGGCAGCGAGGCGAGAGCGTCTTTTCATATGGGGAGAGATGATAGCGCAGCTTTTCTGGCATGGCTCCGGGCTTCGGGTGGCCAGGGTGTAAAAGTTCGTAAGCGCCTCTTCGTGTCAAACGCACGCTCCCGGCGAGTTTTTCAACAACCTGTTAATGTTTTGCGGCCTTGAAGATGTTGAAGTTTTCGACAATGAACAGGTAAGCCAGGATGATTGCGGCAAAAAGTCCGATGCTGACGCCCCACTCGATCCAGGAGGGGGTATAGCCGGGGCCTAATGTCCGGTAAAACCCGGTATAGAGGACGTTGGCGCGGTTCAGGATCAGCCCCATTGTTGCGAGTGCGGCGAAGGTGACCAGTCCGGTTCCCGTCTTTCCCCACCGGCTGAAACCGATGAGGGCGGGGAGCAGGACGCCACCGCCGAGTTCGAGCAGGAACAGGGCCGATTCAAAACCGCCCGCAAAAGCATATCCAAGCGCGTCCAGCCGGTAGAGATCAATAATTTTCCAGACAAAATACGCTGCCATCAGGCAGGCGCCCACGCGCAGCAGTTTATGCAGCGCCGGCATGTCAATGCCGGAAGCGTAAAGGCGGTTCGACCAGAACATCTCCAGGATCAGCAAGCTCAGTCCGGCGTAGAACGAGGTAAGGACGTAAAACCAGGGAATCATTGACGAATACCAGAGCGGGTGCAGCTTGTTCGGCATTGCCAGAAAGATGGCGCCCAGCGCCCCCTGATGGCCAAAGGGAATAATGGCGCCGAGAACGAAGGCGGCCGGAAGCAGCATCTGGACGTAGCGGTTGGCTGGCTTGAAGACCTTTTCCGTCGCAACTTCGCTGAATTCGATGAGCTGGATGCCGAAATAGAAAATGATGGCGATATACACCTCGAAGAGCGGGGAATGGTATCCCCAGTAAAAGAGCGGGCGGTACCAGTTGTCCCAGCGGCCGACTTCAAGGCCGAGAATGACCAGGGCGTAGACATAAAACAACAGCGAAATCAGCAGACCCCGGCGTGATACCCGGTGCACGTCCTGGACATGCAGGACGTGCGACATCAGCGCCATGCTGTATCCGGCCCCGGCCAGGGCAATGAAGACGTAGTCGAGAATCAGCCAGTACGCCCAGGCCCATCGGTCGTTCATGTTGGTGGTTGCGCCCAGCCCGACAATCAGCCGGTATACGGCCAAAAGGCCGAATCCCAGCGTCAGGGCAAACAACATGATGCGAAGCGGGGTGATTCTGAAACTCCAGTCCCTGATTTGAAGGGTATACGCGTTTGCGGCCATGCTCATTTCTTCTTGCTTTCTTTCTGGGAAGCCTGAGACGATTCGATGTCGTTCCGGCGCTTTGTGTAGTGCCGCAGCGCTGTGAAGAGCAGGGCGCCGCCTGCCAGCAATGGCACAGTCCATCGGAGGTAGTCATCGGTGAAAGAGGCGATGGGGACTTCCGGAACGTTCGTCACCATGCCGAGCTTGGAAAAATCGACGTCGGACAGATAGAGCCAACGGGTGCCGCCGGCTTCCTTTTCGCCGTAGATGTGGTTGATATACCGGCCGTTTCCTTGTTCGATCCGTTGCCTCGCCAGCGCCAGGTTGTCGTCGCGCTCGCCGAAAGTCATGGCGCCAGTCGGACAGGCGCCGACGCAGGCGGGAACTTCGCCCTGGGCGATCTTGCCGGCGCACATCTGGCACTTGCTGACATTGGGCAAGGACCGTTGCCATTCGTATTTCGGGACACTGAAAGGGCAGCCGAGCATGCAATAACGGCAACCGACGCAAAGGTCGGGACGGTAGACCACCGCGCCTTCCTTGCTGATTTGCAATGCCTTGGCAAAGCAGACCGAAACGCAGGCGGGCTCAAGGCAATGCAGGCATTGCTCCTTGACAAACCGCCAGACCGGCGCGCCGTCTTTTTGCACCTTCCTGAAGGTGACGGTGGTCCAGTTGCTGTGGTCCTTGACGGCTTTTTCCCCGGTGGCCGGCGCGCCGTCCGCAAATTCAAGCTGGTTCCACAGCTTGCAGGCAACCGTACACGCGCCGCAGCCGATGCACTGGGTGAGGTCGAGTAATACCGATTTGGTCATCGTCGCACCCCTTTCCTCAAGTTTTTTGCGGTTTTTTCGGCTGCAACCGGTCGGCGCGCGACACATAGTCGGTATGCAGCAGCTTGTGCGCCAGTTCGCCGCAAGGCTCGCCGAGGAAATTGGCGTACAGTTGCTTGATTTCGGGGTTCTTGTAACTTTCCCGCAAATTTTGGCCGGCATCGCGCTGATAGATCGCGGCAGTCCGCATGCGACGCATCTCGTCGCCCGGCGGTGTCGATGAACGCGGCTGGCCGCCGCCTGAAACGCAGCCGCCCGGACACGACATCACTTCGATGAAGTGGTAGCGCGAATTTCCGGCCCTGACTTTGTCCATGACCACCCGGGCGTTCTTCAGGCCATGAATGACGGCGACATGGAGCGGCCCGACGCCCGGTATGGACAGCGACGCCTCTTTGACCCCCTCCAGGCCGCGTACTTTCTTGAACTCGAAGGCTTCCGGCGGCGCCTTGTTGCCGGTCAGGTAAAAATAAGCGGAGCGCACGGCGGCTTCCATGACGCCGCCGCTGTTGCCGAAAATGAGGCCTGCCCCCGAGCTGGCGCCGAGCAAGGGATCGTAGCTGCCCTCGGGGAGTTCCGGGAAATTGAGGTTTGCCCGCTTGATCATCGAGGCCAACTCGCGCGTCGTCAATACCGCGTCCATGTCGCGCAGATGAGGCCGGTTCCAGTAGCGTGCGGCGGCATGGTATTCTGGGCGGTCGATCTCGAATTTCTTGCCGGTGCAGGGCATGACGGAAACGCTGAAAATTTTTTCCGGGTCGATGTTGCCGGTTTTGGCGTAATAGGTCTTGATCAAGGCGCCCATCATTTGCTGCGGCGATTTGGCGGTTGACAGGTTGGGAATCAGGTCCGGATAGAAATACTCGACGAATTTGACCCAGCCCGGACAGCACGAAGTCAGTTGCGGCAGTGGATGCTTGCCGCCTTTCCCTGTGATTCTTGCTACCAGCTCGGTAGCCTCTTCGACGATGGTGAGGTCGGCGGAGAAATTGGTGTCGAAAACCCTGGCGAAGCCGAGCTTCCTCAGTGCGCTGATTTGCTGCCCTTGCACCCAGGAGCCGACCGGCATGCCGAATTCCTCGCCCAGGGCGACCCGGGTGGCCGGTGCCGTTTGAACGATCACGATCTTGCCGGGATCGGCCAGCGCCGCGTCGACTTTGGCGATGCTGAAAGTTTCCGTGATCGCTGCCGTTGGACACCACAAGCTGCACTGGCCGCAGTGAATGCAAATGAAATCGTCCTTGACCGGCAATTCATAGTGGCCGTGAACGGTCTGGATTTTTTCGCAGACTTCCTGGCATTGACCGCACAAGACGCATTTCGCGTCATCACGGGTGATTGCGGGATTGGCGGGGTCAATCGGGATGCGTCCGCGCACCTGCACCGGCCAGTTGCCCGGAACCCGGTATTGTTGCGGCAGCCAGCCGGAATCGCCGACTTTCTGTTCATTGACAAGGCAGCCGCTCAGTGAGGACGCGCCGCCTGCAATGCCGGCGCCGGCGGCGAGTTTCAAAAATCCGCGCCGCGACACGGGGACATCGGTTTTCTTCTTTGGGTCGTCTTCCATGATTCGCATCCCGGTGGGTCGAGTTTCTATGATGAGGCTCAGGCCGCTTCGTCCGGCCAGCAACGGTGCGTACAAGGACCTTCCGGTCAGTGCGGAGGCGGCTCAGGAAAGGCGGCGGCTTCCGTTGCGGCGGCAAGTCCAGACGCTGCGTCCGTTATGATCCGCAAAACATAACGAAAGTTCAAAAAAATGCCGGTCAAGCCGGCGCGGGCCGCATGATAGCAAACCTTGACTGGCTGTGCCATTGCCGCTGCTCGGGTTCTATCGGTGGAGGTGTTGGTGCGCCGCTGTTTGCATGCATGGCGGACACAGGCGCAAGAGAGGCCCGTCAATGCTTCATTAGGGCTTCGACGGGATCGAGCGATGCGGCGCGGCGCGCCGGCATGACGCCAAAAAGCAGTCCGGTCGCGAGCGCCGTCCCCAGTCCGGCAACGACGGCCCAGCTGGGTGGGTAGGCCGGGAAAACCGGGTAGGCGTAGCGGATGAGGGCGGCACCCAGCACACCGAGGAAATAGCCGATGATGGCACCGGTAGCGGAAAGCATGGCCGCTTCGCACAGGAAGGCGTTGCGGATGGTGTGGGCGGGGGCGCCCAAGGCCTTGAGCAGGCCGATTTCGCCCGTGCGCTGGGCGACGGCGACCAGCATCACGTTCATCACCAGAATGCCGGCCACCGCCAAGCTGATGGCGGCAATACCGCCGACCGCGAGGGTCAGCGCGCCGAGCAGGCGGTCGAAGGTGGCGAGGATGGCGTCCTGGGTGATGACGGTCACGTCTTCCTCGCCATTGTGGCGTTGCTTCACGATGTCCAGGGCCTGTGCCTTGGCGGCCGGGATGCTTTCGCGGTTTCTTGCCTCGACCAGAATGCGGAACAGCGTATTGGTGTTGAATATGGCCTGAGCGAGCGCGACCGGCACCAGGACCAGTTCGTCGGTGTTCATTCCCATGCCGCTGCCGCTCGCCTTCAGCACGCCAATGACGCGCACGCGGCGGTCGCCGAGGCGTACCAGTTGGCCGACGGCGGGTGTGGCGCCGAACAGTTCCTCGCGTACTTTGGCGCCGATGACGGCGATTGGTGCGCCCCGGTTCCAGTCGTCGTCAGGCAGGAATCGTCCCTGGGCGATATCGAAATTACGGATCAGGACGTATTCCGCAGTCGTTCCGGCGATCATAACCTCGCGCAACCGCCCGCCGAAACTGATCTCCGAAGTGCCGACGGTGACCGGAGTGGTGCGACGGACGGCGCTGCCGCGCTGGATGGCGGCGGCATCGCCAATGGTGAGGTCGCGCGGCGTGCTGGTAATGGCATTGGCCGGGTTGAAGCCGCCGGTGCCCGAACGGCCGGGCAGGACGATGACGAGATTGGAGCCGAGCGAGGAAAACTGGTCGACGACATAGCGCCGGGCGCCGTCGCCGAGCGCCGTCAGCACGACCACCGAGGCGACGCCGATGGCCATGGCCAGAATGGAGAGCGCCGTGCGCAAGGGGTAGCCGGTTGCGGCATGACGGGCGAAATGCAGGGTATCGACGAATTTCATTGCCCGGGAAGAGGGAAGGGAGAAGGGGGAAGAGAAGAGTCGTGCTTGAGATGCCCATCTTCCATCGCCAGTTGGCGGCGGGCGCGGGCACCGAGTACTTGGTCGTGGGTGACGACGATGAGCGTGACGCCGTTCTGGTTCAGGCTCTCCAGCAGGGCCATCACCTCTTCGCCGGTATGGCGGTCGAGGTTGCCCGTGGGCTCGTCTGCCAGCAGCATGGCGGGCTGCATGATGGTGGCGCGGGCGATGGCGACGCGCTGGCGCTGCCCACCGGAAAGCTGATCGGGACGGTGCCCGGCGCGGTTTTCGAGGCCGAAGTTGGCCAGCGCCTGTTCGACGCGGGATTTGCGCTCACTGGCGGGCAGGCCTGACAGAATCATCGGCAGCGCAATATTTTCGGCCGCGGTCAGCCGGGGCACGAGATGGAAACTCTGAAAAACGAAACCGATGCGCTCGCTCCGGACGCGCGCTTGTTCGTTGGGCGTCAGCGTCGTGACATCACGCTCTTCCAGATGATAGGTGCCGGCGTTGGGACGGTCGAGCAGGCCGAGCAGATTCAGAAGCGTCGATTTTCCGGAACCGGAAGGTCCCATCACTGCGACGTATTCGCCGGGCTCGATGGCGAGGTCGAGACCGGCCAGTGCGTGCACGGTACTGTCGCCGAGATGGAAGACGCGCTCGATGCCCTTGAGTTCGATCAGCGGCATGGTTTGTTGTTGAAAAGATTCCAACGCAGAGACGCAGAGGGCGCGGAGGGTCGCAGAGAAAAAACAGGTTTTCTCTGTGGTTCTCTGTGTTCTCTGCGCCTCTGCGTTGAGGTTTTGCTTTGGTCAAACATTATTTTGCTGCCGCCTTCTCGTCTGCCACGGCGCGAGTGCCGGCCTTGACGCCTTCGCGGTCAAGCGAGGTGACGATCCGTTCGCCGGCGGTCAGCCCTTCCAGAACCTCGGTGTATTCCCAGTTGGCCAGTCCGGTCTTGATCTTGCGCGCTTCCAGTTTCCCGGTCTTCGGGTTGAGCACGAGAACGCTTCCGCCTTCCTGAATGGCGGCCGTCGGCACGCGCAGCACAGAGTTGCGGCTGTCCAGCAGGACTTCGACGTCGGCGCTGTAGCCGACCAGCAGCCGTCCGGCGGCTTCCGGCGCATCGAAATCGACTTCGATGTCGACCGTGCGCGCCTGCTTTTCGACGGCCGAAACATACGGTGCCACGCGCTTGACCTTGCCGGGGAAGGATTGTTTGGGTAGAGCGTCGAGCGTGATGCGCACCGGCTGGCCGACCTGAATCTTGGGCGCGTCAATCTCATCCATCGGCGCCTTGACGTAGAGACAGGTTTCGTCGATGAGGTCGATCGCCGGCGGCGTGGGGACGCCCGGAGGAGAAGGCGTCGAATACTCACCCAGTTCGCCGACAATTTTGGCGACGGTACCGTCGAAGGGGGCATAGAGGACGGTGCGGCTCTGTTCACTTTGTGTTGCGGCAACGCGCGCCAGTGCCTGGGCAACATCGGCTCTGGCTGTGGCGCAGGCGGCGCGGCGGGCCTTGGCCTCGGTGCGGGCGGCTTCTTCCTTGCCGATCGAAACGAAGCCTTTCTGGCGCAAAGCGGCTTGCCGCTCTGCCTCACGTTCGGCATTGGCAGCGATGACGCAGGCTTCGGCGGCGCGTTGCTCGGCGGTGTTCATTTGCGCACGCGCCACGGTTTCCTGTGCTTTCTGGTCATCGTTCCAGAGTTTCATCAGCAACTGGCCTTTTTTGACCTTGTCGCCTTCCTTGACACCCAGGTATTCGATGCGGCCGCCGATGATGGTCGACAGCTTGGTGCGCTGACAGGCTTCGATCGTGCCGGCGCGGGTGTTGGCGATGGTGGATTCGACTTTACCGGTCTCGACGGCTTTCAGCAGAACCGGAATGGGCTTGGGACGCAGCAGCCAGAGCACCGCGCCGGCGATCAGCGCCAGGATGAGGACGGCCATCAGCAGGCGGCGCAGGGGAAGTGAGAGCGGTTTCATGGCTTCAGAAAAGTGGGCGCAGTGCGAAGGCTGCTATGGTCGGATGAAACGACGCTTGCCGCAAGAGGGGGGCAGGAGTTAAATCCCGGGCATACGCACTTTGGAGCCCTGATATGCCGAAAATTGAACATTGCCGTCTTGTCGAATTGCCGAAAGCCTATCTGCTGATGAACCACGGGCCGGTGGTGCTGATATCGAGCGCGCATGGCGGGCGGCGGAATGTCATGGCGGCGGCGTGGACCATGCCGCTCGACTTTTCGCCGGCCAAGGTGGCGGTGGTGGTGGACCGCAATAGCTATACGCGCGAATTGATGGAGGCCAGCGGCGAATTCGTCCTCAGCCTTCCGCCCAAGGCGATGGCGGGCAAGGTTTTGGCGGTCGGTTCGCACAGCGGGCGCGAAGGGGATAAGTTCGTGGCCTTCGGTATCAATACGGTACCGGCCGAAAAGGTTTCGGCGCCGCTGATTGCCGGCTGCGTTGCCTGGTTGGAGTGCCGCATCGTTCCGGAAGCACGCAATCAGGAATCCTACGACCTTTTCATTGGGGAAGTGGTGGCGGCATGGGCGGATGAGCGGGTGTTCCGCGACGGTCGCTGGCATTTTGCCGAGGAGGAACTGCGCACCATCCATTATCTGTCCGGTGGCAGTTTCCTCGTTTCCGGTTCGGCGTTTGAAGTTTCGCCAACCTGATGCAGTTCAGCGGCTCGTCAGAGTCGTGCGCTTCCATTCCGGCGATTGCCAGCGGTAGAAAAGACTGAGCGAATCCGGTTTGTCGGCTTTCTTTTCAATTTCCAGCGTGTCCAGTTTCACCAGTTCAAAGGTTTTGCGGAAGCGGCCATCGACTTTGGCTTCGCGCGCCGCCAGCAGCTGTTTGCCGCCGGGAACCCAGCCGGCGAATTCGAGGTAGCCGAGTTCCGGGTTGTTGAGGGCGGGTGGCAGTGCGGTCAGCGACCATTCGTTGCCTTTTTTCTGGAAGACCCAGAGTTCGCGCCAGGTGGCGAGTGGTTGTACGGCCAGCGTGGCGGCGGTGCCGTTGATATTGACGGCGAAGGAGTGTTTCCAGACGACACCGTAGGAACAACGTTCGAGCATTTGGACCTTTTTGCCGCTTTGTTCTTCCAGCAATTGCACACAGGTTTCGCCCGGCTTGCCTGGCTTGGTTTCAAGGCTCAGTTTGGACGCAGAACCCATGAATGGCTTGCCGACAGCGGCCCAGCGCGAGGCGCCGACGCGGATGGCGGCATCATTGTAGGCAACGGCGTCTTCCTCGCTCAATTCGGTTTTGTTGATGGCGGCGAGGGCGTCGATGGCGCGGTTGGCGGCTTCTTTCATGCCCTTGGCAGCGGCTTCGCCCTGCCGGGCCTTGTGATGGGCGATGGCCGCCCAGACGCCGGCGCGGCGCAGATGAACGCGGTTTTTCAGGTTGTCCGGCAGGTTGGTTAGATCGACGCGGTCGAGGACGTCGGCGCGCCACAGGTCAAGCGCCTGGCGTTCGAGTGGTGGCAGATTGGGATCGACGCAGTCGTGTCGGGTCAGGGCCAGGGCGGCGCGCGCCTTTTGTTCCGGGTTGGCTGGCAGCGCCATAACGCGGCGGAAGGCGTCGCCATTGTAGCAAATTTGCACCCGGCCTTCGCGTTCGAAGCTGGTGAGGGTGACGCCGTAACTGGTGGCAACTTCCAGGTGGGCGGCCAGCACAGAGTCGTTTTGCTTGCCTTGGCTGGCTTGGCGCGATGAGGCGCGGCGGGCCAGGCGCTCGGCAAAGGTGCCGAGCTGGTCGAACGCTTCGGCACCGATGGCTTCGGGTGGGGCCGCCTTCAGGAAGGCGGCGGTGACGGCGATGCCAAGCGCTTCCGATCCCGGCGTTTCGCGCAGGAAGCGGGAGACGGCCAGCAGTTCCGGCGCGCCGTCCGGTTTCATCGAGTAACCACGGACTTGCGAGGCGAGGATGTAACCAGCGCGTTCGCGGCGATGGTCATACACCTGCAGGTAATCCATACGACGGCCGCGGATTTCGAGGCTGTCGCCCTGCCAGAGCACGGCCTGCTGCTGGGCGGAATCGTAGGGCGCCGCACGCAGGGCCACCTGGTTCTGGGTGACGATGGCGATGAAGGCAAGGGTTTCGAGCATGATTATTCCCCTTCTTGTTCTTCGTTGTTGTCCTGCTGGACGGCCTTGCTGGTCTTGGCTTTGGTGTTCTGGGCGCCGCCGAGTAAGGTGGAGCCGATGAAGCCGCCATCCACCGGGGGCGGCGCGATGATGACGGAAATCTTGTCGGAGAGTTTGTCAGCCAGCGCCTTCTGGATCAGCAGCGGATTCTTGCTGATGGTGGCGCCGTCGCGTGCCAGTTGTTCGCTGGAGGTTCTGCCGACCTTGTCCATGCGATAAACCTCGGCATCGGCCAGTTTTTGACGCGACACCGCTTCGCCTTCAGCCTCGATCTTGCGGGCCTGCGCAGCGGCTTCGGCGTTCTTGATGCGGGTGATTTTCTCGGCTTCAGCTTCCAGTTGGCGCTGCTCGATCTGCTTCTGCTTGAAAGGCAGGACATGCTTCATGGCTTCTGCCTGTGCCTTGGCGGCGATGACCTGCTCGTTGCCGGCGGCTTCGGCCGCTTTTTCGCGCCGGACCTTCTCAGCCTCGGCTTCCAACTCATTCTGCTTGACGCGCTTTTCCTTGAGTTCGAGCGTGTAGCGCATCTTTTCGGTTTCCAGTTCCTCTGCCAGTAGTTTTTCCAGACCGGCACGGTAATCGGCGGGTAGCTCCACTTTACCCATCATGACGCCGCGCAGAATGATGCCGTCGGCCGCCAGCCGCGGTTTAAGTTCGGCTTCGATGGTGCCCTGGATTTGCGCCCGCTTGGCCGAGAAAATTTCGCGCACGGTATGGCTGGCGAAAACCTTGTAGATGACGGCCTGCACCTGCGGCTCGACAATTTCACCATTGAGGTCGGCCGGCAGATTCTTGGCCATGCTGCTGATCTTGTTGGGGTCGAGGGCATAACGGATGGTGAGATCGACGCCGAGCGCCAGCCCTTCCAGTGACTGGAACGGGGCGTCGCTGCGTGACGGCTGGTAGCGCTGATCGCGTAGCGAGTAACGGCGCATCTGGTGGATGCCGGGGAGAACAAAGACCATGCCTTCGCGGAATTCGACGGTCTCGCCGGAAAGTGTATTGACCCGAATGCCAACCTCGTCGCGGCCGATACCCTGGAAAGGCGGTTTCTTGACCAGGGCGTAGCCGCCGCCGACTAGCGCGGCGACCAGAACCAGGCCGATGATGCGGCCACGGCCAAATTCGATGCGACCGGCCTGGTAGCGCAAATTGCTTGCAGCATTACCAAAGGCGGACTGAATGGATAGTGCGATGTTGCTGAGACGTTCGGACATGATGATTTCCTCCACAGGTTGATTGACGATTCGGGACCGGGTTTTTGTTCCGCTCTTCGATGACGCCATCTTGCGTGGCAGGGGGTGGAGCATTCAATGCTGTGGCGGGGGCGGATTCCTCATTGGTCATCTGTATTCAGTTCGTTGTCGGAACAAGCATTCAGGCGGCGGAAGAAAAACTCACAGGCCGGCTCTGGGACTTTCCGTTTAAAAGCGGGATACTTGCGCCATTGGAAAGTGCAGGAGTCTGTCATGTTGAAGGTTGCCGTCATCGAGGATGACATCCCCACAAGCAAACAGTTGAAATCCTGGATCGAATCGGCCAAGAGTGGGGTGCGTGTCGATCAGTGGTTTACGCGTGACGATGCCGAGGCCGCCATTGAACGCGAGGTCTACGATCTGGTCATCCTCGATATCGAATTGGGGCGCGAACGTCATGCCGGCGTCGCCATCATCAACGCCATCAACAAGAAGCGCGGTACGCCGGTGCTGGTGGTTTCGGCCATGCCGGCGACCATTTACCGCAGCATTATGAAAGCGCTGGATGCCTGGGATTACCTGCAAAAAACGACCTTCGAGGAAGCCGATTTCATCGAAACCTTTCTCGAAATCCTGCGTGCCGCCAAGCCGCAAGGCAATGGTAAGGAAACGCCGGTAGTCGAGACGCAGGAGGAATTGTCGATCGACCCGTTACGGCAGCGCACCCCACTCTGGCGCGGTCAGCGCGTCAATCTGCCGCTGACGGCGCAGCGCATTTTGGCAGCGCTGCATCAAAAACGCGGCCAGGTGGTTTCTTACGAAGAACTGTTCCAGGTCGTCAAAAGCGGGCGCAACCGCGACAACATCCGCAAGCATGTCAGCATCATACGCGATGCCTTTCGTGAGGTCGACCCGGAATTCGACAGCATTGAGAATATTCCCATGCGCGGTTTCCGTTGGGCCGAAAATACGGGCGGAAACGGCCAATGAAGTTTCCCAGTCTGTCGCAATACCGCCTGCGCCTGCTGTTTCGCGGCGCTTTCCTGTTTCTGGCGCTGGCGACGGTGACTTTGGCGATCACCGTGCTGCAGGAAGAAAAACAACTGAGTTACCAGAATTACCAGTCGAGCTTCATCAAGACCAAGGAGCAGATCGCGGCGCGCCTGCGCCATCCTTCCGGCCAGTTGGCGCTGCTCAATCCCGAGATCAACAATGAACGGATTACTCCTTTGCGTCCGCTGTTGCTGCCGTTTGCCGGGATTGATTTCGATGATCAGAGCAAGGTGCGTCATGCCGTAGAAATGGCAGGCTGCATGGTGCAGTACCCGGATGGCAGCGGTTTGTGCGCCGCTATTGGCAGCAATCCCTGGGCGGGGGGCTATATTTATCTGGCCGGGCGTTTCGACAGCGAGCCGCTGGTGGCGCACCAGCGCGGCGACTTGTCGTTGAAGGGCGCGCACCGAGTCAAGGTCAAGGTGCTTTTGCGTGGTCAGGAGTATCGCTGGATTGCACCCTTTGAAGCGCTGGATATGCCAGTCAATCGACGCGAAGGCACGCCGGGGCGTCTGACAGGCTTCGTCGATGATGGCCGTGAAATTTTCGATATCCGGCCGGTCAAGGATTTTCGTGGCTGGATCTGGCAGCACAACTACTGCACGGAAAATGGCCGGAATTGCACCCACCGTTCTTTTTACTCGCTGCGTCTGCCGGTGGAAGTGCTGCGCAGTGCGCTTTTTCAGGGAACGCGCCCGCAATGGCCGCCAGCCGATCTCGATCAGATCCAGGTGCATTTGCAGATATTGCCGCCGGGCGATGGAAAAGCCCTGTTCGACAGCAACAACGACGGAGCCAGCCTGCCTTTTGCGCTTTCGGAACTGAAACCGCTGCTGTTGCCGGGCGAAACCCTGCGCATCCGCAAATTGTCGGCGCCGCCGGGACAATTTCTGTTTGAACGGGTCGGCGAGAGTGTCTCGATGGAGGATTCCTGGCTCTGGCTGGATCGCCTGATCCGACGCCTGCCGGTGCAACAAGTGCCGGAAGAGGCGTTGGAGGCACGCGAGATCATTTCCACGCCGGTCGGCAAATACGAAATCCTGCTGAAAGGTGACCCGCGAGGCGCCAACAAGAGCCTGAGCCAGGTGGCGACCCGCGTCGGCTGGTTTGTCATTGCCATGTTGCTGGCGATCGCACTGGCCTGGATGGTGATCGAAGTCGGCATGATCCGCCGCATTGCCCTGCTGACCCAACGCGCTAGTTCGGTGTCGCGCAGCGTGCGTGGCGCGGGCGATGCCGGGGGCTTGGATCTGACCGGTCTGCGCGGCAGCGATGAACTAGGTATTCTGGCCAATTGCCTGCATGACCTGCTGCAACGGGTGCGCGAGGACGCCGAGCGCGAGCGCATCCGCGCCGAGCAGGAAAAGGACATGTGGCATGCCGTTGGCCATGAAATCATGTCACCACTGCAATCCTTGATGGCTTTGCATGGGGAACAGGATGACCAGAGCGCCCGTTACATCCATCGCATGCAGCAGGCGATCCGGGTGCTCTATGGCAGCGCGTCGCCGAGCGAAGCTTTTCAGACCACCCACTTGAAGCTTGAACCCCTGGAAATCTGTCAATTCCTGCGTCATGTGGCAGAAAATGCGCCTTGTGTCGGTATCGAAGGCGTTGAGTTTTCGGGATGCGCGGAATCGGTCCTGGTACGGGCCGATGAGTATTCGCTGGAAGACGTGGTGACGCATGTGCTGCGCAACGCCGACCGTCACCGTACTCCGGGCAGTCCAATCCGTATCGTCCTGAGCAGCAGTGAAACGGCGGCCATGATTTCGATCTGTAACCAGGGGCCGCAGATTCCTCAGGAATGGATGGAGCGCATTTTCGAATATGGCGTATCGGATCAGCAGGACTCCGGTGCCAATGGCAACCGCGGTCAGGGGCTGTTTGTGGCCAAGACCTACATGGCCAAGATGGGCGGCACCATCGTAGCGCAGAATGTCGAGGATGGCGCTTGTTTTATCCTGACTTTGCAAAGAATGGCGGATTAATCTTGCATTAACCCGGAAAACTCGTGCTATGATGCAAATGAGAATAATTCTTGTTTGCGTAATAGTGCGGATTATGACCCTGAATCAACTGACTCCTTGCGAAACGGCGACGGTGCTGGCGATAGACCTGCCGTTCGAGCTGCGTGAGCGTCTGGCGGCCTTGGGTGTCAAGGCGGGGCGGCGGCTTTCACTGGTGCATCGCCTTGGCGCGCATGGCCCCTTGCAGGTTCGTGCTGGCAGTACGGATTTCATTCTGCGCGCTCGTGAGGCGGCGGGCATCAAAATCAAGCGTTGAGCATGGCCAAGACAGCCAAACAGCGTTGCCGCATCGCCTTTGTCGGCATGCCCAATACCGGCAAATCAACCCTGTTTGGGCGGCTGACCGGCGTTCGCGCCAAATCTGGCAACTGGCCTGGAGTGACTGTCGAACTTCTTTCCGCCAAAATCATTCTGGGCGCGAAGACAGTCGAGATGGTCGATCTGCCCGGGCTTTACTCCTTGCACGGCTTTGGCGAGGACGAGCGCCTGGTACGGCATTTTCTGGAACAGGAGTCGGTGTCGTTGTTGCTGGTGGTGTTGAATGCCGTCCAGATCGAGCGCCAGTTGCCGCTGGTCTTGCAGTTAAAGGCGTTGGAATTGCCCATGCTGGTGGTGCTCAATATGGCCGATGAAGCGGCCAATCTGGGCATCCACTTCAATACGGCGAGTCTGGCGGAAACCTTGGGCGTGCCGGTGCATCTGGTGAGCGCCCGGCGTGGCGACGGCCTGGCGGAACTCAAAAATCAATTGGCGAATGCCGTGGCCAGTGTGGATGAGCGCTTTTCAGTCAAGCGCGACGACTTGCTGATTGAGGATGATCGGCTGGAGCAGGAGGCCGAACGCATTGTTTCAGCAGGAGTTGATTTTCCGCATACCCTGACCGAGACGATGACCGACAGGATCGACCGTGTCCTGCTCAATCGCTGGGCTGGGCTGCCGATCTTTGTTTTGCTCATGTACCTGCTTTTCCAGGCGGTTTATGGCTTGGGGGTGCCTTTGCAGGACGGCATGAAATGGCAGCTTGATCTGCTGCGCCAAAGTGGCCTGGAACCTTTACTGGTTAATTCTTCGCCGGTGCTGAAGAGTTTCGTGCTGGAAGGGCTGATCGACGGCGTCGGCACGGTGCTGACTTTTCTGCCCATTATTCTGGTTTTTTTCGTTCTGATGGGCGTGGTCGAGGACAGCGGCTACCTGTCGCGCGTCGCTTTTCTGGTCGATCGCGCGATGTCGAAGCTGGGGCTGGATGGCCGCGCTTTCGTCATGCAAATCATGGGGTTGGGCTGCAACGTGCCGGCGCTGATGGGCACGCGCGTTATCCGCACGCGTTCGCAACGTCTGCTGGCCATGCTCATCATTCCGTTTTCGCTGTGTTCGGCGCGTCTGCAGGTCATCGTTTTTCTCACGGCGGCGCTCTTCCCGCCACATCTGGCGGCGCTGGTGATGCTGAGCCTGTATGCCGTTTCTTTTCTGATTGCCTTTTTATCGGCGCTGATCTGGAAACGGCAATTCAGGAGCAATGAAACGTTGTTGCTCGAATTCCCGCCCTATCGTTTTCCGACCCTGCGCAGCTTGCTGATGCAGGGCTGGTATTCAACCCGCCAGTTTCTCGAAGGCGCCAGCGGCTACATTCTGGGCGGCGTGCTGTTGATCTGGCTGCTGACGCATTATCCCTTTGATTTGCCGCCAGCCAGCCCGGGTACGCTGGCCGGTCAACTGGCGCAAGTGTTGCACCCCATTTTCGCGCCGATCGGCATCGATTCGATTCTGTCCATAGCTTTGCTCTTCGGTTTTGTCGCCAAGGAAATTGTTCTCGGCGGCATGGCAGTCATCTACGGTGCTGGCGAAGACAAACTCGGCGCCTTGCTGGCTACCCGGCTCGATTGGGTGCAGGCCTACAGCTTCATGCTTTTCATCCTGATCTACACCCCCTGCCTGTCGGCGGTCGCCACCATCCGGCGCGAAGCGAAAAGCTGGGGGTTTACAGCGTTATCCGTTGTCTGGCCGCTGCTGCTGGCCTGGCTGGTCAGCTTTGTCTTTTATCAGACGGCACGCTGGCTGCAGGGCTGACCACTTCCGCTGAACAATCGCAGCCTGTTCCAGCGGCGATGCGGCAAGTGAAGAAACCGATGGCGGCGGCGTTCCAGCGCCGTGGCAGCCAGCACATGTATTGGGCGGGATCGTCGAGTAAACCGCAGAAATAGCGTTTGGCCTCTTCATTCCAAATGAGCGCCGGGCATGGGCCGCGCCGCTGCCGGAAGAGCAGCACGGCCCAGGGGCAGGTTTCGGCGGTACAGCAGACGCCGCAGCCGTTGCACGGTGCACCGAAGGCAGGTTTGGGCGGCGCTTCGGCGATGAGGGTGATGGTTTGGATCTTGTCCGTCATAGGATATTTCTTGCGAGAGAGAAATAAGGACATAGAATCCAGATAGGCTGATCATCGGACGAGGCGGTTATCCTATCAGGGCAATGGGCTCAAGGTGCAGAAAAACGGCAGCCGTGACATAATTGCCGGCGTCGCGCAGGAGTAGAAACAAGGCCCTCTGCAGACTTTAGTTGTGTCACAGCAGCTTCCGCATAGAAATCTCAGAATTCCGAAAAACGATGAGTAAGCCAGGAAAAGGATTGATGCCGCTCTTTGCCGGCGTCTTGGCGGTGAGTGCCCTGTTGACGGGGCTCCCCTCGTTTTTGGTCTTGTTCGCTTCAGCAGACTTGGGCCCTTTGCGCTGGCTGCCAGTGTGGACCTTGATCCTGGGTCTTGTTGCTTGCATGTCGGGCTTGCTCATCCTCCGTCGCGCCTTGTTTGGTCCGTTGGAGAACATCTCCGAAATCGTCGAGAGCGCTTCGTCGGGAGAAGGCGATCTCACCCAAAACCTGGCGCTGCCCGCGAACTCAGTACTGGGGGTGATCGGGCAGAACTACAACCTCTTCCTGTCCAAGCTGCGCGAAATCCTCGATCTCATCCGGAGCCAGACCGTGCGGATCGCAGTGGAGGCCGTCCGCGTCAAGGATCATCTGGCGGCTGCGGCCAAGACCACCGAGAAACAAGAATCTCTGGCCGCCGTAACGGAGACCGCCAGCGGAGTCTCCTCCCGCGCTGTTTCCCTCAACACGGCCGCCCAGGCGCAACTGGAAGAGGCTCATTGCTCCCAGGAAGAATTGAATGCCCTGGTCAGCAGCATTGCCGCCATCAATGAACGCCAGCGGACGTTCCGCTCCACCGTCGAATCCCTCTCAAAGCATTCGCACGAGATCAACCAGATCACCCAGTTAATCCAGGACATCTCGGATCAAACCAATCTGTTGGCGTTGAACGCCGCCATCGAA